>NZ_CP014546.1:4365211-4677012 GCF_001579805.1 Pseudomonas azotoformans | reverse complement strand
GGGCTGAAAAAGGACGACGTGGAACTGGTGCACCTGCAACATCCGGACGGCCGCACTGCGCTGGAAAAAGGTGACGTGGACGCCTGGGCCGGTCTCGACCCGCACATGGCCGCCAGTGAAATCCAGGCCGGTTCGCGCCTGCTCTACCGCAATAAAGACTTCAACAGCTACGGCGTGGTCAGCGTCACCGAGAAGTTCGCCAAGGCGCACCCGCAGACCATCACCAAAGTGCTCGGTGCCTATGAAAAGGCGCGGGATTGGGCGGTGAAGCACCCGGATGAATTCGCCAAGCTGCTGGCCGACGAGTCCGGCCTGCCGCTGGAAGTGGCCAAGCTGCAACTCTCGCGCACCGATTTGAGCACGCCGTTCCTGAGCAGCAAGGACGTGGTGGCGTCCAAGGCGGCCGCCCCGATCCTGGTGTCGGAAGAACTGGTGCGCAAAGGCGTGAACGTGGACCAGGTGATCGACCAGTTGATCGACACCTCGTTCGGCCATTAAGGAGCCCGTGATGACCAGCAAAACCCAAGCATTGCCCCTTGCCGCACCGGTGGTGATCAACCGCAGTGCCTGGCCAAGGCGGCTCAAGGGCCTGGTGTTGCCGGTGCTGATCCTGCTGGTGCTGGAGGTGGTGGTGCGCGTGGGTTGGCTGCCGTCGTACCAGATGCCGGCACCCAGCGAAATCGCCGTGACCCTCACCGACCTGGCCGAAGGCGCATTGTGGAAACACATCAGCGCCAGCCTCGGCCGGGTACTGTTGGGCTTTGCCATTGGCGCCAGCCTGGCCCTGGTGTTTGCCGCCTGGGTCGGTTTGAGCCGCGAGGCCGAAGCCTACCTGGAACCGACGTTTGCCGGGCTGCGTTCGATCCCGAGCCTGGCCTGGGTGCCGCTGTTGCTGCTGTGGCTGGGCATCGACGAAACCTCGAAGATCGTGCTGATCGCGATTGGCGCGTTTTTCCCGGTGTACCTCAATGGTGTCGCTGCCATCCGCGATATCGACCGCAAGCTGGTGGAAGTCGGGCAGATGTACGGTTTCAGCCGGTGGCGGCTGGTGCGTCGGATCCTGCTGCCCGCCGCCCTGCCCGGCCTGTTCACCGGGTTGCGCAGTGGCTTGAGCCTGGCGTGGATGTTTCTGGTGGCAGCCGAGCTGATCGCGGCGACCAAGGGCTTGGGTTACCTGCTCAGTGATGGGCGGGAGACTTCGCGGCCGGATATCGTGCTGGCGGCGATTATCGTGTTGGCGCTGTTGGGCAAAGTCAGCGATGGCCTGCTCGCGGCGCTGGAAACGCGTTGCCTGGCCTGGCGCGATACCTTCCAGGGAGCCGGGCAATGAGCGCGCAACCTCTGTTGGATATTCATGTCGCGCGTAAAAGCTTTGCCAGCACCACCGTGTTGAAAGACGTGCGTTTGGTGCTGCAACCACGGGAAGCCGTGAGCCTGCTCGGCCCCAGCGGCTGCGGCAAAAGCACCTTGCTGCGCATCGTCGCCGGCCTGGAAACGGACTTCCAGGGTGAACTGCACAGCCCCGATGGCGAAGTGGCCTTTGTGTTCCAGGAGCCACGGCTGATGCCCTGGCTCACGGTGGAACAGAACATCGGTTTCAGCGATGACAGCCACTACGACAAGGCCTGGATCACGCAGTTGATCGAGGAAGTCGGCCTCAAGGGCTTTGCCCAGGCACTGCCCAAGGCATTGTCCGGCGGCATGGCGCAGCGGGTGGCCATTGCGCGGGGGTTGTATTCACGGCCGCAGGTGTTGCTGCTGGATGAGCCGTTCAGTGCAGTGGATGCCTTTACCCGCATGAAGCTGCAGGACCTACTGCTGCAATTGGCCGAACACCATGCCATCGCCTTGTTGCTGGTGACCCATGATGTGGACGAGGCGCTGTACCTGAGTGACCGGGTGCTGGTGATGGACAACCGACCGAGCAGCATTCGCCAGGAATTGGCGGTGAATCTGCCGCACCCGCGTGACCGGCGTGATCCGTTGTTGGCGCAGCTCAAGGCGCAATCCTTGACTGAGCTGCAACGGGCCCACGTGATTTAGACGACCTTGCGCAAGGTCACCCAATACCGCGTCCGCGCCTGCACCTCCAGCCCCAGGCTTGAGGCCAGCAGGTTGAGGATGCGGTCGGTGTCGTCCAGGCGAAAACTACCGGTAACCCGCAGGTCTTCCAGGCTCGGCTCCCAGCGCAACACACCCGGTCGATAACGCTCCAGCTCCCGCAGAAAGTCACCCAGCGTCTGATTCTGCGCGGTCAGCACGCCATCGCGCCAGCCGAGTTGCAGCACATCGAAAGGCACCCAGGTCCCTAGGCCGCTGGCTTTGAGCGGCGCTTGCTGCCCACCTTGCAAGGTCGCCATCTGCCCGCTCAAATCGCGCACCTGGACCGAGCCCTTGAGCACCGACACCAGGCAACCCGTGGCCAGCTGCCGCACACACACCTCAGCCTGGCTGACCCGCAGCTCGCCGTAGCGTGTGTGCACGGTCATCGCCGTCATGCCTGGCACATTCAACGCCAGCTCACCCTCAACCAGGCTGATGCGGCGCTGCGCCAGGTCCACGTCCACCGCCGTCGCGGTATTGAGCTGCAAGCTGCCGCCATCGGCCAGGGACATGCGTTTGCGCTCGCCGGTGGCGGTGTGCAAGTCGGCACGCCAGGCCTCGATGGGCAATTGGCGGCTGATCAACCACGCGGTCGGCACCAGTGCAGCGATCCCCAGCGCACGCTTGAGTACGGCACGGCGTCCCGGTTGCGGACGGTCGAGGCTGGCCATCGCCAAGGCCTGGGGCAAGTCGCTGAAACGCTGGCGCAGGGTCTGGGCTTTTTGCCAGGTCTGTTCATGCTGGGGGTGGCTGTCACGCCAATGCTGCAACGCGGCGTGATCACGCTCGGTGGCCGCACCGGACTCCAGTAGCGCCAACCATTGCGCGGCGGCGCGGGCGACGTCGCGGCTCACAGGTCCACCAGCAGGCAGTGTTCGTAGGCCTGGGCCATGTAGCGTTTTACGGTGCGTTCCGACACGTCCAGGCGCTCGGCGATCTCTCGGTAGCCCAAGCCTTCCAATTGGCTCCACAGGAAGGCTCGGCGGACCAGCACCGGCAAACCATCGAGCAATTCATCCAGGGCTTGCAGGGTTTCCAGCACCAGCCAACGCTGTTCGGGCGACGGCACGCAGGTTTCGGGGAGGCTCGCCAAGGCCTTCAGATAGGCCTGTTCAAGGCTGCGCCGCTGATGAAAATTCACCAACAGGCGCTTGCCGACGGTGACCAGATAGGCACGCGGCTCCTGCATCTGCGCAATCGGCTGGGCGCTGGCGAGCACCCGCAAGAACGTATCCTGGCTCAGGTCAGCCGCATCCCAGGCATTGCCCAGGCGCCGGCGCAGCCAGCTTTCCAGCCAACTGCGGTGGTCACGGTACAGGCTCGACAGCGTCAGTTCGGGGGCGAGGGTCGGAACAACAGCATCATTCATGGCAAGCGACCTGCGCGGCGCGAGTGAGTCTCAAATGAGATTCATTCTATTTAATATCGTGCCGACGCACCATGCCCTTTACACATCGCGTTCAAAGCATCGCGGCCTTCTGTCGCAACAAGTCGATAAACAACCCCAGCTCGCGGCTCACCACTTCGCCCTTGCGCAACAACATGCCAAACGGCGCCAGTCGCACGTCGAGGGCCACCGGCAGCGCCACCACCAGGCCCATTTTCAGGTAATCACGCAGTGCACTTTCGGACAGCACCATCACCGCGTCGGTCAGCTGGATCAACTGCTGCATGGAGTAAACCGAGCTGCATTCGATGATGTCCGCCGGGCTGGGCAGCGCCAGATCCTGCAGCGCCTGGTCGAAGCCGATGCGCGCCGGGCTGGTTTGCGGTTGCAGGATCCACGGCCAGTCGCGCACCAGTTCATCCAGCATCAACTGCTCACGCTGGGCCAAGGGGTGGCCCGCGTGCACAACCACCAGCAAGCGTTCGTTGCCCAGGGGTTCGAAGCTGTAGTGCTCGTTGTCGGTGGCGGCATTACGGCGCGAGATAGCCAGGTCGATGCGTCCCTGTTCAAGCAACTGGATCACCTGGTCGCTGGTGTCACCCATGATGCGGATACGCAGTTGCGGGTTCAGCGATTTGATCTGCGCGATGGAATCCATCACCAGGTCCGGCGCCGCCCCCATGATGGTGCCAATCGACAGGTAGCCGTAACCGCCCTGCTGTCGTGCCATTAAGTCTTCGGCGCAACGGTCCAGGCCGCTCAAGGCGGATTCGGCAAAGCGAATCAACTCCTGGCCAAGTGCCGTAGGACGCATGCCCCTAGGCAACCGCTCGAAGAGATCACAGGCAAACATGTCCTCGATTTCGCGCAGCATGCGCGTGGCGGCAGGCTGCGACATGTTCAGCGCCTGTGACGCACGGTGCAGGTTTTGGCTGGAGCTCAGCGCAACGAGCATATGCAGGTGCTTGTAGCGCAGGCGGTTGAACAGGCTGGGAGAGATCGCGGGACTGCGCATTTTTATCCTTGTTATCGATACCCTGAGGTTATCAGTTGTAAGCGAGATTCGATTTGTAGCGTATTGCTCGGCCGCCGTACAGTCCGTCCCATAAGAACAAAACATCGGACGCCACTATGAAAACCCTCCCCGCGCCCCTGCTCGCCAAGATTTCTTGGCGACTGCTGCCCTTCCTGCTGTTGATGTACATCATGGCCTTTCTCGACCGCGCCAACGTCGGGTTCGCCAAACAAGCTTTCCAGGCCGACACCGGTTTAAGCGACGCTGCCTTTGCGTTTGGCGCCGGCGTGTTTTTTGTCGGCTACGCGCTGCTCGAAGTGCCGAGCAACCTGATCCTGCACCGCGTCGGCGCCCGTCTGTGGATGTGCCGCATCATGGTCAGCTGGGGCCTGATTTCGGCGGCCATGGTGTTTGCCCACAACGAAACCAGCTTCTACGTGCTGCGCTTTTTACTCGGTGTGGCCGAAGCCGGATTTTTCCCCGGCGTCATTCTTTACCTTACCTACTGGTTCCCCCAGGCCGTGCGCGGCAAGGCCATGGGTTTCTTCTATTTCGGTGCGCCGCTGGCCTTCATCTTCGGTAGCCCGTTGTCCGGTTTGCTGCTGGAAATGGATGGGTTTGGCGGCATACACGGCTGGCAGTGGCTGTTCGCGGTGGAAGGCCTGATGGCGACCGCAGTAGGCATTTGGGCCTATTGGTACCTCGACAATCGCCCCGCCGATGCCCAGTGGCTGACCTGCGCTGAACGCCAGCAGATCCAAAGCCTGCTGGACAGCGAAGACCAGCACAAAACCTCCCACGGTCGCAGCCTGCTCACCGTGCTGTGCCAACCCGCGGTGTTGTACTTGTGCCTGGTGTACCTGCTGATCCAGGCCAGCGTCTACGGCGTGGTGTTTTACCTGCCGACCCAAGTGGGCGATCTGCTCGGCACCAAGGTCGGCTTGATGGTCGGGCTGGTCTCGGCCATTCCCTGGCTCTGCGCACTGTTTGCGGCCTGGTGGATTCCCAGCTACAGCGACCGTACCGGCCTGCGTCGCCAGACCGCCTGCCTGACCCTGCTGATGGCTGCAGCGGGCATTGCCTGCTCGGTGACCTTCGCCAACCCGCTGCTGGGCATGCTCGCGCTGTGCTTTGCCGCCTCGGGGTTCATCGCGGTGCAACCGGTGTTCTGGACTTTCCCCTCCAGCTACCTGGCCGGCAGCGCTGCCGCAGCCGGCATTGCACTGATCAATTCCTTCGGCGCCCTCGGTGGCTTCATCGCACCGGTCATCAAGCACTGGGCCGAAGGCGCCTTCAATTCCCCGGCAGCCGGCCTGTACCTGCTGTCCGCCACCACGGTACTGGCTGCATTGCTGGTGCTGGGCATCCATTCACCCGGCCGCACCGCGTCGAAAACGCCGGCCACTGTTTAACGCCAGGAGTCACATCATGGGTCATCTCACCATCAAACACGTCCGCGCCTTTGTACTGCGAGGCGGCGGCGCCGATTACCACGACCAGGCCGATGGGCATTGGATCGACGACCACATTTCCACGCCGATGAGCAAGTACCCCGAGTACCGCCAGAGCCGTCGCAGCTTTGGCATCAACGTGCTCGGCACCCTGGTGGTGGAGATCGAAGCCAGCGACGGCACCGTCGGTTTCGCTGTGACCACTGGCGGTGAACCGGCGGCTTACATTGTCGAGAAACACCTGGCGCGCTTTATCGAAGGCGCCCGCGTCACCGACATCGAAAAAATCTGGGACCAGATGTACCAGTCCACCCTGTATTACGGGCGTAAGGGCCTGGTGATCAACACGATTTCCGGCGTCGACCTGGCGTTGTGGGACCTGCTCGGCAAAATCCGCCAGGAACCCGTGCACCAACTGCTCGGCGGCGCGGTGCGGGATGAGTTGCAGTTCTACGCCACCGGCGCGCGCCCGGATCTCGCGCAGAAAATGGGTTTTATCGGCGGCAAAATGCCCCTGCACCACGGCCCCAGCGAAGGCGAAGAAGGCCTGCGCAAGAACCTCGAAGCGCTGGCGACCATGCGTGAACGGGTCGGCCCTGACTTCTGGCTGATGCTCGATTGCTGGATGAGCCTGGATTTGAACTACGCCACCAAGCTGGCGATCGGCGCCCATGAGCATGGCCTGAAGTGGATCGAAGAAGCGCTGTCCCCAGACGATTATTGGGGCTATGCCGCCCTGCGCAACAACGTGCCCAAAGGCATGTTGGTGACCACCGGCGAACACGAAGCCACCCGCTGGGGTTTCCGCATGCTGCTAGAGATGGGCTGCTGCGACATCATCCAGCCCGACGTCGGCTGGTGCGGCGGCCTCACCGAACTGGTGAAAATCTCGGCGTTGGCGGATGCGCATAACGCAATGGTCGTGCCCCACGGTTCGTCGGTGTACAGCTATCACTTTGTCGCCACCCGCCATAACAGCCCATTCGCCGAGTTCCTGATGATGGCGCCCAAAGCGGATGAAGTGGTGCCGATGTTCCACCCGCAATTGTTGGGCGAACCGGTGCCGGTAAATGGCCGCATGCGCTTGTCGGCGCTGGACAAGCCGGGCTTTGGCGTTGACCTGAACCCGGACTGCCAACTGCACCGTCCCTACAACCGCTGAGGAACCCGCCATGAACATGCCCCGCAATGGCTTCAAGGCCGCCCTCGCCAAGGACGCCACCCAATACGGCATCTGGGCCGGTTTCGCCACCGGCTACGCTGCCGAGATCGTCGCCAGCCTCGGATACGACTGGATGCTGATCGACGGTGAACATGCTCCCAACACGGTTCCGAGCGTCCTCAACCAGTTGCAGACGGTCGCGCCGTACAGCACCGCGCCCGTGGTGCGCGCCGTCAACAGTGACGCCAGCCTGATCAAGCAACTGCTCGATATCGGCGCTCAGACCTTGATGATCCCCATGGTCGAAACCGCCGAACAGGCCCAGGCCCTGGTGCGTGCCATGCGTTACCCGCCCCACGGCATCCGTGGCGTCGGCGGCGGTCTGACCCGCGCTACGCGCTGGGACGGCGTGGACAACTACCTGGCCACCGCCCATGAGGAGTTGTGCCTGATCGTGCAGGTGGAGTCGCGCCTTGGCGTGGAAAACGTCGCCGCGATTGCCGCCGTAGAAGGCGTTGACGCTGTATTCATCGGCCCCGCCGACTTGTCCATCGGCCTGGGTCACGCCGGCAACCCCGGCCACCCAGAGGTCCAGGAGCGCATCAAGCACGCCATCGACGCCACCCTCGCCGCCGGCAAGATCAGCGGCATCCTGGCGCCCAACGAAGACGATGCACGCCGCTATCAGGCCTGGGGTTGCCGCTTTATCGCGGTGGCCATCGACATCAGCCTCCTGCGCCAGAGTGCCCTGGCCACCCTTGCCCGCTATCGCCCTGCCGCCGAAACGAAAGCGCCTTCGCGTACTTATTGAGGAACCTGCCCATGTCATCCGTTCCCGTTTACCAGAACTTCATCAATGGCCGCTTCAGCTCCAGCGAAGCGCACATTGACGTGCTCAACCCGGCCACCGGCGCCTTGCTGTCGAAGGTGCCGGCGTCCACCACCGCCGAGGTCGACCAGGCCCTGGCCGCCGCACGCCAGGCGCAAAAGATGTGGGCACGCAAACCCGCCATCGAACGTGCCGGCCACCTGCGCCGCATCGCCGCCAAGCTGCGCGAGAACGTGGCGCACCTGGCGCGCACCATCACCCTGGAGCAAGGCAAAGTCAGTGGTCTGGCGGAGGTGGAAGTGAATTTCACCGCCGACTACCTCGACTACATGGCCGAGTGGGCACGACGCATCGAAGGCGAGATCATCACCAGCGACCGTCCCAATGAAAATATCTTCCTGTTCCGCAAGCCGTTGGGCGTGGTGGCCGGCATCCTGCCGTGGAATTTCCCGTTCTTCCTGATCGCGCGCAAAATGGCGCCGGCGCTGCTCACCGGCAACACCATCGTGATCAAGCCCAGCGAAGAAACCCCGAACAACTGCTTCGAGTTCGCCAAGCTCGTCGCCGAAACCGACCTGCCCGCCGGGGTGTTCAACGTGGTCTGCGGTGACGGCCGGGTCGGCGGCGCGCTCACGGCGCACACAGGCGTCGACATGATCAGCTTCACCGGCAGCGTGGCGACCGGCTCGCGGATCATGACGGCCGCCGCACCGAACATCACCAAGCTCAACCTGGAACTGGGCGGCAAGGCACCGGCCATCGTACTGGCAGATGCCGACCTGGAGCTGGCGGTCAAAGCCATCCGCGACTCGCGCATCATCAACACCGGCCAGGTGTGCAACTGCGCCGAGCGGGTGTACGTGGAGCGCAAGGTTGCCGACCAGTTTATCGAACGCATCAGCGCAGCCATGTCCGCCACCCGCTATGGCGACCCTATCGCCCAGGCGGACGTGGAAATGGGCCCGCTGATCAACCGCCAGGGCCTGGACAGCGTCAACCGCAAAGTACGCACCGCCCTGAGCCAGGGCGCAACGTTGGTCAGCGGCGGGCAGATTGCCGACTTGGGTGCGGGTTTTCACTTCCAGCCGACGGTCTTGGCTGGATGCCGCGCCGACATGGAGATCATGCGCGAAGAGATCTTCGGTCCGGTGCTGCCCATCCAGATCGTCGACGACCTCGACGAAGCCATCGCCCTGGCCAACGATTGCGACTACGGCCTGACGTCGTCGATCTACACGCGCGACCTGGGCAAGGCCATGCACGCGGTGCGCGAAATCGACTTTGGTGAAACCTACGTCAACCGTGAGAACTTCGAGGCCATGCAGGGCTTCCATGCCGGCGTGCGCAAATCCGGCATTGGCGGTGCCGACGGCAAGCACGGCCTGTACGAATACACCCACACCCACGCGGTTTACCTGCAGAGCTGAGCTGGTTAATCGGGGCCGGGCGCGCTAGCGTGCTGGCCCCTCCGAATTTGCTTTTGATAAGGACTGCGTCATGCCCCTGACTGCCTACAGCGGCCCGATCATCGACAGCCATTTGCACCTGTTCGACCCTCGTCGCCCCGAGGGCATTCCATGGCCTGAACCCGGTAACCGGCTGTACGCCGCGCACCTGCCGGCGGATTACTGGGCCCTGGCCGCGCCGCACAATGTGGTCGGCGCGATTGCCGTGGAAGCCAGCCCGTGGCGCGACGATAACCGCTGGCTGCTCGACACCCTGCGCAGCGAACCGCGCATGCTCGGCTTTGTCGGCAACCTCGACCCGCTGCACGCCGACTTCGCCAACGACCTCGACGCGTTGACCAATGAGCCGCTGTTTCTCGGCCTGCGCTACGGCAACCTGTGGGATCGCGACCTGCTGCAAGACCAGGCGCGCCCTGGCTTTATCGACGGCCTGCGCCAACTCGCCGCCAGCGGCCGTGGCCTGGACAGCGCCAATCCGAATCCGCGTCTTGTCAAAGGTCTGTTGCAGTTGAGCGATAGGCTGCCCGAGCTGCGCATCATCATCGACCACCTGCCCAACGCCCAGGTGCCATCAGGCGAAGAGGCGGCCTATCACGCCGACCTCCTGCGCCTGGCCCGAACGCCCGAATGTGTTCGCCAAACTGGCGGAGATTCCCCAGCTCGGCCCTCAAGGCTTGATCACCGACACGGCGTTCTACAACGATCGCTTGGCGGTGTTGTGGGAAGCCTTCGGCGAAGACCGCTGCTTCTTCGGCAGTGACTGGCCCAACAGCTATCACCTGGCGGATTTCGCCGCCACCTTGGGCCTGGTCAAGCGCTGCGTGGCCGGTAAACCCGAGGCGGTACAAGCCAAATTCTTCCTGCACAACGCGGTGCGTATCTACACACCCAACCATGGAGCGCCGTGATGCAGACCCGTGCCTTTCGCATGAACCTCAACCCCGGCCAGGCCGATGAATACCGCAAGCGCCACGACGACATCTGGCCCGAACTGGCCCAGGCGCTGCTCGATGCGGGTGTGGTGGATTACCGGATTTTCTTCGATGAACCGGGCAATGCGCTGTTCGCCGTGCTGACCCACGAAGACGTCCACGGCCTGGACGAGCTGCCCGGTACAGCACTGATGCAGCGCTGGTGGGCCTACATGCAGGACATCATGCCCAGCCACGCAGACGCCTCGCCGATCAGTGTTGACCTGCTGCCCATGTTCCAACTGACGCGCCCCTGATCCAACCGACGCACAACAACAATAAAAAGGATTCGACTACGTGGAAATCATTCTCCTTGGTGTGATTCTGCACTTTATCGGCGGCTTCGCTTCCGGCAGTTTCTACATCCCCTACAAGAAGGTCCGCGGCTGGGCCTGGGAAAGTTACTGGATCACCGGCGGCCTGGTGTCCTGGCTGATCGTGCCGCTGATCGCGGCGCAACTGACGGTGCCCGGTTGGGTGGAAATCCTGCGCAACGCAGACACCAGCACCCTGCTCTGGACCTACCTGTTCGGCGTGTTGTGGGGCATCGGCGGGCTGACATTTGGCCTGACCATGCGCTACCTCGGCTTGTCCCTGGGCATGTCGCTGATCATGGGCCTCACCTCGGCCCTCGGCGCATTGATGCCGGCGCTGTACCGCGACCTCTTCACTACAGAAACCGAAGGTACGCTGACCGCGATGCTGGCCTCGCAAGGCGGGCACTGGGTTTTGTGGGGCGTGGCCGTATCGCTGGTCGGTATTGCAGTGTGCGGCAAGGCCGGGCTGATCAAGGAAAGGGAAGTGTCCCAGGCGGTGAAGTTCGCCAGTGTCAGCGAATTCTCCCTGGGCAAGGGCATGCTGGTGGCGGTGATTTCCGGCGTACTGAGTGCGTGTTTCAGCTACGGCATTTCCGCCGGACGACCGCTGGCCGCCGCTGCTGTAGAGCACGGTGCCAACAGCCTGTTCCAGAACAACGTGACCTTCATGGTGATCATGTGGGGCGGCCTCACCACCAACGGTATTTGGTGCCTGTGGCTGAATTGGCGCAACCGCACCTTCCATAACTACACCGACCGCAGCACCCCGCTGCTGGGCAACTATCTGTTGGTGGCGATTGCCGGCACCCTGTGGTTCCTGCAGTTTTTCTTCTACGGCATGGGCGAAAGCCGCCTGCAGAACGACGCCAGCTCCTGGGTACTGCACATGTCGTTCATCATCATCGTGTCCAACTGCTGGGGCCTGTATTTCCGCGAATGGCACGGCACCAGTGCGGCCAACAAAGGCGTGCTGGTGGCGGGTATCGCGGTGATCCTCGGTGCGATCGCCATGGTCGGCTACGGCAATTATCTCGGCTGATGCCGCTTATTTTTGAAGGAGAGTTTTATGTTGCTTGCAGACAAAACCGTGATCATCACCGGCGCCTCCCGTGGCATCGGCCGCGCCGCCGCCCGTGAATGTGCGCGCCAGGGTGCCCGCGTGGTGATCGGCCATAGCGGCAGCGGCCAAGGCACCGAGGCAGCGCACTCGTTGATCGAAGAGATAAAGGCGTTCGGCGGTATAGCCATTGAAGTGGGCGGCGACGCGGCCGACCCGGACACCGGCGACAAACTGGTGGCCGGCGCAGTAAAAGCCTTCGGCAGCGTCGATGTGTTCGTCAACAACGCCGGCATCTGCCCGTTCCACTCGTTCCTCGACATGCCCCGCGAGGTCTACCTGAAAACCGTCAACACCAACCTCAATGGCGCCTACTTCGCCGTACAGGCAGCGGCCAACCAGATGAAAAACCAGGGTCGCGGCGGCGCGATTATCGCCGTCAGCTCCATCAGCGCCCTGGTCGGCGGCGGCATGCAGACCCATTACACACCCACCAAGGCCGGCCTGCATTCGTTGATGCAATCCTGCGCAATTGCCCTGGGGCCGTACGGCATTCGCTGCAACTCGGTACTGCCGGGCACCATCGCCACCGACATCAACAAGGACGACCTGGCCGATGAGGAAAAACTCGCCTACATGACCTCACGCACGCCGTTGGGTCGCCTGGGTGAGCCGGATGATGTGGCCGGGCCCATCGTATTCCTGGCCTCGGACATGGCGCGCTACGTAACCGGCGCGTCGTTGCTGGTGGATGGCGGGTTGTACGTAAACCTCCAGTAACACCCCGCTCTTCCAACCACCACAGTTCCACTGTGGGAGCGGGCTTGCTCGCGAATGCAGTGTGTCAGTCACAGGATTCACGCCTGAACCACCGCTTTCGCGAGCAAGCCCGCTCCCACAGGGGCCTCTGTGTGCCTGAAGTTCGAGTTCCACCCCAATAAAAACAACAATCCAAGGAGCTTTTCCATGCGCATCACCCTACCCCTGGCCCTGCTCTGCAGCGCCATGTCCACCTGCGCCCTCAGCGCGGGTTTACTGGACCCAAACTCCCCCGCCATGCTCGGCGACTGGAACGGCCTGCGCCCGCAACTGGCCGAGCAAGGCTATGACTTCACCCTCAAGTACGTCGGCGAGGTCGGTTCCAACCTCGGCGGTGGCTACAACTCGCATACCACGGCACGCTGGAGCGACCAGTTGATTCTCGGTGTGAACATGGACCTGCAAAAACTGCTCGGTTGGCAAGACGCTACCTTGCGCATCGGCATCGGCGAGCGTCATGGCAAGGACATCACCAACGACCGCGTGCACCAGCCCAACGCCACTGGACTGACCTCCACCATGGAAGTGTTCGGCGGTGGCAATGCCTGGCGGCTCTCGCAGTTCTGGTACGAGCAGAAATTCTTCGAGCGCAAATTCGCCTTGAAACTGGGGCGCTTCGGCCATGGCGAAGACTTCGATCAGTTCCCCTGCGAATTCCAGAACGTGACCCTGTGCGGTTCCCAGGAAGGCAACTGGAATGGCGTGTGGAACAGCTTCCCCATCAGTCAGTGGGCAGTGCGCGCCAAGTACCAGTTCTCCGACGAGTTTGCGGTACAGGTCGGAGCCTACGACAAGAACCCCGGCAACGCCGAAGCCAGCAATGGCTTCAAACCCTTCATCAGCGGCTCCCAAGGCACCAGTTTTCCCATCGAAGCCATCTGGAAGGGCCGGGTAGCTGGGCTGAACTCCGAATACCACCTGGGTTACTACTATGCCAACGCGGACACCAAGGACATGCTCAAGGACGCCGACGGCAACTTTGCCGCCAGCTCGCAAAAGCCCTATCGGATGTATTCCAGCAACGACGGCTGGTGGCTGTCGGGCCAGCAGCAGTTGACCACGGTCGACGGCAACAACAAGCGCGGGCTCAACGTATTCGCCAACCTGACGATGAATGACCCGGACAAGAGCGTGATTAAAAACCTGATTCAGGTCGGCCTGATCTACCGAGGCCCGTTCGATTCACGCCCAGACGACACTTTTGGTATTGGCGCGTCGAAACTGCAGGTCAGCGACCGCTACACCCGTAACACGCAGATGCTCAACGCCGCCAATGGCGTAACCGCCACTGATGACCCGCTGTACGTGCCCGAGCAACGCCGCGAATACAGCTACGAGATCAACTACGGCGTGCAGGCGACTAAGTGGCTGATGGTGCGGCCCAACCTGCAGTACGTGAAGTATCCCGGCGGGCTGACGCAAACCACCGGTGCGGTGGTCGGCGGCGTGCAGTTTATTGCCGACTTCTAGTCTTTCTCTGCATCAAACACCTGCCCGCGCCCCACCACGCTGGCAGGCTTGAGTAGCGCACCTGGCGCCAATACCGCATTGGCGCCGATCCGGCACTGGTCACCGAGCAGCGCACCAAACTTGTCGCAACCGGTGCGTTGCAGTGCCCCGTCCACTCGTACCAACACTTCTTTGTCATCGCGCTCATTGCGGTAGTTGGCGACGATGCTCCCCGCTTCCAGGTTGACCCCCTGCCCCAGCACCGAATCACCGACAAAGTTGAAGTGCGCCAGCTTGCTGCCGCTGAACACGAAGGACGTCTTCAACTCGGCGCCGGGACCGATGATGCAGTGTTCATCCAACCAGCAACCGCCACGCAGCAGTGAGCCGCTGGCGATAAAACAGTGGGCACCGATGATCAGTGGCGGCTTGAGCAAGGCACCCGCCTCGACCGTAGCGGTACGGTGAATGGCGATTTCATCCTGGATGACGTACTCGTCGGCTGGCAGTTCGGCCAACAATTGGCGAACGATGGCCGGCGCCTGTGTGACCAGTGCCCAAGGCGCCAGGTCGGCCCACGGCGCAAGGCAGGATTGAGAGATCGGGGCGATGTAATCGGTAAGTCGGATCAACGTTTAATCCTCTAACGGTCAGAGAAGCCCGAAACGCTAACATGCACACACGAACCTTTACTATTTGTCTTGTTGTGGATATTTTATCTAGACAAGCCACTGAGGTCCGTTCCCCATGCATTTGCCGACTTACCAAGACGTCATCGCCGCCGCCCAACGTTTGGAAGGCTTCGCCCACCACACGCCGGTATTCACCTCACGCACCCTCGATGCGCTGACCGGTGCCCAGGTGTTCATCAAGTGTGAAAACCTGCAAAGGGCTGGCTCGTTCAAGTTTCGCGGTGCTTTTAACGCGTTGTCGCGCTTCGATGATCAGCAGCGCAAGGCCGGTGTGGTGGCGTTTTCCTCCGGCAACCACGCCCAAGGCATTGCCCTGGCAGCGCAGTTGTTGGGCATACCGGCGACCATCGTAATGCCCACCGATGCGCCGGCCGCCAAGGTCGCGGCCACCCGCGACTATGGCGCACGCGTGGTGCTGTATGACCGTTTCACCGAAGACCGTGAACAGATCGGCCGTAACCTGGCCACCGAACACGGCCTGACCCTGATCCCGCCCTATGACCATCCGCACATCCTTGCCGAGCAAGGCACCGCCGCCAAGGAACTGCTGGAGACCACCGGCCGGCTGGATGCGTTGTTCGTCGGCCTCGGTGGCGGCGGAATGCTTTCGGGCACCGCACTGAGTACCCGCGCCCTGGCGCCCGACTGCCTGCTGTATGGCGTCGAGCCCGAAGCCGGCAATGACGGCCAACGCTCGTTTCGCAGCGGCAGCATCGTGCATATCGACACACCGGCTACCATTGCCGATGGTGCGCAGACTCAACACTTGGGCGACTACACCTTCCCGATCATCCGCGACCAGGTGAACGACATCCTCACCGTGTCGGATGCCGAGTTGGTGGGGGCGATGAAGTTCTTCATGCAGCGCATGAAACTGGTGGTGGAGCCTACCGGCTGCCTGGGGTTGGCGGCATTGCTCAACGAAGGTGACCGGTTCAAGGGCCAACGCGTGGGGATTATCGTCACGGGTGGCAACGTCGACATCCAGAAGTATGCCGCGCTGCTCAGCGAGGCCTCATGAAGATCATCCAGACGCCCAACGCCGCCAAGCCCGCCGGCCATTACTCGCAGGCCATCCGCCACGGCGACACGTTGTACATCTCAGGGCAATTGCCGGTCAGTCCGGATGGACAGCACAACCTGTCGGCGGCATTTGCCGAACAGGCCCGGATAACCCTGAACAATCTGCTGGAGATTTTGAAAGCCGCCGACGCTACGCCAGAGGATTTGGTGAAGGTCACGGTCTATGTGGCCGGCGTCGAACACTGGCCTGCATTCGATAGCGTGTACGCCGCCGCGCTGGGCGACCACCGCCCTGCCCGCGCGGTGGTACCGGTACCCGAGTTGCATCACGGGTATCTGGTGGAGATTGAAGCCGTGGCGCGCTACTTGGCGTAGGTGTAGACCGCCGCGCGCGACACGCCCAAGTGGGAAGCCACGGTTTCCATGGCCCGGCGAATATCCAGACAGCCCGAGTCTTTGAGTTCCTGCATCAGCACACGCCGGTCCGCCGTCTTCAACGCACGCGGGGTGGTGGCCAGGCGGGCGGCGAACTGGTCGATACGCGCACGGATGACGTCGGCACCGGAAGGGTCCAGGGACTCGATGAGCTTGTCGCCGCTGACCGAGCCGAACTGCTCCAGCATGCCTTGCAGGCCACGGAACAATGAGAGATCGACGTTCATGCACAAGGCCGCGACGTACTCGCCACCCACGCCCTTGATGCCAATCGAGGTGCTCTTGACCTGGCGACCGTCGCTGAACTGGTTCTGGTAATTGGCGATGACTTGCGGGTAGTCCGGGTCGGCAATCCGCGCCAGGCCCAACTCGGTGGTCGGGTCTCCCGGTGCGCGACCGGACAGGTTGTTATGGATGGCCAGGATCGAGTGCTGCGGGTCGCGCAAGTCGTGCAGCACCACTTCGCAGAACGGGCTGAAGGTCTTGCTCAAGCCTTCGGCAATCTGTTCGAGCTGGCTGATCAGGTGAGTATCGTTGGGAGAGGTGTTTTTCATGCAAGACAACATATCCAGTCCTGGACAGGGCGTCAATTTGCGCACTGTCCCTCAATGTGGAGCCGCACCCGTGGACACGCCCGCCGCACTGATCGATAGCGTAAAAATGCAGCGCAATATCCAGCGCATGCAAGAGCGCGCCAATACCTTGGGCGTGCAGTTACGTCCCCATGTCAAAACCCACAAGTGCGCCGAAGTGGTGGCTGCGCAAATCGCCGCGGGTGC
Source organism: Pseudomonas azotoformans (assembly GCF_001579805.1). Taxonomy (NCBI): domain Bacteria; kingdom Pseudomonadati; phylum Pseudomonadota; class Gammaproteobacteria; order Pseudomonadales; family Pseudomonadaceae; genus Pseudomonas; species Pseudomonas azotoformans. The sequence goes on along the minus strand of NZ_CP014546.1, from coordinate 4,660,057 downwards.
CCGTGGCATCACCGTTTCGACGTTGAAAGAGGCCGAGTATTTTTTCGACCTGGGCATCCTCGACATCCTCTACGCCGTGGCCATGGCCCCGCACAAATTGCCCCAGGCCCTGGCGCTGCGTCGTCGGGGTTGCGCCTTGACGCTGATCACCGACAGCCTGGCCGGCGCCCAGGCCATCGTTGATTTTGGTCGCGAGCATGGCGAACGCTTTGCGGTGATGATCGAGATCGACTGCGACGGCCATCGCTCCGGGGTCAAGCCACACGACCCGCTGCTGCTGGACATCGCCCGCCTGCTCGGTGACAGCCTCACCGGCGTGCTGACCCATGCCGGTGAAAGCTACGGCCTGGACACGCCTGACGCGCTGCAAGCCATCGCGGAGCAGGAGCGTGCGCGGTGTGTTGAAGCGGCCGAACGCATTCGTGCGGCTGGGATGCGTTGCGCGCAGGTCAGCGTCGGCTCGACACCCACCGCGTTATCCGCCCTCAACCTGGACGGCGTGACCGAACTGCGCGCTGGGGTCTATGCCTTTTTCGACTTGGTGATGCACAACATTGGCGTGTGCCGCCTCGACGAACTGGCCTTGAGCGTGTTGACCACGGTGATCGGGCATCAATCGGAAAAAGGCTGGGTCATCACGGACTCGGGCTGGATGGCGATGAGTCGGGATCGCGGCACGCAATCGCAGAAACAGGATTTTGGTTACGGCCAGGTCTGCGATGAACGCGGTGAGCCGATTGAGGGGCTGCTGTTGAGCAGCGCCAATCAGGAGCATGGGGTGGTGCAGTTCCAGGGTGGCACTGTAGATGTGGCTGCGCAGTTCCCGTTGGGCACGCGTCTGCGAATTTTGCCCAACCATGCCTGTGCGACGGGGGCGCAGTTTGGCAGCTATAACGCGCTGTTGGAGGATGGCGGGATTCAAGACTGGCCACGCCTGCGTGGCTGGTAGGGAACACTTTGTGGCGAGGGGGCTTGTCCCCCGTTGGAGTGCGCAGCGCTCCTGCTTTTTTTGGGGCCGCTGCGCAGCCCAACGGGGGACAAGCCCCCTCGCCACGGGTTTTGTGCACTCTCCTGATTTAGCCCGCATCCTCCAGGATCAAGTCAGCGCCCTTCTCCGCCACCATCAACACCGCCGCATGGGTATTGCCCGACGTCACGTTGGGGAAGATCGACGCATCGACAATGCGCAGCCCTTCCAGCCCATGCACCTTCAAGCGCTTGTCCACCACTGACACCTGCGGGTCCGAGCCCATGGCGCAGGAGCCGCACAGGTGGTAGATCGAGCCGCTGTTCTCGCGGAAGTATTGCAGCATCTGCTCGTCGGTCTGCACCGCCGCGCCGGGTAGCACCTCGGCCACGGTGATGCCCTTGAGCGCTGGCGCCTGCATGATCTTGCGCATCAACCGACTGCCCTGGATCACCTCGTCGATGTCCTTCTGGGTGCTCAGGTAGTTGGGGTCGATCAGCGCCGCGTCCCGTGGATTTTTCGAGGCGATGCGGATGGTGCCCCGGCTGGTCGGCCGGCACGGGTTGAAGCACAGCAGGAAGCCGGAATACGGCTCGGGCTTGAGGCTGGCCTTGTTGTTTTTCGGGATCTGGTACGACAGCGGGTTGAAGTACAGCTGCAGGTTCGGGTCCTTCTGTTCGTCGTTGCCGCGAAAGAAGCCGCCGGCCTGGTTGACGCTCATCGCCAGCGCGCCCTTGCGGGTCAGCAGGTATTTCAAACCCAGCTTGAGCTGGCCGAACAGCGAGCTGAGTTCGTCGTTCAGCGTCGGGATGTTGGCCTTGTAGTAGTAGCTGGCGCACAGATGGTCCTGCAGGTTTTCGCCCACTGCCGGCAGGTGCTTGACCAACGGGATGTTGTGTTCAGCCAGCAGGTGCTGGTCGGCCACACCGGACAATTGCAGGATCTTCGGCGTGTCCACCGCGCCGGCACACAGGATCACTTCCTTGCGCGCCGTGAAGGTGCGCGTCACGCCATGCTGGGTGACGGCAATGCCCGTGGCGCGTTGCTGATCGTCGAACAGCACGCGATCCACCAACGCATGCAACTCCACCGTCAGATTGGAACGGCCGAGCGCCGGGTGCAGGTGCGCAAAGCTGCTGGAACAACGTTCACCATTGCGCGTGTTGACGTCATACAAACCGGCGCCTTCGAAGTTCGGGCCGTTGAAGTCGTCGCTGTAGGCATAGCCCAATTGCTCGCAGCCCTTGAGGAACACGTCGCAGATCGGATGGGTCTGGCCCTTCATCGGCGTGATGCTGATGGGGCCGCTGCCGCCGTGGTACTCGGTGTCGCCCAGCGGGTGGTTTTCCAGCTTGCGGAAATACGGCAGTACGTCCGCAAAACCCCAGCCGTCGTTGCCGTTGGCGGCCCAGTCGTTGAAGTCATGGGCCTGGCCGCGCACGTAGATCATGGCGTTGATCGAGCCCGATCCACCCTGCACTTTGCCGCGCGGCGCGTAAATTTCACGCCCGGCCAACTGCTTTTGTGGCTGGCTGTAGTACATCCAGTTGAAGGTCGGGTTGTAATACATCTTGGCGAAACCGACCGGAATCTTGAACCACCAGGAGCTGTCCTTGCCGCCGGCTTCCAGCAGCAACACGGAGTGTTCGCCCGAGGCGGACAACCGGTTGGCCAGGATGCAGCCTGCGGCGCCAGCGCCGGCGATGATGTAGTCATATGTCATTCACGGTTACCGCATCAGTCGTTTTTTTTAGCCCTTGGCGGGCGAAGTGTCTTTCACGTCAGCCGGCGTCGGCGCCATTTGCAGGTGCAGGCGTTCCCCGGTGTACGGCGTGTGCTTGCGCACCACGTCCATGTTCAGTTCAACCCCCAGGCCCGGTTCGGTGGACGGGATGATGTAGCCGTCCTCCCATTGCAGCGGCTTGGTCAGCACTTCGGCATGGAAACCGCCCCAGGTCATGATGCTTTCCTGGATCAGGAAGTTCGGCGTGCACGTGGCCAGCTGAAAGCTCGCCGCTGCGCCAATCGGCCCGTTGTACAAATGCGGGGCGATTTGCGCGTAGTAAGCCTCGGCCATGCTCGCGATTTTCTTCGCCTCCAGCAGCCCACCGCAGCGCGCCACATTCATCTGCAGGATCGACGCACCGCCGGCCTGCAGCAGCTTGAAGAACTCATACTTGGTGGTCAGGCGCTCGCCGGTGGCGATCGGGATACTGGTCTTGGCCGCGACCTGGGCCATGGCGTCTTCCTGGCCCGGTGGCACCGGCTCTTCGAACCACAGCGGGTCGTATTTCTCCAGGCGCTTGGCCAGGCGGATTGCCGACGACGGCACCATCTGCCCGTGGGTGCCGAACAGCAGGTCGCACTTGTCGCCCACCGCTTCGCGGATCTTGCGGCAGAAGGTCTCGCAGCGCTCCAGCACCTCAAGGGAGATCTGGTGGCCCGAATACGCGGTGTACGGGCCGGCCGGGTCGAATTTCACGGCGGTGAAGCCTTTGTTCATGTTCTCGATGGCGCACTCGGCGGCCAGGTCCGGGTCGTCATAGTCGTACTCGCCCTGACTGTTGACCGGGTACAGGTAGGTGTAGGAACGCAGACGCTCGTTGACCTTGCCGCCGAGCAGCTCGTAAACCGGCTTGTTGGCGGCCTTGCCGATGATGTCCCAGCAGGCCATTTCCAGGCCGCTGACCACGCCCATCATGGTCAGGTCCGGGCGCTGGGTAAAACCGCTGGAATAGGCCTGGCGGAAGAAACGCTCGATATGGTGCGGGTCGTGGTTGAGCAGGTAGCGCTCGAACACATCCTCGATGATCGGCAGCATGGCCTTGGGGCCGAAGGTGGCGGCGTAGATCTCGCCGACGCCTTCGATGCCGCAGTCGGTCTTGAGCTTGACGAACAGCCAGTACATGCCACCGATGTGCGGCGGCGGGACAGCAACGATATGGGTTTCAAGGGCGACGATTTTCATCTCAGGCACCTGTCTGGTTGAATTTTTTACGGTTGATTCGGGCGCGCAGGGTCAAGGCCGCAAGGGTGCCGAGCACGCCGATGAAGGCGATGTAGCCGAAATACAGGTTGTAACCGGCCTTGCCTGGGTAGGTGTCGGTCAGGTAGCCGTTGATCAGCGGGATAAAGGTGTCCGGCAGGTAACCCACCACCGAGACAATGCCGATGGCCAGGCCGGTGATGCGCAGCGGAATGTCGCAGCTGTCGAGGATCGCCCAGTACAGGCCACGGATCGCGTAGGTCATCAAACCGATGAAAATCACCGTGCCGATCAGCAGGCCCAGGCTGTTGAATGCCGGGAATACGATCAGCCCGACCATCGCCAGGGTCACCAGCGCCAGTGCGACGATCAGCACCGAAATATTCGAGAACTTGTCCCCCAGCCAGCCGCCGCCGATGCCACCGATGGGACGCATCCACAGCTTGATGGTGGTGATGGTGCCGGCCATCACAGCGGTCATGCCGCTGCCTTGCAGGTAGTCGGAGAAACTGTAGGTAGCCCAGAACATGTGGTAACCGCAGAACACGATGGCGGTCACCAGCCACAGCTCGGGGATTTTCACCAACGTGGTCAAGTCAGCGATGAGGTTGAACTTGCCCTTCTCCACCGCCGCTGTCTCGGTCATGGACTTGGGATCCTTGAGCAACACCAGCACGCAGCCGATGGCGATGCACACAAAGGAATACAGGTAGACCACGTGCTTGAAGCCCTCGGCCGCCGTCTCGCTGCGGCTCTCGGTGGCATAGGCGAACAGGCCCAGGGCCACGGTGGCCAACAGCGCCTCGACCAGCCCGCGACCGCCATCGAGGATGCCAAAGAAACGGCCTTGCTCGGTGTGGTGCGCGATCATCTTCACGCGCTTGAGCACCGAGGCCCAGAACGTCAGGCCGGTGGTCAGGCCCCAGCAACCGAAAATGATCATCAGGCCGGTCATCGACGGCACCGTCGAATACCACAGGCCCAACCCACCGGTGGCAACCAGCGAGAAGAAGATCAGGAAGCGTGGCGGCAAGCGGTCGGCCAACCAGCCGCTGGGCAAGTAACTGAGCAGGAAGATCGTGCCGAGCATGGAATACAGATAGCCCAGCTCGCTGTGGTTGATGTGGAACACATCGAGCATGGTGGTCTGGTAAACCTGGCGCAGGTAGAGGATCGGGTAGATCGCCCCTGCGGCCAGTACCAGCAACATCAATTGGAAATAGCGACTGGCGGTGTCATTTGCCGCGGGCACGGCAACAGGAACCTGGGCAACGGGTGCAGGCTTGGACATCATTCGGACCTCAGGCACCCGATGCACGGGTGCCCCGATAATTGTTTTTATTAAAGGTGTCGCGGGTGTGCGTGGATCAGTACTTCATGACCACCAAGCGGGTCTGGGTGAACTCAAGCATCCCGTGCTTACCGTCATCGCCGCCCAGCCCTGAGCGTTTCCAGCCGGCGTGGAAACCCTGGTACGGGTCCGCCGGTGTGCGATTGACGTACAACTCGCCGGCTTCGATGGCATTCGCCACTTTCATCGCCGTGCGGTAGTTCTCGGTGTAAAGCACCGACGACAGGCCGAACTGGTGGTCGTTGGCCATGGCCAGTGCTTCATCGATGTCGCGGTACTTGAGCACCGGCAGTACCGGGCCGAAGATTTCCTCCTGGATGATTTCCATGTCCTGGCGGCAGCCGCTGAGCAGGGTCGGCGGGTAGAAATGCCCTGGACCTTCAGGCAGCACGCCGCCCACTTCCAGTACAGCACCGGCGGCGACGGCGCGCTCGACCATGGCGTGGATATTCTGTTGCGAGCTGGCGTTGACCAACGGGCCCATCAGGCTGGCGTCGGTTGCACGGTCGCCGAACTTCACGGCGCTGATCTTGCTTTTGAGCAGGGCCAAAAACGCGTCATAGATGCTTTCGTGCACATACACGCGCTCCACCGCCGTGCACAGCTGGCCGCAGTGGGTGGTCTTGGAGGCAACAATGGCGCTGGCGGCTTTTTCCAGGTCCGCATCGGCCTCGATGATCGCCGGGGTCTTGCCGCCCAACTCCAGCGAGGGCTTGGCGATGTTGGCCTTGCAGTAATCCAGCACAATGCGCCCAGCATTCACGCTGCCGGTGAGGGTAATCAAACCGACCGCCTTGTGGGTGCAGACACTGGCGGCAGTGGCATGGTCCATGGTCAGGATATTGATGACGCCGGCTGGAATTCCGGCCTTGACCACGGCTTTGGCGATTTCAAACGCCGACAGCGGCGTGTTGTTGCTCGGCCGCACCACCACCGTATTGCCTGCGATCAGCGCCGGGGCGATCTTGCGCAACAGGGTGTAGACCGGGTAGTTGAACGGGATCAGGCAAGCCACGACGCCAATCGGCTCGCGTTGCAGGAACAGGTTTTCGTCCGGGGTATCGCTGGGGATGATCTCGCCTTCGATCCGGCGTGCCCATTCGGCGTGGTAGCGGGTGATCTGCGCGGCGTAGCGCGCTTCGTTGCTGGCGTCACTGACGCTCTTGCCCGACTCGCTGGCCAGCGCCGTACCGATGGCTTCAGCGCAGCTGTCCAGGGCATCGGCAAAGGCACGCAGGTGTTCGGCGCGTTCGATACTGGTGAGTTTGCCCCAGGTTTTCTGGGCGATGGCGGCGGCGTCGACGGCGGCAATCGCCTCCTCGGCGGTGGCAGCGCTGACGTGGCCGACCAGGGTTTCGGTGGCCGGGTTGTAGACGGCGATCAGTGCGTCACTGGCAGGTTCGACAAAGTGACCGTTGAAAAAATTGCGCTCGAGTTGCATGTGGTTCGCCCAACGTTGTTGTTATCCGAGTGACATGCAGTCTTGTCATCGGCCAGCCGTTGGACAAACGATTTATTGCGTGGGGTAACGTGCGAAAAACGCAGGTTAGTCGGTTTTTACCCTCAGAGCCCGCGTTGGCGCAGCCACTGCAGGAAGCCCTTCTTCACGGGTACCACGGGCGCCTCCTGGGTCAAGGCCTGCGCGGCGTGCAGGCGGAAATCCAGCAGGGTCTTCATGGCTTCGCTGATGTCGTGGCGCGCATCCAGGCACGGTTTCAAGTATTCCTTCTCGATGCGGTACAGGGTGCAGAAGGTCTTGGCCGAAAAATCCGCCAGCGCCGCCTGGTCCGACAGAATCCCCGCCTCACCGATCACCTCCCCTGGCCCCATGCGCCCGGCTTCGAACTTGTGCCCGCCCTTGATCAACATCACCGAGACCACGCCGGATTCGACGATAAACAAATGATCGCTGACCTCCCCGGGCCGGCAGGATCATGTCGCCGGCGCGGTAGGTGTGCAGGGTCATGTTCTGGCTGAAGGTATCTTTCTCTTCCTGGCGCAAGGTGGAGAAAATCGACGAACGCTCCAGCAATGCACGGGCGGCTGACATGGCCGCAGGCGCGCTGCTTTCCGTGGCCGAGAGCAAGCCGACACCCGCCGCTTGCAGGTGACGGAAGGCCAGGTCGTAAAGCTGGTTGCGCACCTCGCGCTTGAGGGCCATGGCCGGTACAAAACCGCTGATTTCATATTCGACGCCACCACTGGCGGACGTTTTGAACGCCACACTCGGCGCCGGCTTGCCCAGCAGCGGCCGACACCCCTGCATCGCACGCTCCAGCGCCTCGATCACCGTTTGCGGGCGCGCATGGGGGCTGACTTGCAGGCTGACCGACAGGCCGAACATGTCCGCCGGGCGCGAGAAGTTGATGATCTTGGCCTTGGCCGCCAGGGAATTGGGGATCACTGCCAGGCTGCCCTGGGAGGTTTGCAGGCGCGTGGCGCGCCAGTCGATGTCGGTCACCCGGCCTTCGGTTCCGTCAATGGAGATCCAGTCATCGATCTGGTACGGCTTGGTGGTGTTGAGCACGATCCCGGAAAACACATCGCTCAGCGTGCTTTGCAGCGCCAGGCCGACAATGATAGCCACCGCGCCGGACGTAGCGAGCACACCCTTGACCGGCAGGTCGAGCACATAGGCCATGGCGGCGATGATCGCGATCAGGAAAATCACGGCGCCGACCAGGTCCTGCAACAGGCGCCCGGTGTGCCCGACCCGCTGCATCATCACCGCACCCAGCAATACCGTGAGAGTACGCGCCGCGAACAGCCACCAGCCAATCTGCAAGGCGGTGGCCGCGAGGTGCAAGGCGGTGTTGTCCGCATAGGGCGCCACTTGCATGGGGTTCATGCCGTCGTTGAACAGCACGGCGCTGTACACAGCAAAGATCGCCAACCGCGCCGCGAGCTTCCAGTTGGCGAGGTTGACGGAAATAAGGCGCCACACGGCGATGTCGATAAAGATCAGCGCCAGGGCGCACAGCATCGGGTGATCAGCGATAAATGAGGGCATCCAGGCGACTCCAGGGCGAATGCCGTGAAGATCGCATGAAATGCCGCTGCAGGGTATAGCGGGCGTGCTTACATCTGCCCGAAACGACCGGATTGAAAGTCCGCAAACGCCTGATGAATCTCCTGCTCGGTATTCATCACGAACGGCCCATGCCCGACGATGGGTTCGTCGATGGGTTCGCCACTGAGCAGCAACACCTTGGCGTCGTCGTTGGCCTCCAATATCAGCTGGCGACCATCACGCTCAAACAGCGCCAATTGCCCTTGGCGCGCAACCTCCTCGCCATTGACCAACACCGTACCATTCAGGATCACCAGGGCGGTGTTACGTCCTTCGTGCAGATCCAACGTGACGGGTTTGCCGGCGTTGAGGCGCAAGTCCCACACGTCGATGGGCGTAAACGTACGCGCCGGGCCCTGGACGCTTGCGAATTCACCGGCAATCAGGCGCAATTGTCCAGCGTCGTCGGCCAGTGGAAGTACTGGAATGTCACCGTCGACAATGGTCTGGTAACCGGCGTCGGCCATTTTGTCCTTGGCCGGCAGGTTGACCCACAGTTGCACCATCTCCAGCGCGCCGCCGCTGCGGGCGAAGGCTTCGGAGTGGAACTCTTCGTGGAGAATGCCTTTGGCGGCCGTCATCCATTGCACGTCGCCGGGGCCGATGGTGCCACCGGCGCCGGTGGAATCGCGGTGTTCAACTTCGCCATCGTAGACGATGGTCACCGTCTCAAAGCCGCGATGAGGGTGTTGGCCGACGCCGCGACGTTGTTCGGTCGGGGTGAAATCTGCTGGACCGGCGTGGTCCAGCAGCAGGAATGGGCTGATGTGTTTGCCCAGGGTGTCGTAGGAAAACAGCGTGCGCACCGGGAAACCGTCGCCGACCCAATGGCCGCGAGGGCTGGTGTAGATGCCGATAAGCTTTTTCATGGTGTACCTCCAAAGTGCCTACACCATAAGTCGGCTGGCGGTTGAGCACTAGCCGGCAAAAGCAGCTTGGATCGTCCTACGTATAGGACAATCCCTTGACTTGGCGCTGACGCAGCAGATGAAACGCGACAAAGGCCGTCAGCGCAAAACAGGCCTGGATAATGATCATCGGCGCGGCACTGCCATCGCGCAGTTGGCTCAGTAACACACCGCTGCAGGTGGCGCCGAACATCTGCGCAAACCCCATCAGGCCTGCCGCCAGGCCAGCGCGGTGCGCGTTGGGCATGACGCCCCCGGTGACCGAGCCCGGCAACACCAGGCCGCCGCCAAGCGTGACCAGTGCGATCGGAATATCCAGGCCGAGTACCGACAGGCCAAACAGTGCATAAATGACCAGCGCGGACACACCGCCGACGGCGACCATCGTCACGCCCATCGCCACAATCCGCTGCGGGCCCAGACGCATGATGTTGCGTCGGGTGTAGGTGGAACCGACGATCAGCATCGACACGATCAGGCCGAAATTGATGCCGTACTCAAGCGTGCTGAAGCCCAGTAGATTGATGAACACCGCCGAAGAACCGGCGATCACCGCAAACATCGCGCCGTAGGTGCACGCCAAGGCCACGGCGAACGCACGGTATTGGCGGCCCTTGAGCAGATCCAGGTACTGCCCGCCGAGGGTGCGCCAGTGACCGGCCTTGGGATCCAGGAAATGGTTGCTCTCGCGAAAGAACAGCAAGGCCAGCAGTAACACCACGCTGCCAATCACCAGCGCCAGGACGATCGGCGCGTGCCAGCCGAACAGTTTGATCAACAGGCCACCGACCATCGGTGCCACCACAATGGCGTAGAGCATGCCGATCATGGTCAACGCAAGTGCAGGCCCCGCCTCGGCCTTCCACACATCCCGCACCACCGTGCGTGCGAGTACCAACGCGGCGCAGGCGCCCAGGCCTTGCAGCACGCGGGCGGCGATGAACTGGTGGATGTCGTGGACCAGCAGCATCGACAAGGTCGCCAGCACGTACAGCACCAGGCCGCCGATCAGCACCGGGCGCCGGCCAATGCGGTCCGATAGCGGGCCGAACAGCAATTGTCCAAGACCGAAAGCAGCCACAAACGCCGACAGCGCCATGAGTGCCGAACCGGCTGGCGCTGCGAGTGCCTGCTCGATGGCGCCGAGGCCGGGAATGATCAATTGGGTTGAAACCTCACCCAGTGCCGTCAGGGCCACCAGTAAAAACAACAGGCTTCGCGAGGGGACCGGGGCGTTTCTCATGGGGGACATCCGGGGGGCTGGATTAATTTATATTTCGACCATAATATGCGTAAAAAATTATGTCCATAATTTTTTGCCCAATGGTTACCCCCCCGGAGCCCGCCATGCACCCTCTTCCCTTGCGTCTTCTCACGCCCCTGGCCCTGTTGATCGTCCTCAACGGTTGCAACAGCAAGGCCGACACCGCCGCCGAAGTGACTCAGCCACGCCCGGTCCTCGCCGCCAAAGTCGAAGCCGCCGGCACTCAGCAGAGCGCCTACACCGGCGTGGTTGCAGCACGTACCGAAAGCGACCTGGGTTTCCGGGTCAGCGGCAAGGTCATCGAACGCAAGGTCGACCCCGGCCAGCATGTTTCCCGTGGCGACACGCTGCTGGTGCTGGACATCGGCGACTTCGAACTGGCCCTGCGCTCGGCGAAAAATCGCGTCAACGCCGCCCAGGCGCAACTGCGCCAGCGCCGTGACGACGAAAACCGCTACCAGCGCCTGGCCAACACCGGCGCCGTGTCGCGGCAGATCTTCGACCAGTCCGCGACCAACCTGCGGGTGGCCGAAGCCGAACTGGCCTCGGCGCAATCCGACGCCAGCCAGATCGAAAACCGTCGCACCTACTCCGTACTCAAGGGCCGATGGCGACGGCATCATCACCGACGTGCGTGTGGATCGCGGCCAGGTGGTCGCCGAAGGGCAGATTGTTGCGCGCCTGGCCCATGACGGCGCCCGCGAAGCTATCGTCAACCTGCCAGAAAACCAGCGCGACCAAGCCTCACAAAAAGCCCTGGCCTTCCCCTTCGGCGCCCCGGACCAGGCGGTGACCGCCACGTTGCGCGAACTTTCTGCCAGCGCCGACCCGACCACCCGCACCTACCGCGCCCGCTACGTGCTGCACGGGGCCGTCGACCGCTTCGCCCTCGGTTCCACCATCACCGTACGCCTGCAAGGCAACGGCCAGGCCCAGCAAACCCGCGTGCCCATTGGCGCACTGCAGGACTCGGGACAAGGCACCGGCGTGTGGCTGATCGGCGCGGACGATAAAGTCAGTTTCGCTCCCGTGAACGTCGCCAGCCTCGGCCAGGAAGACGCGCTGCTCAACAGTGGCGTTGCCCCCGGCCAGATCATCGTTGCCCTCGGCGCACACCTGTTGCACAGCGGTGACGCCGTGCGCCTGCTGCCCTCGCAAATACTGGCCCTCAACCGCAAACAGGACAACTGAGCATGCGCGGTATCAACCTCTCGGAACTGGCGGTCAAGCATCGCGCGGTCACGCTGTTCCTGATCATCGCGATCCTGGCGGCCGGGATCTTCTCGTTCGGCAAGCTGGGTCGCGCCGAAGACCCCTCCTTCACCGTCAAGGTGATGACCATCACCGCCGCCTGGCCCGGCGCCACCGCCCAGGAAATGCAGGAACAGGTGGCCGATCGCCTGGAAAAACGCCTGCAGGAACTGGATTACTACGACCGTGTCGAGACCATCGCCCAACCCGGTTTCGTGTCGATGCGCATGACCTACAAGGAGTCCACGCGCCCCAGCGAAATCCAGGACTTGTTCTACCAAACCCGCAAAAAACTCAGTGATGAAGCTGCGAAGCTGCCCAAGGGCGTGATCGGACCATTCTTCAACGATGAATATTCCGATGTGTACTTCGCGCTGTACGCCCTGGAAGCTGAACACCTGCCCCATCGGCAACAGGTGCAGATGGCCGAAGACCTGCGCCAGGGTTTGCTCAACCTGCCGGGGGTGAAGAAGGTCAATATCCTTGGCGAGCAGGCGCAGCGAGTGTTCGTGGAGTTTTCCTACGAGCGCCTGGCAACCCTGGGCATCAAGCCGGATCAGATATTTTCTGCATTGGCCGCACAAAACGCCGTGGCGCCGTCGGGCTTCGTCGAGACCGCCGGGGCCCGCGCCTATATCCGGATCGACGGTGCGTTCGACAGCCTGTCGCTGATCGAAAACGTGCCGCTGGAAGTCAATGGCCGCGTGTTGCGAATCGCCGATGTGGCCACCGTCAGCCGTGGTTATGAAGACCCGCCCAGCTACCGCATCCGCCATCAGGGCGACCCGGCGTTGATGCTGGGTGTGATCATGGAGAAACACTGGAACGGCCTCGAACTGGACAAGAGCCTCAAGGCCCAGGAAGCCAGGATCCAGGCCGACCTGCCGCTGGGCGTGAACTTCGCCAAGGTTTCCGACCAGGCGAAAAACATCAGCCTGGCGGTGAACGAGTTCATGCTGAAATTCTTCGTCGCCCTCGCGGTGGTGATGGTGATCAGCCTGTTGGCCCTGGGTTTCCGTGTGGGCCTGGTGGTGGCGGCAGCGGTGCCGCTGACCTTGTCGGTGGTGTTTGTGATCATGCTGCTGACCGGGCGTGAATTCGACCGCATCACCCTCGGCGCGCTGATCATTTCCCTGGGTTTGCTGGTGGATGACGCGATCATCGCCATTGAAATGATGGTGGTGAAGCTTGAGGAAGGTTTCGACCGGATTCACGCCGCCACCTTTGCCTGGAGTTCCACGGCAGCGCCGATGCTGACCGGCACGCTGGTCACCATCATCGGCTTTCTGCCGGTGGGCTTTGCCCGTTCCGGTGCCGGGGAATATGCCGGCAATATCTTCTGGATCGTCGGGTTTGCGCTGATCTCGTCCTGGCTGGTGGCCGTGGTGTTCACGCCTTACCTGGGCGTGAAACTGCTGCCGCAGATCAAGCCTGTGCCGGGCGGCCATGATGCAATCTATGCCGGGCGTTACTATCAGAAGCTGCGGGCATTGGTCGAAGCGTGTGTACGTGGGCGCTGGCTGGTCACCGGCCTGGTGGTGGCGGCGTTTGTGCTGTGCGTGCTGGGCATGGGCGTGGTGAAGAAGCAGTTCTTCCCCAACTCCGACCGTTCCGAGCTGATTCTCGAGGTGTACATGCCGCCCGGCAGTGCCTTCAAAAGCACCGAAGCGGTGGCCGCGCAGCTGGAAAAAGCCCTGCTGCAAGAGCCGCAAACCACACTGGTCGACACCTACGTGGGCGGCGGCGCGCCACGCTTCTTCCTGTCGCTGAACCCCGAACTGCCGGACCCGGCGTTTGCCAAGCTGATCGTGCAGACCCCGGACTCCCACGCGCGCGACGCTTTGAAACTGCGCATGCGTGAACGCATTGCGGCCGGTGAGTTTCCTGCGGCGCGGGTGCGCGTGACGCAGTTGCTGTTCGGCCCGCCAGTGCCGTTCCCGGTGGTGTTCCGTGTGTCCGGCCCCAATGTGGATGTGCTGCGCGGCGTCTCCGAAGACGTGCGCAAAGTGGTCGCCGCCAACAACCTGACCAAGGACGCCTTCCTCGATTGGGGCGAGCGTACCAGCGGTTATCGCCTGGTGCTGGATCAAGACCGCCTGCGTTTGCTGGGTTTCACGCCCAATGAAGTCAAGTCCCAGCTCAATGCCTTGCTCAGCGGCAACCCGATCACCGAAGTGCGTGAGGGCAACCGCACCGTCTCCGTGGTCGCCCGCGCCCAGGGCAGCCAACGCGAAGACCTCGGCAACCTCAACAACATGACCCTGACCAACAGCGCCGGCACCTCGGTGCCATTGGCCCAGGTCGGGCATTTCCAGGCAGTGATGGAAGAGCCGATCCTCAAGCGCCGCAACCGCGCGACCACCGTGGAAGTGCGCGCCGATATCATCGACGGCGTGCAACCGCCCGACGTGGAGATGGCCGTGTACAAAGACCTGCAACCGCTGATCGCCAAGCTGCCCGCCGGTTACCAGATCGACATCGGCGGCCCGGTGGAAGAAAGCGCCAAGGCCAACGTCGCCCTGGCCGCGCTGTTCCCGATCATGATCCTGCTGACCCTCACGGTGATCATGTTCCAGGTGCGGTCGTTCGGCGTGATGTTCATGGTCTTCGCCACGGCGCCGCTGGGGTTGATCGGCGCGGTGCCGACCTTGCTGCTGTTCAACCAGCCGTTCGGCTTCAACGCGATCCTGGGCTTGATCGGGATTGGCGGGATCCTCATGCGTAACACGCTGATCTTTACCGACCAGATCCGCCAGAACCAGGAGCACGGCATGGCGATTCGCGAAGCCATCGTCGAAGCCACGGTGCGCCGCGCACGACCGGTGATCCTCACTGCACTGGCAGCGGCGCTGGCGTTTATTCCGCTGACACTGTCGGTGTTCTGGTCGTCCCTGGCTTACGTGCTGATCGGCGGGGTGCTGGTGGGCACGCTGTTGACGCTGTTGTTTTTGCCGGCGCTGTGCAGTTTGGTGCTGGGGCGAGAGAAGACGAAAACTGTCGAAACTTCCCACATAACTGCCGGATAAGCTCTACTCCCCTCCCCTGAAAAGGTCCGCAAAGTCCCTCGCCTGAATACACAGTGCGAGGGATTGCGGATGGATTTTCTTTTTAGTGCTTTGCCTTTTTGTGCGTCATCTGTGGGGAATCGGCGCCGATGACCCACCCTTCCCACATTGCCCTGATTGAATTTGAGCTGAATGGTTTCCATCAGAGCCTGGTGCTTTATCGCCAGCAGATGGACGCGTGGTATTCGCGTGCGCTGGATTCGGTGAGCCATGGGCTGGATATGCCGTCGCTGCTGGGGATGGATCGGGTGTTGCGGGTGGGTGATTCGCAGCGGGCGGTGAGCCTTTCCGATACCGACTTTTCGACCGTGGCTCAGTGTCCGGCGGGAGGCGAACTCAAGATCGAGAGCCTGTTCGAGTCGGTGTATGACGTGCCGATCGGCAATATCCCGGTGGAGGTGATCGGGCTGGATGACGGCAGTTCCACCGTGGTCATGTTGGATGACCAAGGCAAAGGCTCGCACCACTGCGCGGCGGGCGGGCGTTATCAGGTGCGGGTGCAGGGGGGCGTTTCTGCTGAGCAAGTGGACGCGTTGTTTGCGTCCTACGCTGGGCTGACAGGGGACTTGGAGCAGTGGCTTCGGTCTGAGTGGTCGGGTTTTAAGCCGCACTGGGAGCAGTCCACCGCCAGCGCGATTGGCAGCGGCGTACTGGCGGGCAGTTGGGCCGCGATTCGTGATGTGTGGGACAGCATCAAGCTGGTGCAGGCGATTCTTGATGACCCATTGAAGTATGTCGAACAGCTGGGCGCAGAAGCGGCCAAATTGGCACAGCTCGCCACCGATGCGCCCAAAGTCATGGAACAGGCGATGTTGCTGGCCAGTGATGAGGCAGCACTGTTCCTGATGCTGCGCACGGCGATGATCTGGTTGGACGCAATGCCGCTCGGTGAAATGGCTGAGATGGCGGCTGGGTTTGTGGTGTCGTTGCTGATTGATCTGGTGATTGGCGTAGTGTTGACCATCGCCTTGCCGGCGGCGGGTGTGGCGTATTTGAGCCTGCGGTTGGTCAAGTATGGCGGGCAGATTCTTGAGGCGGCGGTGGGTTTTGTCAGGGGGCTTTTGGGGATTCTGACGAAGTTCATGCAGGCCGTGGATCGCTACAAGGCGGTCGCGGTTCGCGGGGTGGTTGGCGGGTTGAAGCAAGGCAGGCTGCAGATGCGCTGGAAGGCGCGGCAGAACGCAGTGCTGAAGCAGGCGGAGCCTGTGGATGATGTGCCTGTTTCTGCTCGAAACCCGGCTGGGGATGCGGCGGCGTCTTCGGACAAGACAGCCACTAACGGCTGCCCAGTGTCGATGGTCACGGGTGAGGAACTGCTGAAGCTCACCGACGGAACGCTGGACGGGATCTTGCCGTTTGAGTGGACCCGCTTGTACCGCACCAGTGCGGTGGACGTGGATTGCGGGCTGGGGTTTGGCTGGAGTCACTCGCTGGCGCATCGGCTGAGTGTTTCCGGGAATTCGGTGGTGTGGACGGATCATGAGAACCGCACGACTACCCTGCCCTTGCCCACGCTTTCTCGGCCGGCGATTACCAATAGCCTGGCCGAAGCTGCGATTTATCTGGGCGCTTTACCCGATGAACTGGTCCTGTCTCAAGGGGCACGTTTCTACCACTTCCGCGACGGCGTGCTGACGGCGATCAGCGATGCGTATGACAACCGACTGCGCATTTTCCGTAACTACCTGGGGCAGATTGAGCGGCTGGACAACGGCGTGGGGCGCTCGTTGTTTTTGCGCTATGCGTCGGGCCGCATTGTGGCGGTGGATTACCAGATTGAGCGGGCCGTGGACGACGGTCCGTTTATTTGGGTGACAGAGCAAAACGTTGTTGCCTACGCCTATGACGCGGCGGGTCGGTTGGTTTCAGCGACCAATGCCGTAGGCGAAAGCGAGGTTTATCGGTACGACGCGCAGCACGTCATTCTTGAGCGTGGCTTGGCCGGTGGCGCGAGTTTTTTCTGGGCGTGGGAAAGGTCTGGTAAGGCGGTGCGATGTGTCCGGCATTGGGCCAGTTTCTCGCAGATGGACACGCGCTATGCCTGGGATGACAACGGGCAGGTCACGGTGGTTAACGCCGATGGCAGCCAGGAAGTCTACGTGCATGACCAGCGAGCGCGGCTGGTGCAGCGGGTGGATCCTGACGGGGCCCAACATTTCAAATCCTACGATGACAAAGGCCGGCTGACGGTTGAGCAGGATCCGCTGGGGGCGATCACGGCGTATCAGTACGACGAAGCTGGACGGTTGGTGGCGCTGTTTCCGGGGGATGATGAGCCGACGACCTACGAGCATGACAACGGATTCGTACGGGTTGTGCGGCGTGGTGAAGCGGTTTGGAAGTATGAGCGTAATGACCAGGGCGACGTTACGCGTAGGACCGATCCTGACGGCAACTCCACGGACTACAGCTACAACAAATACGGGCAACTGACGCAGGTTTGGCTGCCGGATCACAGCTGTCATCGGCTGGTTTGGAATGAGCGTGGGCAGTTGCTTGAGGAGCAGTTGCCGACTGGAGGAATCAAGCGTTATCGCTATGACGATCTCGGGCGGCAGATTACGCGGGAAGATGAACACGGCGCGTTCACGCAATTTGAGTGGAACCACGTAGGACGATTAGTCCAAATCGTCTTGCCGAGCGGTGATACGCGTAAATATACCTACAACGCTTACGGAAAAATCACCTCCGAACGGGATGAACTCGGCCACGCCACCCGCTACGAATACGCCGACGGCCTGCACCTGATCAGTCGTCGCATCAATGCTGATGGCACGCAGGTCAAATACCGTTACGACAACACTCGTTTGCTGCTGACCGAGATCGAAAACGAGGTGGGCGAAACCTACCGGCTCCAGTATCACGCCAATGGCCTGATCCAACAGGAAGCCGGGTTTGATGGGCAGCGCACGGCTTACGCCTACGACCTCAATGGCAACCTGCAGGAAAAGACCGAACACGGTGATGACGGCAGTCAGCTGGTTACCCGCTACGAACGCGACTATGCCGGTCGGCTCGTAAGAAAAACCCTACCCGACGGCAACAAGGTCGATTACGCCTACGACCGCCAAGGCAATCTCCTCAGCGTCGAGGATGGCCACTGGGCGTTGGCCTACGAGTACGACAGCCAAAACCGCCTGACTGCCGAACACCAAGGCTGGGGCACGCTGCGCTATGGCTACGACACCTGCGGCCAACTGCAAAATCTACGTCTGCCGGACAACAACCGGGTGGTGTTCAACCACACCAAAGGTGGACACCTCGCCACTGTCGAGTTAAACGGCACGTTACTGACATCCCACCTGTTCAAAGCCGGCCAGGAACGCCAGCGCCAACAAGGCCAACTGATCAGCTACTACCACTACGACGACCAGCAACGCCTGCACGCCCACGCCGTCACCCAACAGCAAACTACCTTTTACCAACGCCACTACGACTACGACAAAGCCGGAAACCTCACTCGCTTGCTCGACACCCACAAAGGCGAACACCACTACCACTACGACCCACTAAACCGCCTCACCCACGCCGACCACTCCCAAGGCGAACAGGAACGCTTCGCCCACGACCCGGCCGGCAACCTGCTCATGCAAAACCGCCCCGGCCCCGACATCGTGGCGGGCAATCGCCTGATGATCCAAGGCGATCACCACTACGACTACGACGTCTTCGGCAACCTTATCCGCGAACGGCGTGGCAAAGGCCACGCACTCGTCACTGAATACCGTTACGACTGCCAGCATCGCCTGATCGGCATTAAAAAACCCAACGGCCAGACTGCCAGCTATCGCTATGACCCGTTTGGGCGGCGGATCAGCAAGACCGTGGATGGGGTTACGACCGAGTTCTTCTGGCAAGGCGACAAGCTAATCGCCGAGCACCACGAGGATCGCCACCGCAGTTACCTCTACGAGCCCGACAGCTTCCGGCCATTGGCGCTGCTGGATGGCTTTGGTCCAAAGGAAACCAAGCCCTACCACTACCAACTCGACCACCTCGGCACCCCGCAGGAACTCACCGCCCCGGATGGTGAAATCGTCTGGTCAGCCCACTACCGCGCCTATGGCGAAATCAGCCGTCTCGACATAGGACAAGTCGACAACCCGCTGCGCTTCCAGGGTCAATACTTCGATCAAGAAAGCGGGCTGCACTACAACCGTCACCGCTACTACAATCCGGATATTGGTCGCTACTTGACGCCGGATCCGGTGAAATTGGTGGGGGGGATCAATGCGTACCAATACGTACCCAATCCTACGGGATGGGTGGACCCGCTAGGGTTAAGCTCATGCCCTGGGGGAAATGGTTGCGAGCAAGGCACCATTTCTCAACGCTCTTCGTCAAGCATCAATGACGGAGAGCCCGCTTTACCGCAACTGACGCGTGCTAAGCGGCAGGCAAGAATTGATGAGCTGGCTGAGTCAAACATTCATCGGCGATTATCGGAGCTTGAGACATCAATTCCAGGAGCACACTTCTTGGAAAAACATGGAGCCCAGACCTCTTTGGAGTCCCAACTGGAACGGGTGGCAACGGCAAAAAACCCAACTACCGGCGAAATTGAGACCTTTGACAGGGGAAGAAGAGCAGGCACACCAAGACTACCAAGTGCTGCCACGCATTTTCTTAGTCATAGAGATCAATTTAATGCAATTGAAAGAGCTATTCTGATATTCAAGCTCGATGGCCGAGCGCAAACCCCAAGACCGATGGACATGGGAAAAATTATCGGCGAAGGATATAAGAGAGATGGACTAGAATATGGAAAACAAACTAAAGCAGTTGTGCATTTAGACAGAGATGGAAAACCAATCACAGCCTATACGGATTTTGATAGATGAAAAAGAAACCAACCCTCACGATACTGCAAGGCTTTTTATTTACTTACAGCACAGAAAACACCAAAAACCGAGAAAGAGAAGAAATTATAGTTTCAAAAAATGTAAATAACGAGACTGAACTTTCAGAACTGTTTGACATTTTAACCAAGCCAGAATTTCTCTCATATACAGAGGATGAGCAAATATGGCTCATAGAAACTATCGAATACTACCTATCGAAAGACGAGGATTTCGAATCTGTCTTTTATCTATTTGATACATACTTCGAAGACGACATAACTAACAAAAGAGTGTTCATGGCAGTACTGCTTGAACGTCTCAAGAGTTACCGTCGCGAGACCGAATCGTACTAATAAAAAACGGTCAAAGAAACGAAAAAATGAATTGCACTACCTTAAATAGCCATCCTCAAAGACCAGCCAACTTGATAACACCACCCCTGTGGCGAGCGAGCTTGCTCGCGCTGGGCCGCGCAGCGGCCCCACTCCAGACAATGGGGTTTTCAGGTGGATCGGCATCGCCTGTTCTGGGGCTGCTGCGCAGCCCAACGCAGGGCAAGCCTGCTCACCACAGAAGCCTGCTCATCACAGCCTTTTCACCGCAGGCAATACTCGACCAGATGAGAGGGGCCTCACCAGCAAAATGAGTGCCCCCCAAAATAATCACCGCTTCGACAACTCCATAATCATCCGACTCAGCAAATAAACCCGCGGCACCACACTCTCCACCTCCGCATATTCCTCCGGCGTATGAATATTCCCGCCAACAATCCCAAACCCATCCAACGTCGGCGTCCCAACCCCGGCCGACAAACTCGCATCCGCCGCCCCGCCGCTACCTTCGATGGTCAGTGTCTTGCCCAACTCCGCATAAATGCCCTGGGCAATCGCGACCAGTTTGTCCGACTCCGGCGTTTGCGGCATCGGTGGCAAGCCACGCTGCAGGCTGGTCTTCACTTCGGTCTCCGGGATCAGCTTGTTCGCCGAGACTCGCGCCAGGTCTTTCTCGATGCGATCAAACTCTTCCGGTAATGCCGCACGCACGTCAGCTTTGGCAGTGGCTTGGTCAGGAATGACGTTGGTACGGTCCCCGGCCTTGATCACGGTAAAGTTGATGGTGGTTTTCTTCTCTTCATCCCCCAGCTTGCCCAGTTGCAGGATCTGGTGCGCAGCTTCCATGGCGGCGTTGCGGCCGAGTTCCGGGGCGACGCCGGCGTGGGCGGCTTTGCCTTTGACTTCGACCACGGCGGTGGCGCTGCCTTTGCGCCACACCACCAGGCCGTCGGCGGGGCGGCCGGGTTCGAGGTTGAGGGTCACATCATGGCCCTTGGCGGTTTTGCGGATAAGGTCGGAGGCGGCGTCGGAACCGGTTTCCTCGCTGGCGTCGAGCAGGAAGGTGATCTGCGCGTAGTCCTTGAAGCCCTGGTCCTTGAGGACTTTAAGCGCGTAGATGCCGGCGACGATGCCGCCCTTGTCATCCATCACGCCGGGGCCATAGGCGCGACCGTCCTTGATGTGGAACGGGCGTTCGGCAGCCGAGCCTTCCTTGAACACCGTGTCCATGTGGGCCATCAGCAGGATCTTGGCTTTGCCGGTGCCCTTGAGGGTGGCGACCACGTGGCTGTTATTGGCCGCTTTGTCCGGCACCAGTTCAATGGAAAAACCGAGCTGTTTCAGCTCATCCACGGCAATGTCGCGCACTTGGGTCAGGCCCGGTTCATAACCTGAACCCGAGTCGATATTCACCAGGCGCTCCAGCAGTTTCAGGGCTTCGGCCTTGTACTGTTCGGATTGCGCCTGGATCTGTTTATGGGGTTCAGCGCTGTAGGCCGGCAGGGCGAAGGACAGGGCCAGGGTGGCGGCCAGGAGGGTACGGGGGAAAGTGAAGAGCATGAACCGATCCTTGTTTTTGTTGAAAGGTGCCGCCACACCCTACTCCACTAGATCGATCGCAACCAACTCCCCTGTACTGAACTGACGCGGTTGCGCCCGCTGCTCTTGGCTTCGTACAGCGCCTGGTCGGCGTCGTTCAGCCACTGCGTGGAGTCGGCATGGGTCGGTTGATACGGCGCCAGGCCGATGCTCAAGCTGGCGCGCAAGGTCGGGTCCTGGGCGTAGGCCAGTGCGTTGAAACGGTCACGCAGGGCGTCCATCACTTCGGTGGCGCGGTTGAGCGCCATGTCGGGCAGGATCACGCAGAATTCGTCGCCACCGTAACGCCCGGCCAGGTCGGTGGCGCGCAGGTTCTGGCGCAGCACTTTGCTGAGCTGGCGCAGGACGATATCACCGGTGACATGACCGTAGGTGTCGTTGATGGTCTTGAAGTGGTCGATGTCGATCAACGCGATGGCGGCGCCAGCAGGACCTCGGCGGCAGCGTTGGAATTCGATTTCCAGGTGGTCCTTCCAGGCGCCGTGGTTGAGCAGGCCGGACAGACTGTCGGTGCGGCTCAGGGCGAGCAATTCGCGCTTGTGTCGCGCCAGGGTCACCGCCTGGCGATAACAGATCCAGCCCAGCGCCAGCGGGTACAGCATCAGGATCGGCAGGCAGGCGTAGAGCTGTGCCTGAGAGGTGACGGCGATGAATGCCGGGGCAAAGATCAGCAACGCAGTGCCAATACCCAGCGCCTGCGCCACCCAGCCCGCCAGCATGAAGCGGGGTCCGCCGATGGCCACGTTGTTCATCGTCATCATCGATAAGGTCGTCACGCTGGGCAGCGGGTTGAAGTGCATCGCACCGACCCAGAACCCACCGCAAAAGGAATCGAACAACAGGTTGCGCCGCTCGCTGCGCAGTGCGTTGTTGCTGCGCAGCGTCAACTGAAAAGCCATATGCGGCCAGGCAAAGGCGTTGATCACCATCCAGGCCCACACCCACCACGCGGGCTCCAGGGGATACATCCCGAACACCACACACACAAAACCGAGCGTCAGCCCGAGGGTACGGGATTTGTACAGCCGTGAAGCGAGCGGAAGTCCGGTGCCTTCTGCAGCTGACATGGTGGGGTGAGATCCTGGAGGAATGCCTGGAGTCTATCAGGGCAACGGCAGATCGCCACTACCGCTCATAAGCTCAACACTCAGTGGGCAAAGCCCCGCGCCAGCATCAAGGCAACGCCCACCAGCAACAGGGCCGTGATGCGCTGCAACCACACACGGCGCTTGGGGTTTTCCAGCACGTGCTTGATGCGCTGGCCGAAATAGCAATACAGGCAGCCGCTGGCGAATTGCAGCAACAGGAACGTCAGCCCGAGGATGGCAATGTCCACCGTCGAACTGTGCTCCCCGGTCCCGGCGAACTGGGGGAACACCGCGCTGAACATGATGAGGGTCTTGGGATTGGAAAACCCGGTCAGCAAGCCCTTGCCGAACAGGTTGCGCGCTGCTTCCACATGGCCGATCCGTTCGATCACCACGCCGCTGCTGGTCCACTGTTTGTAGGCAAGGTGCAGGATGTACGCCACGCCGACCACCTGGATACCCTGGGTGATCACCGGGTAGCCCTTGATCAATTCGGAAAAGCCCACGGCAAAGATCAGGATCGAGATCAGGTACGCCACACTGGCGCCGATTTGTGCCGGGATCGAACGGCGCAGCCCGTCACGCACGCCCAGGCTTAACAGCAGCAGGGTCATGGGGCCGGGGCTGAAGGTCATGGTGGCGCAAAACAGCAGGAAATACAGGAACGAGGAAAGGGTTAACGCGCTTGTCATGGCCGGGGACCTGGGGGATGGAGCCCGCAGTCTAGGCAGTTGGCATTGCGCAAGGCAGGTAAAGTGAGGCCTAATCGGCCCTGACTTTACCGGTAAAATCACCAGCAAAGATAAGGAGGTCGCGTGTTTGTATCGGCCATCGCCTTTGTAGAAGACACCCCCAAGGTGCAACAGATTGTCGAGGCGTTCAGCCAGGCCATCGAAAACGGCGAATGGGCGCCCGGCAGCAAATTGCCCTCGGTGCGCGCACTGACCGAGACCCTGGGCGTGAGCAAGTTCACCCTCAATGAGGCCCTCGACCGCCTACGCGGGCGCAACCTGCTCACGTCCAGCCAGGGCCGTGGCTATTTTGTGGCGATAGACCACCCAAGGCCGACAACTTCGAACTGGGTTGAGCTGCTGCCTCAGGACCTGCTCAGCGTATTGCGCCGCCCTCTCGCCACCGTCTACGGCGACCTGCGCCCCGGCGGCGGCCACCTGCCGGAAACCTGGCTGGACAGTGAAGCCCTGCGCCAAACCCTGCGCAGCGTGGTGCGTGCGCCGTCACTGCGCATCGCCAGCCTGGGCACACCGGCCGGGTTACTGCCGTTGCGCCAGGCCCTGCAGCAGAAGCTGCACGGCGAGGGCCTGTCGGTGTCGGTGGAACAGATCATCACCACTCCCAACACCGTGCAAGGCCTGGACATGCTGATGCGCCTGCTGGCACGTCCCGGCGACACGGTGCTGCTCGATGCACCGTGTTATTTCAACTTCCACGCCAACCTGGCCCTGCACGGGGTCAAGGTGGTGACGATCCCGCGGCGTCCCGACGGTTTTGACTTCACGGCCCTCGAACACCTGCTGGCCGAGCATCGCCCCAGCCTGTACCTGACCACCAGCGTATTGCACAACCCCACCGGCCACTCGTTCAGCCCCGGCCAGGCGTTCCGTCTGCTGCAACTGACCCAGCAGTACCACTGCCATATCATCGAGGACGACCTCTACGGCGACCTGCACCCCAACCCGCCGCCGCGCCTGGCCGCCCTCGCCGGCCTCGACCAGGTCACCTACCTGTCGGGCTTTTCCAAGGTCCTCAGCGCCAACGCCCGGGTCAGCTTCGTGGTGGCCGCGCCGCAACTGGCGGCCAACCTCACCAACATGAAGCTGATGAGCGGCGGCGTGACCTCCGAACTGTTCGAGCAGATCGTGTATCGCATGCTCAGCGAAGGCAGCTACACCAAGCACCGCAAACGCATGGTGCAACGCTTGATGGAGGCCGGCGGACGCGTGGAACAGTGGCTCAAGCGTTGCGGCTGCGAGTTGCCGATGGGTTACGAAGGCGGGATGTTTATCTGGGCGCGCCTGCCGCCTGGGGTCAACGGCGAACTATTGGCCCAGGCAGCGTTAAAGCAGGGCATGGTGCTCGCGCCCGGCGCGCTGTTTGGCTACGACCCGGCGCAGCGTGACTCGATGCGTTTCAACGTGGCCCACACTGATGAGCCCCAGGTGCAGCGATTGTTTGAGACGCTGTTGCGAAACGCTGGCTGAATCAACTCACGATGTCGCTCTGCTGCAATTTACCGTGGACCAGCAGGACGAAGGCCGGCTCGCCAGGCTTGCCGCTGATTTGCAAGGTGCTCATCTGAAGTAGCGGGTCAAAGGTCACCACCGCCTCGCCACTGGCGCCAGAAAGTGCACTGACAAATTTCAGTGGCTTGTCGCCCAATGCCGCGCTGATCCCGGACACATCCACCCGGTCTTCGCCGCTGACGAAGTCCATGATCTGATCGGGCGCGTCGTGGGTCGACTCGCTGGTGTTTCCATAGACAAAGACGTCGTTGCCCTTGCCACCCCACAGAAGGTCCGCCCCGCCTGCACCATATAACCGGTCGTTGCCCTCCCCACCTTTGAGCGTGTTGGCAGCTTCATTGCCCACCAGCAAATCGTTGCCGGAGCCGCCGATAACGTTTTCGATGGTCACGCCATAGGCAATCGAGACATTGCCCTTGAGGCCGCCGACATCCGAAAAGGTCCCGGCCTTGAGACTGATCTGTTGGTACTGCTTATAACCGGAAAAGTCCAAAGTATCGGCGCCGCCGCCATCCCAAATGACAGCGACCATCTTGTCTTTGTCGGTCTTGACGCTGAGGAAGTCGCGGTCCGTATTGGAGTTGAAGCCGTAGGTGGTGTCGTCCTTGCGGGTTTCGTGGTTGGCGCCGTATTTCTTCTGATAAGCGCTGATATCGTCAAGTTGCGGTGCCGACGCGCGGGTACCGCGGTGATTCATATAGCCGTGACGTTCGCCCAGGTAACTCATATGGGTATGGCTTTAGGAGTCTTCGATATAACCTGCTTTGCTGGTCTTTTTTATTATACAAATGGCCGTAGTTCCCGACGGTAATGTGACCTTCGCTAGTCGCCGTTTTCGGCCCCTCGGTAAACCTGACGTTGGCCACATCTGAAATGGATTGCAAACTGCGTCGGGTCTGGTCCCGTTGATTTTCCAGGATGTGGCTGAACCCGGACATATTGCGCTGTCGTCGATCCTTGTCTTTGGGCGGTTCTCGAAACTCATAGGTCACCTCATAACGACCGTCGCCGTTCTTGTCCGGCCAGCCTGAACTCCCACGCCAGAGCCTTTCTGTGGCTTCTTGAGGCGTCTTGGACGGTAATCCATTGTGCTGGATGCCGGCACCGCGATCATCTCGGTGCTGAAATTGTTCAATCGTCTGAAACGTGGTGCTGGCTCGCGAAGTAACGGCGGTCATGAATGCACTCTCACCAGGCAATAAAACCTGATCTTCTGGCCTTGAGTACCCTGTCGGATGTGCGTTTAAGCCGGGAATCCGAGCGACTCAGGCCATGTGAACCTATAGCTTTATTCCGGGTTGACATAGGACGTCACCCCGATCCTGGCGCATCAAAGCCGCAATTTTGCTTCATCGTGTATCTCCCTAACGCCAGATACACTGCAATACAAAGGGCACAAGGCAAAGGCAACGACAGTGGCTAGACTGCGCCCCAATGAGTAATTAACGAGGAAAGCAGCATGGATCATGTCGATCACATCCTGATCGTCGATGACGACCGGGAGATCCGCGAGCTGGTAGGCAACTACCTGAAGAAAAACGGCATGCGTACCACCGTGGTCGCCGACGGCCGCCAGATGCGTAGCTTCCTCGACACCACGCCAGTGGACCTGATCGTGCTGGACATCATGATGCCCGGCGACGATGGCTTGCAGCTGTGCCGCGAACTGCGGGTGGGCAAGCACAAGGCCACGCCGGTGCTGATGCTCACCGCGCGCAACGATGAAACCGACCGCATCATCGGCCTGGAAATGGGCGCCGACGACTACCTGGTCAAACCCTTCGCCGCCCGTGAATTGCTGGCGCGTATCAACGCCGTATTGCGCCGCACACGGATGCTTCCACCGAACCTGGTGGTCAGCGAAACCGGCCGGCTGATCCGCTTCGGTCGCTGGCGCCTGGACACCACTGCCCGCCACCTGCTCGACGAAGACGACACCCTGGTGGCCCTGAGCGGCGCCGAATACCGGCTGCTGCGGGTGTTCCTTGACCACCCGCAACGCGTGCTCAACCGCGACCAGTTGCTCAACCTGACCCAAGGGCGCGATGCCGACCTGTTCGACCGTTCCATCGACCTGCTGGTGAGCCGCCTGCGCCAACGCCTGCTGGATGATGCCCGCGAACCGGCCTACATCAAGACCGTGCGCAGCGAGGGCTACGTGTTCTCGCTGCCGGTGGAAATCCTCGGGGCCGAGCAATGAGCTTAAGGTTTGGCTGGCCGCGTACCCTGGCGTCACAGTTGTCGCTGATCTTCCTGATCAGCCTGGTGTGCGCCCATGGCTTGTCCTTCAGTGCGCAGTTCTACGAGCGCTACATCAGTGCGCGCACCGCCATGCTGGGCAACCTGGAAAACGATGTGTCCACCTCGGTGGCCATTCTCGACCGCCTGCCGGCCAACGAACGCACCAGCTGGTTGCCGCGTCTCGACCGTCAGAACTACCGCTACCTGCTCAATGCCGGCGAAACCGGCGAACCGATGAGCAGCGATGATGTGCCCATGGCCGCCACCTCCATCGCGGATGCGCTGGGCGAACACTACGCGTTGACCTTTCGCGACATCCCCGGCATGCAGAAACACTTCCAGGCGCACCTGAACCTCGCCGATGGCAGCCCGATCACGATCGACGTGCGCCCCACCGCCCTGCCCGTCGCCTATTGGCTGCCGGTGGTGCTGGTGCTGCAACTCGCGTTGTTGCTGGGTTGTACCTGGATCGCCGTGCGCCTGGCCATCCGCCCATTGACCCGCCTGGCGCGCGCCGTGGAAACCCTCGACCCTAACGCCCACCCCACGCCGCTGGACGAAAACGGCCCCACCGAAGTCGCCCACGCCGCCGCCGCGTTCAACGAAATGCAAAAACGCATCGCCGAATACCTCAAGGAACGCATGCAGATCCTCGCGGCGATTTCCCACGACCTGCAAACCCCGATCACCCGCATGAAACTGCGCGCCGAATTCATGGAGGACTGCGCCGAACGCGACAAACTCTGGAGCGACCTGGGCGAGATGGAACACCTGGTACGCGAAGGCGTGGCCTATGCGCGCAGCGTCCACGGCGCCACCGAAGCCAGCCACCGCATCAACCTCGACGCCTTCCTCGACAGCCTGGTATTTGATTACCAAGACATGCACAAACAGGTCAGCCTCAGCGGCAAAAGCGCCGTGGTCCTCGACACCCGCCCCCACGCCCTGCGCCGGGTACTGGTGAACCTCGTGGACAACGCCCTCAAATTTGCCGGCGCCGCACAACTGGAAGTCGGCTCCACGGGCAATGGCGAACTGTCGATCAAGGTCCTGGACAACGGCCCCGGCATCGCCGAAGACGAACTGATCCGGGTGATGCAACCGTTCTACCGCGTGGAAAGCTCACGCAACCGCGGCACCGGCGGCACCGGCCTGGGTTTGGCGATCGCCCAGCAGTTGGTGGTAGCTATTGGCGGCACGCTGACCTTGAGCAACCGGCCGGAAGGTGGGTTGTGTGCGCAGATCAAGATCAGCCTATAGCCTCACCAGAACCAAATGGCTGGCTTTCCGGCGATGCAGACACCCGGTGTATCAGGCATACCGAGTCGATGCCATCGCAGGCAAGCCAGCTCCCACAGTGGACCGCGTTCGCCGTTGCTTTTGCTTTTGCTCCACACCACTCAAGCCGGCTGTCAGGCCGCTGTGCTTTTGCTTTTGATCTTGATCCTAGGCGCCCCGTCAAACACGCTGGCCGAACGCAGGCTTGAATCCGTGGGTAACCCGGCAGGACGCCGGGTTAGCCGCGCTGGGCCAAGGATGGCCCATCGCGGCGGCCCACGGATTCAAGCCTGCGTTCGGGCACACCGAGCCTAAGCGAGGTGCCGAGTGTTGGGGCAAGAGCCCTTTGGTTACTTTGGGGCTTTTCCAAAGTGACCCGCCGTAAGGGCGGAACCCATATCAGCCATCACCCAAATAACGGATATGCACGCAATCAAA
This sequence comes from Pseudomonas azotoformans, assembly GCF_001579805.1. NCBI lineage: Bacteria > Pseudomonadati > Pseudomonadota > Gammaproteobacteria > Pseudomonadales > Pseudomonadaceae > Pseudomonas > Pseudomonas azotoformans. Next base: position 4,631,117 of record NZ_CP014546.1, on the reverse strand, counting down.
ACCCCACTCACCCCGCCGCCGTAGAAGGCTCCAACTGCCGCTGCGCCAACCAAATCTCCTCCTGCAACCACTGCCCAAACACCTGCAACTGCGGCATATCCGTCTGCTCCGGCCGAGTCACCAGCCAATACGACTGATGCCCCTCCACATGCACATTCAGCACCTGAGTCAACTGCCCAGCCGCCAACTCCGCCGCCACCATATGCCAGTCAGCAATCGTAATCCCCAACCCATCCGTAGCCGCCCGAATAGCCAGATCCAACAGATCGAACTCATACCCACCCTGGGTATCCACCCCATGGATCCGCGCCGCATCCAACCAATGTTTCCACGTGAGATACCGCTGATCCTCACTGGCCAACACATGCAGCAAAGTCATGCGATTCAAGTCCACCCCATCGCTGCACTCACGGGCATACAGTGACGGTGCACACACCGCAATATGCCGTTCCTGAATCAACAACGAGCTGTCCAAGCCATCCCATTCACCATTGCCAAAACGAATCGCACAATCGAGCGTGCTGGTCTGCGCCAGGCTGTCCTGCAAGCAAGTGGTGATGCTCAACTCCAGCTCCGGGTGGGCCTCACGCAGGCGCCCCAGGCGCGGCATCAACCAGCGGCTGGTAAAGGTCGGCGGCGCATTGACGTGCAGGCGATTGGAGTGGGTTTTCTGCTGGATACTGCGTACCGTCAACTCGATCTTGTCGAAGGATTGGTTCAGCGCACGCAGCAGTACGCGCCCGGCGCTGGTCAGCTCCAAGTGGTGATGGCGTCGTTCCAGCAGGTTCTCGCCCAACTGTTCTTCCAACTGCCGGACCTGGCGGCTGACCGCGCTCTGGGTCACGTTCAACAGCTCCGCAGCCCGGGTAAAACTGCCGGTGCTGCCGGCCACCTCGAAAGCCTTGAGGGCATTGAGACCGGGCATTTTGCGTTTCATGAAGGGCACTCGAAGACGACTGACGAGGCGCCAAGCATCCCACGATCCGTAGGATGTTTCCTAGCCAACATGATTTTTTGTATCTGCCAGCCCGTCTATCTCCACACCTTGGCGCCCTGACGCGGACTAACATGCGTTTAATGAACGTTTAACGGCTGAATTTATCGTTTGTCGATCTTTGCGCAAATCACAAAACTGCGGGCATCTCTAATAAAAACAACATGAGAGCAGCCCCATGTCCGACTCCAACGTTCTAGCGACCCTGGACGGTAACGCGCCGCACCCCGCTGTCGACGCACTGTGCACCCAAGTGCAGCGCGGCGAGATCAACCGCCGCCAATTCCTGCGCACCGCCGCCCTGCTCGGCATCACCGCGGCCAGTGCCTCCACCTTCATCGGTTCAGCCTTGCTCGGCAGCGACGCCCAGGCGGCCGACGGCACGCCCGCCCGTCAAGGCGGCAGCCTGCGGTTTGCCTGCGCCATCCAGGAAATCCAGGACCCGATGCTGATCACCTGGATCGAAGCCTCGAACCTGTTGCGCAACTCCCTGGAATACCTGACCTGGGTCGACGCCGATAACATCACCCACCCGTACCTCGCCGAAAGCTGGAGCCCATCAGAGGATCTCACCACCTGGACCTTCAACCTGCGCCAGGACGTGAAGTGGAGCAACGGCGACAGCTTCAACGCCGATGACGTGCAGCACAATATCCAGCGCTGGATTGCCGCCGACTCCAAGTCGGTCAACCGCACCGCGTTCCAGGACATCAAGGCCTTCGAAAAAGTCAGCGACTACCAGTTCCGTCTGCAACTCAAGCGGCCGATCCTGGCGATCCCGGAAATGCTCAACGCCTTCACCTGCGCCCTGGTGCACCGCAGCTTCAAGGCCGGCGATGACTGGGCGAAAAACCCATTGGCCACCGGGCCGTTCAAGCTGGTGTCGTTTGCCGTGAACAAGCAGGCGACCTTCGCCAAGCGCGCCGACTATTGGGGCAAACCGGCCAACCTCGACGAGCTGCGCTACATCGACATGGGCACCGACGTGTCCACCCACCTCGCCGCCCTGCAAGCCGGCCAAGTCGACGTGCTGTACCGCGTCACCGTGGCCGAGTTGGACCTGGCCAAGCGCCTGCCCGGCGCGCAACTGCTCAGCTGCAAATCCGCGCAGACCGTGGTGATGCGCATGGCCTGCGACCAGAAGCCCTTCACCGATGTGCGCGTGCGTAAAGCCGTGGTGCTCTGCGCCGACAACGCGCAGATGCTCAAGGTCGCCTATCGAGGCATGGGCACCCTGGGCGAGGACCATCATGTGGCCCCTTCCCATCCTGAATATTTCCCACTGCCCAAGCGCGAACGCGATGTGGCGGCGGCGAAAAAACTGCTGGTCGAGGCCGGTTTTGCCAATGGCCTGGACATCGACCTGATCGTCGGCAACACCCAGGGTCGTTATGAGCAGGACTGCGCGCAAATCCTGCAGCAAAACTGCCTGGAAGCCGGGATCCGCATCAACCTCAAAGTGGTCCCGGCCGCACAATACTGGCCGATCTGGGACAAGGCCGCGTTCAGTCTGACCTACTGGGCCCATCGCCCGCTCGGCGTGATGTCCCTGGAATTGGCCTACCGTGGCGGTGGCGCCTGGAACGAAAGCCACTACAGCGACCCGGCCTTCGACGCCGCGCTGGACAAGGCCATGGGCATCATCGACCCGAAACAACGTGCGGCGGCCATGCAGAGCGTCGAGCAGATCCTGCAGGACGCTTGCGTGATCGTGCAGCCGTTCTGGGGCGACAAGTTCACCGCCGTGAGCAAAAAGGTGCAGGGCTTCCAGGTGCACCCTTCCGACTTCTACCCCATGGGCAATGTCTGGCTGAGTGCCTGAATTACTGGCGCAACACACCTCCCATTACCCGTCGGAGCATGCACCTGATGGCTCATTTTCTATTGCGCAAACTGCTGATGCTGTTAGCGACACTGCTGTCGGTGTCGCTGATCGTGTTCCTGGCCCTGGAGCTGAACATCGAGGACGTGGCAATCAACGTCCTCGGCCCCTACTCCGCCGCCGACCAGCGCGCGGCGTGGCTGCTGGAACATGGCTACAACCAACCCTTCGTGTGGCGCTACCTGGTGTGGCTCAAGGACTTCGTGACCGGCGACTGGGGCACCTCGGTGTACTTTCGCGAGCCGGTGCTCAAGCTGCTGCTTCCGAACCTCTGGCAAACCCTGGCCCTGGCCGGGCTGGCCTTGCTGGTCATGGTGCCGGTGGCGTTGACCCTGGGCATCCTCGCCGGGATTCGCCAGGGCTCTTTGATCGACCGGCTGGTGTCGTTCCTGTCGATTGTCACCACCTCGATCCCGGACTTCGCCAGTGCGGTGTTCGTCTCGGCAATCTTCGTGTTCTGGCTCAACTGGCTGCCCGGCGTAAGCAGCATGAGCGATGGCTTCAGCGCCGTGGAACTGGTGCTGCCGCTGATGGTGCTGTGCCTGTTCGGCATTGGCTACCTGGCGCGCATTACCCGCGCGTCGATGGTGGAAGTGATGCAAGCGCCGTATATCCGCACCGCACGGCTCAAAGGCGCGTCCACTACACGCATTGTGCTGCGCCACGCTTTGCGCAACGTGCTGATCGCGCCGGTCACGGTGATCATGCTGTACATCCCGTGGCTGCTGTCGAACGTCATCGTGGTGGAGGTGTTTTTCGCCTACAAGGGCTTCGGCTCGCTGCTGTACACCGCGTCGCTCAACCATGACGTCTACCTGATCGAAGCCTGCGCAATGATCAGCGGCGTGGTGGTGGGTATCAGCAAGATCTTCTCGGACCTGGCCTACACCTGGCTCAACCCGCGCATCACCCTGCACAGTCTCGGCGGAGGCCGCCAATGAACCTGCTCAACGCCTTCAAACATCCCCTGGCCCTGCTCGGCCTGCTGCTGGTCGGCGGCTGGGTGTTGATCGCCCTGTGCGCGCCGTGGCTGGCGCCCCATGATCCGCTGGAAAGCTTCACGCCGTTGCTCACGCCAATGACGGCTGGCGATGACGGCGCACGCTTCTTGCTTGGCACCGACATGATTGGCCGCGACATCCTTTCGCGCTTGATCTGGGGCACACGCACCGTGCTGTTCTGGTCGATCCTCGCCACCCTCACCGCGTTTGCCGTGGGCATCGCCATGGGGCTGTGCGCCGGCTACTTTAACGGTTGGGTGGACGCGGCGCTGTCCTACGTGGCCGATACCGTGCTGTCGTTCCCGGTGCTGGTGTTGTACATCGTGATCATCATCGCCCTCGGCGCGTCGGCGCTGAATATCCTGATTGCGGTGACCTTCACCAGCGCCCCGGCGATTTTTCGCATCATGCGCGCGTTGACCATCGACATCCGCTCGCGCGACTACGTGCTCAGCGCCATCACCCAGGGCGAAGGCTCGCTGCGCATCATGCTGGTGGAAATATTGCCCAACTGCGGCGGGCCGCTGATCGTCGATTTCTGCCTGCGCATCGGCTACACCGCGATCATGATCGGTGCCTTGGGTTTCCTCGGCCTCGGCCTGCCGCCGCCTACGCCGGACTGGGGCGGCATGATCAACGACGGCCGCGCCATGGCCATTTCCTTCCCGCACCTGGTGATCTTCCCCTGCATCGCCATCTCCACCCTGATGCTTGGCCTGAGCCTGCTCGCCGACGGGCTGGATGAACACGCGCAGCAAGGCGCAAGGAGTTGAGCATGAACAGCCAGCAAACCGTATTGCGGGTCGACAACCTCAGCGTCGAACTCCCCAAGGGCGCCGACCGTAGCCACGCCGTGCAGGGCATCAGCCTGGAAGTGCGCAAGGGCGAAATCCTCTGCGTGATCGGTGAGTCGGGCTCGGGCAAATCCGTGCTGTCGGCGGCGATCATGGGCGACTACGCCAAAGGCCTGCGACATGCCGGCGGCGTGATCGATTTTCTCGGCGACGACATCTGCACTCTCGATGAAGCCCGCTTGCGCGCCCTGCGTGGCAATCGCATCGCGATGATCTTCCAGGAACCCATGGCGGCGCTGAACCCGGCGATTCGCATCGGCAAGCAAGTCGAAGAAATCTTCGACATCCACGCCCCGCAGATGCCCGCCGCCGAGCGCCGTGAACGCATGCTCGCGCTGCTGGAGTCCACCCAACTGCCAGACCCACCGCGCATCGCCAACAGCTTTCCCCATCAATTATCCGGCGGCCAATGCCAACGTGTGGTGATTGCCATGGCCTTGGCGATGAACCCGGATTTGCTGATCGCCGACGAGCCCACCACCGCCCTTGACGTGACCACCCAGGCCCAGGTGCTGAAGCTGGTGCGCGACCTGCGTGGGCGTGGGCAGCACGGCATTCTGTTTATCACCCATGACTTCGGCGTGGTGGCGCAGATCGCCGACCGCATTGCAGTGATGGAAGGCGGCCGCCTGGTAGAGATCGGTGAGCGCGACCAGGTACTGAACGCACCGGCCCACGCCTACACGCGCAAGCTGATCGCCGCCGTACCGGCGCTGCACCCGGAGCTGCATGCGCCGAGTGCCGACGGCGAAATGGCGCTGCGTATCGAGCACCTGACCAAGACCTACACCGTCGGCGGCAGCTCGGTGGCGGCGCTGCGCAATGTGTCGCTGAACCTGCCACGGGGCAAGACCTTGGCGATTGTCGGCGAGTCCGGCTCGGGCAAAAGCACCCTGGTCAAGGCGGCGATACGCTTGGTGGACAGTGACAGTGGGCATGTGTGGGTGGGCGATACCGATTTCCTGGCCTTGAATGGCTCGGCGTTGGCGGCCAATCGGCGGCGTATCCAGATGATTTTCCAGGATCCCTACGGTTCGTTGAACCCGCGCCACCGTGTCGGCGACATCATCGCTCGCGCCGCGCAATTGCGTGGGTTGTCGGCCAAGGATGCCTGGGCCGAGGCCGGTGATCTACTGGAACAGGTCGGCCTCAAGCGTGATGCATTGCAGCGCAAACCCCGGCAGTTCTCCGGCGGCCAGCGCCAACGCATCGGCATCGCCCGTGCCCTGGCGATGCGCCCGCAAGTGCTGATCGCCGATGAAAGCGTGTCGGCGCTGGATGTGTCGGTGCAGAAACAGGTGCTGGAATTGCTGGCCGACCTGCAGAAGCAGCTGAACCTGAGCATCCTGTTCATCACTCATGACCTGCGGGTGGCCGCGCAGATCAGCGACCACATCGCCGTGATGCGCCAGGGTGAAGTGGTGGAGTACGGCACTGCCGAACAGGTGCTGCTGCGCCCACAAAATGCCTACACCCAGGCACTGTTGGCGGCCGCACCGGGCGCGTCCGAACTGCCCGCCGCCGGACCGCCCTTGCGGCTGATCCGCCCCACGGCTCACTGAGTTCAACCCTTTTCCCTGCGTCGCAGCGTTCGCTGCGGCAACGGGCTGCTGTTGCCCAAAAAAACTAAAAACGAGAGTAAAACCATGCGACCAACGATGCGCTACTTCACCCTCATCCCTGTGCTCGGCGCCCTCGCAGCGCCGGCCATGGCCGTGCAGGTCACCGACAACCTCGACCTCGGCGGCGCCATCCGCGCGCGCTGGGACTACGACCCGGACCGCGACATCCAGAAGTTCGGCCTGGACACCGTGTTCCTAAGCGCCAAGTACAACTCCGACAGCTGGATCGGCGAGGCGCAGTACCGTTTCTACGGGCGTTCGTACCCCTACCAGTACACCAAGAACTACGGCGACATCCAGTTCGCCAAGTTCGCCTGGGTCGGCTACAAGTTCAACCCCGAGCAACAAGTGCAAGTGGGCCTGAACACCGTGCCATTCGGCTTGCAGCCCTACTTCGGCAGCACCTTCTACGAAACCCTGGGCAACGTGATCGGCCTGGAAGACGTGCAGCAGGTCGGCGCCAAATACGTGCAGCAGACCGGCGACTGGAACATCCAGGCCGGCTACTACCTGCGCCCGGCGTGGCAAGGCAAGGGCACCAGCAAGGGCGTGACCTATTCCAGCGTGGTGTCCGGCGCCGACAGTTACGTGGCCGACGGCAGCGACAACCAGGAACGCAACACGGTGGTGCTGCGCGTGGCCAAGGCCCTGGACCTGGGCGACTGGAAATCCGAAGTCGGCCTGTCCGGCCTCACCTCCACCCTGGAAAACAAAGACACCGGCAACGATGGTCGACGCAACGCCGTAGCCATCCACTACCTGGGCAAAAACGGCCCGTGGGGCCTGCAATTGCAGGCGGCGCGCCAACAGATGTCGCCGCGCAACGCCGGCACCGACGAAGTGGTGACCCTGGGCGGTTATGACGGCACCTTCAACGTCGCCAGCCGCGGCAACCTGTATGTGGCAGACCTGAGTTATGACGTGGGCGGCAAGTACCTGTGGGATCAGGTTAGCGGTGTGAAGCTGTATGCCAACTACAGCGCCTTCGATAAGTCCGCCGATGAGTTCAAGACCTCGCAGCGGGTGATCCTCGGTACGTCGTTTTCGTTCAGCAAGTTGTGGATTGCGACGGAGTGGTTGATTGGCAAGAATGACCCGTACATCGGTGGCAGCAGCTACACCCAGAGCCTGGGGGCTGGGGGTAGCAACCAGTGGGAGAATCAGCTGTACATGAACATTGGGTATTACTTCTAATAGGCGTCGTCAGTTCTGACGCTTTCGCGGGCAAGCCCGCTCCCACAGTTTGAATGCATTCCCCTGTGGGAGCGGGCTTGCCCGCGAAGAGGCAAGCACCAACACTATAAAAACAATGTATGGAACCCAAACCATGCGCCACCTCCCCTCTCTCAACATGCTCCGCGTCTTCGAAGAAGTCGCCCGCCACCGCAGCTTCAGCCAGGCCGCCGTAGGCCTCAACGTCACCCAGGGCGCAGTCAGCCGCCAGATCAAGCAACTGGAGGACTACCTTGGCGTTGCCCTCTTTATCCGCACGCCCCAAGGCTTGTCCCTGACCGAAGCCGGTTTTGCCCTCTCCCCGCACTTGAGCGACGCCTTCGACCATATCGAACGCGCCCTGCAAGCCGTGCGCGTGCCCAACCTGCGCCAGCGCCTGCGCATCGTCGCGCCGCCGACCTGGGCCACGCGTTGGCTGTCCGCACATTTGCGGCGCTTCTGCGAGCGTTACCCGGACATCAATCTCAGCGTCACCCACCAGGCGACCCACGACAGCCTGGCGGAAATCGACTGCCAGATCCGTTTCGGCCTGGAACCGGCGACGCATTGCAGCAGTGAGCTGCTGGTGATGGAGCGGCATATCGCGGTCGCCAGTCCGGAGTTGTTCAGCGACGGCCAACCGCCGGACCTGCGGCGATTTCCACTCCTGCATATCCTGCACGACGGCAAGCGTTTGAAGGTCTGGGAGAACTGGCTGGCGGCCATGGGCCGTGAGGACATTGATGCGGACCAGGGCCTGGAATTCAGCACCCTGGACCAGGTGATCCACACCGCCCTGGCAGGCGGTGGCTTGGCGGTGATCGACCGGCAGATGATCGAACGTGAGTTGGCCAACGGCAGCCTGTTGCCGATCACCCCCGTGGAAGTGATCGGTCCTTATGGCTATTGGCTGGATGTGGCGACGGACAAACAGGGTTTATCCAAGGTGCGGTTGTTTACGCAGTGGCTGGGCCAGGTCAGCAACCCCTGACACCGGCGGGGCCTCGGCCTTGCACGCCTGGCTCAAGGTCAACGCCTTGGTTTCCGGGGCCCAGGCCCAGGAGATGATCGCGCCAAACACCAGGATCGCCGCAAGAATGCCCATGGTCGGGCTCAAGCCGATCCCAGCCACGCTGACCGGCAACAGGAAGGTGCTGATGGCCGAGCCCAAACGGCTCACAGCCGTAGCCAGGCCAATACCGCTGGCGCGCACTTCGGTGGGGAAACTTTCCGCCGGGAACACGCCGACCAGGTTACTCACCGCCGACAGCACCAGCGTGAACACGCCGAAGGTCAGCACCATCAACCACGCCAGGCTGCCCGGCAACACCGCAAGCAAGAACAACGCGGCGGCCAGGATGATGAACGAGTTGATCAAGAAGCCCCGGCGCGAAAACTTCACCGTGCACCAGATGCCGATCAACGCACCGATAATCAGCAGAAGATTAAGCAGCAGCTCGGTGCCAAAGCCCTGGGACAAGCCCATCTTTTGCAGGATCGACGGCAAAAAGGTGTAGATCGCAAAGTACGGCATCACGATGCACACAAAGAACAGGCAGTTGAACGCGGTGCGCTTGCGGTACTCACGGCTGAACAGCACGCCATAGCCGGATCGGGTTTGCGCGGACGGTTCTTCGTCCAGCACCACATGCTCGCCCAGGTGTTTTTTGACGATGGCGCGGGCTTCGGCAATGCGCCCACGGTTGACCAGCCAGCGGGGCGACTCGGGCGTGCCGATACGCGCAATCAGGATCAAGCCGGCGGGAATTGCCGACGACGCCAGCATCCAGCGCCAGGCGTCGTCGCCCAGGCTGAGCATCGCAGTGCCGACAAAGGTCGCCGCCACATAACCGAAGGTCCAGATCACGCTGAACGAGCCGAGCAACACGCCGCGATGTTTCTTCGGCGAAAACTCCGCGAGCATGGCGTGGCCCACACTGAAATCACCGCCCAGACCAATGCCGATCAGGATGCGGCACAGCAACAAGCCCATGGCTGTCTCGGCATAGAACTGCATCACCGAGGCCACGGTGATCAGCACAAAGCTGACCAGGAAGATTTTCTGCCGACCGAGGGTGTCGGAGATCCAGCCGAAGAACAGGCTGCCCAGGAACAGGCCCGATCAGGGCGGAAGCGCCGATCAAGCCTTGCCAGAACGCATCGAGTTGCATCTGTGGACTGAGCAGGGTGAAGGCGATACCGATCAGGCCGAGGATGTAGCCGTCGGTGAAATGCGCGCCGAACGTCAGGCCGGCGATTTTCAGGTGAAAGCGGCCGATCGGCAGGTCGTCGATTTTTATGGATTGAGCGGTCATGGGTGTTCTCCATATTGTTGTTCTTGACGGAGTAACAGCCGGTGCCCTCGCAGGCACCGGTTTGCAGCTGGGGTTAGAGTCCCCCCATCAACAGGTATTTGATTTCCAGGTAATCCTCCAGCCCGTACTTGGAACCTTCACGGCCCAGGCCCGATTCCTTGATGCCGCCAAACGGCGCGACTTCGGTAGAGATGATCCCTTCGTTGATCCCCACCATGCCGGCTTCCAGGCCTTCGGCCATGCGCCACACGCGGCCGATGTCGCGGCTGTAGAAGTAGGCGGACAAGCCGAACGGCGTGTCATTGGCGCGTTGCAGCACTTCGGCTTCGTCCTTGAAGCGGAAACACGCGGCCACCGGTCCGAAGGTTTCTTCCTGGGCGATCAGCATGTCGCCGTGGGCTTCGGTGAGGATAGTCGGTTCAAAGAAGGTGCCGCCCAGTGCATGGCGACGGCCGCCGCACAACAGCGTGGCGCCCTTCTCCAGGGCATCACCGACATGGGCTTCGACCTTGGCCAACGCAGCGGCGTTGATCAGCGGGCCCTGCTCCGTTTCGCCGTCCAAGGCACTGCCAACGCGCATGGCGCTCACGGCTTCGGCCAGTTTGCGGGCGAAGGCGTCGTACACGCCGTCCTGGATGAAGAAGCGGTTGACGCACACGCAGGTCTGCCCGGTGTTGCGGAACTTGGAGGCCATGGCGCCTTTGACGGCGGCGTCCAGGTCGGCGTCGTCGAACACAATGAACGGCGCGTTGCCGCCCAGTTCCAGAGAGACCTTTTTCAGGGTGTCCGCCGCCTGGCGCATCAGCAGCTTGCCGGTGCGGGTCGAGCCGGTGAACGACAGCTTGCGCACCACACTGGAGGCTTGCAGTGCACCGCCAATCGCCACGGCATCGCCGGAGACAATGTTGAACACCCCCGCCGGAATCCCCGCCTGCTCGGCCAGCACCGCCAGGGCAAACGCCGACAGCGGGGTTTCTTCCGAAGGTTTGAGGATCATCGTGCACCCCGCCGCCAGCGCCGGGCCGACCTTGCGGGTGACCATGGCCAGGGGGAAGTTCCACGGTGTGATCGCCGCGACCACACCGATGGCTTCCTTGACCACGATGATCCGCGCATCCGCCTTGTGGCTCGGGATCACGTCGCCATAGGCGCGCTTGGCTTCTTCACCAAACCATTCCAGAAAGCTCGCGGCGTAGACCACTTCGCCCATGGCTTCAGCCAGGGGCTTGCCCTGCTCCAGGCTGAGCAGTTGCGCCAGGTCCTTCTGATTGCTCAGCATCAGCTCGCTCCAGCGCTTGAGGCGCTGGCTGCGTTCCTTGGCGGTGAGCTTGCGCCAGGCCGGCAAGGCGCGGTGGGCGGCGTCGATGGCCAGATTGGTTTCTTCGGCGGCGGCGCGCTGTACATCAGTAATCAGCGCGCCATTGGCCGGGTTGAGCACCGGGTAGGTCGGCCCACCGCTGGACCATTGGCCATCGATGTAGTTGCCCTTGCGGATCAGCGGGTTCATGCCACGGCCTCGATCAGGTTGAAACGGTCCAGGCCCGGACGGGCCGCACGCAGGATGCGCTTGCCGGCGGTGTAGTCGTTGATCACATCGCACGGGGTGTAGTTGCGCTCCAGTTCGTGGAGTTCCTCGGCATCCAATGGGGTGTCCAAGGCGGCCAGTGCGCTATCGAATTGTTCGGTGGTGTCGGCGCCCACCAGCATCACGTCGACGCCGGGGTGGTTGGCGACCCAGGCCTGGGCGATCTGCGCGTTGGACACGCCACGGGCGCGGGCCACACGTTGCACCGAGTGGGCGATGTCAAACGACGCCTGGTCGCTGTACATCTGCTGGGTGAAGAAGTCGGTCTGGTTGCGGGTCGACTGCACTTCGCCGGTGAGCAAGCCACGGGCCAGCGGGCTGAACACCGAGACGCCCAGGCCCTGGTCGCGGCAGAACGGGATCATTTCGCGTTCTTCCTCGCGGTAGGCGCAGTTCAGTTGCAGCTGCATGTTGATCGGCTTGACCCAACCGTTGCGCTCGCAAGCCATGAGGATCTTGGCCAACTGGCCGGTGAGCATGGTCGACACGCCGATGTAACGCGCCTTGCCGGAACGCACGATGTCGTTCAATGCGTTCATGGTTTCTTCGACCGGAGTGTTCACGTCGAAGTAATGCAGCATGAACACGTCGACGTAATCCATGCCTAAGCGACTCAGGGACGCGTCGATGCTGTCCATGATGTGCTTGCGTGAATGGCCGCTGGCGTTGATGCCGCTGCGGGTGCCGTAGCCGACCTTGGTGGTGACCACGATCTCGTCACGCCGCGCCACGCGCTTGAGGATGCGCCCCACCACTTCTTCGCCGACGCCAGCGGAATAGAAGTCGGCCAGGTCGATGAAGTTGACGCCGTTGGCCAGGGCGTGGGCGACGATGGGCTCGCTTTGCTTTTCATCGAAGATCCACGGTTTCCAGTCCGGGGTGCCCATGTTCATAGTGCCCAGGCACAGGCGCGAGACTTGCAGGCCAGAGTTGCCCAATCGAGTGTATTGCATGGGAATCTCCTCAGGCCTTTGGCGTGTAGAAAGGGTTGCTGATGTGGTTGACCACGTCGGCCAATTGCGCGGTGAACGGCGTGCCGGTCAGGGCGGCGCGGATCGCGGTGCGGCAGGCGTTGTAGTTGTTCAGGTAGACGGCATCCAGGTCATCGCAGCCTGGGTTGACCCAGTTCGCGGTGACGATGGCCCACTCGTCTTCGGCTTCCGGCGGCAAGGTGCCGTCGAGCAGGGCTTCCAGCACCGCCTTGGCGATACCGGCCTGGGACGCGCCCCAGGTGGCGTTGCCGTGCAAATCGCTGCTGATTTCAGCCTTGTTGACGTACAGGGTCATGGGCTTGACCGGGATATTCGGTTGGGCAATCACCATGAACGGGCAATGGCCCTGGCTTGGCGACGCAAGGCTGTTGGCGAACGCCTGGCCCGCCGGGCCGTTGCGTGGGCCGATCAGGATGTTGATGTGGGCCGCGTTGACGCCCGGGCCTTCGAAACCTTCGCCGATGTAGAGATCCAGTGTTTTCATTGCGCAAACGCTCGTTGTTGTTATGGGGAGCTGGTTGGCGAATTTTTAGCACTGGGTAGGAAAGCGGCCGTAACCATTAAAAGTCATGGGGCTGTGAGTTTTGCTCATACCCCCTGCGACGATGGCGGTCGTCTTGTGCGTTGACCATCGTTGCCACACACCATATAGTGTGCCCACAAACAAAACAGACCACTACATAGTGTGCAGTATCGGTATTTACCGACCACACTATGCGCAGTATTTCAATGCCTTGAAGCCTGCAAAAACACTTATTTTTCGAATACCAGGAAGGAGCATTTCCATGCTGAGTTGGGATGAAGTCGACAACGAAGACACCGGTGCAGCGGTGATCAAGGGCGCCAACGCCGGCCACGCCAGCGAAGCCAACATGGACCGCCTCGACGGTGCCGGCGCCGCCGCAGCGCTGGAAGCCCGTAACGTGACCGCCAACGACTCCGCCGCGATCATCCGCGCCAAGGCCGCCCTCGACAAACTCGACGTCGCCGAAGGCCTCGCTGAGCTGGAAGGTTCCGCCGCCCGCGTCGCCGTTGACGAAAAACGCATGATCAACTGCCGTGCCGACCTCAACCAACTCGTGCCGTTCAAGTACGACTGGGCCCTGGCAGAAGTACCTCGACGGCTGCGCCAACCACTGGATGCCGCAAGAGGTCAACATGACCGCCGACATCGCCTTGTGGAAAAACCCCGAAGGCCTGACCGACGACGAGCGTCGTATCGTCATGCGCAACCTGGGCTTTTTCTCCACCGCCGACTCCCTGGTCGCCAACAACCTGGTGCTGGCCGTGTACCGCCTGATCACCAACCCGGAGTGCCGCCAGTACATCCTGCGCCAGGCCTTCGAAGAGGCGATCCACACCCACGCCTACCAGTACTGCATCGAATCGTTGGCCATGGATGAAGGCGAGATCTTCAACATGTACCACGAGATCCCATCGGTCGCGAAAAAAGCCGCCTGGGGCCTGAAGTACACCCGTTCGATCTCCGATCCGAAGTTCGAAACCGGCACCGTCGAGACCGACAAAGAGCTGCTGCGCAACCTGGTCGCCTACTACTGCGTGCTGGAAGGCATCTTCTTCTACTGCGGCTTCACCCAGATCCTGTCCATGGGCCGTCGCAACAAAATGACCGGCGTGGCCGAGCAGTTCCAGTACATCCTGCGTGACGAGTCGATGCACCTGAACTTCGGTATCGATGTGATCAACCAGATCAAAATCGAAAACCCGCATTTGTGGGATGCCGAGATGAAGGAAGAAGCGACCCAGATGATCCTGCAAGGGACGCAGCTGGAGATCGAATATGCGCGCGATACCATGCCGCGCGGCGTGCTGGGCATGAATGCGGCGATGATGGAGGACTACCTCAAGTTCATCGCTAACCGTCGTCTGTCGCAGATTGGCTTGAAGGAAGAGTATCCAGGGACGACTAACCCGTTCCCGTGGATGAGCGAGATCATGGACTTGAAGAAAGAGAAAAACTTCTTCGAAACCCGTGTGATCGAGTACCAGACTGGCGGTGCGCTGAGCTGGGATTGATATAAAGACGGCCCCTTCTGGGGCCGTGTTGTTTCACCTGTCGATGTTTTTTTATGCCCAATCAAACCATCAAGACCCCCTGCGTCGGCCTGTGCTCCACCGTTTACGGGGACCTGGTCTGCCGGGGCTGCAAGCGTTACCACCATGAAGTGATTCAGTGGAACGGCTACAACGCCGACGAGAAACAGGCAGTGTGGCTGCGCCTGGAGCAATTGCTGGTGCAGGTCATGGCCAGCAAGTTGGAGGTGTTTGATGCGCAGCTGCTGCGTCAGCAGCTTGAGACGCGCAAGATCCGCTTCATGCCGCACCAGTCGGCGTATTGCTGGGCGTATCAGCTGATTGCCCGGGGTGCGCGAGTGATTTCCAAGCTGGACGCGTATGGGCTGGCGTTGCTGCCGGAGTTTCGCGAGCGCAGCCTGGCGGATCTGCGGGATGCGATTGACCGGGAGTTTTTCCTGCTGTCAGAAGCGCATTACGAGCGGTATATCGCGCCGGGGTTTATCAGGGAGGCTTTTGGGCCCCCACTGATAGCCAGTTTCTGACTCAGCCATTCCAGGAGGCTGCGCGTTCGGCCTGCAGGTCATAACGCTCAATCGCCTCCTGGCACACCCGCGCCTCCAGACGCCCCTGCTCCACCAACGCCGTCAACGCCGCCAGCACGATGTGATGGCGGTCCACCTCAAAAAAATCCCGCAACGCCGCCCGTGTATCACTGCGCCCAAAGCCGTCAGTGCCCAACACGGTGTAGTTGGAATCCAGGTAAGAGCCAATCATCTGCGGCACGGCCCGCACATAGTCGGACACCGCAATCACCGGTGCGCCTTTGGGCAAGCATTCCTGCACATGGCTGATCCGCGCAGCGGCCTGCGGGTGCAGCCGGTTCCAGCGCTCCACCTCCCGCGCATCCCGCGCCAGCTCGCTGAAACTGGTGACGCTGAACACTTCACTCGTCACCTGCCAATCGTCCGCCAGCAACTGTGCCGCCGCTTGCGCCTCGCGTACCAACGTGCCGGACCCGAGCAGGCGCACCTGGGCATCGGCAGTGCCTTGCAGGCGGTACATGCCTTTGATAATCGCCGCTTCAACCCCTTCCGGCAGGCTGGGCTGCGGGTAGTTTTCGTTCATCAGGGTCACGTAGTAGAACTCGTCCACCTCCTGTTCCAGCATCTGGCGCATGCCGTGGTCGAGGATCACCGCGAATTCCCCGGCGAACGCCGGGTCGTAGGCGCGGCAGTTGGGCACGGTGGCCGCGGTGAGATGGCTGCTGCCATCCTGATGCTGCAAGCCTTCGCCACCCAGGGTGGTGCGCCCGGCGGTGGCGCCGAGCAGGAAGCCACGGGCGCGTTGGTCGGCGGCGGCCCAGATCAGGTCGCCGACGCGCTGGAAGCCGAACATCGAGTAATAGATGTAGAACGGCAACATGCGCAGGCCATGCACCGAATAACTGGTGGCCGCCGCGACCCAGGAACTGATGGCGCTGGCTTCACTGATGCCCTCCTCCAGGATCTGCCCGTCGGTGGCTTCGCGGTAGCTGAGGATCGAGCCGATGTCTTCCGGCTCGTAACGCTGGCCGACACTGGAATAGATGCCAATCTGTTTGAACAGGTTGGCCATGCCAAACGTGCGCGCTTCATCCGCCACGATCGGCACGATGCGCGGCCCCAGCGCCTTGTCCTTGAGCAGGTTGGTCAACATGCGCACGAACGCCATGGTGGTGGACATTTCCTTGCCGTCGGCCGCCGTGGCGAAGCCGGCATAACCCGATACGGCCGGCACGCTGACCGGGGCAGCGACCTGGCTGCGACTGGGCACGTAGCCGCCCAACGCTGTTCGGCGCTGGTGCAGATAGCGCAACTCCAGGCTGTCCTCGGACGGTTTGAAAAAGCTCAGGGATTCGGTCTGTTCATCGGTCAGCGGCAACTGGAAGCGATTGCGGAAGGCGATCAACGCATCGCGGTCCAACTTCTTCTGCTGGTGGGTGGTCATCTTGCCCTGCCCGGCCTCGCCCATGCCAAAACCCTTTTTGGTCTGGGCCAGGATCACCGTGGGTTTGCCTTTGACCCGCCGTGCGGCGTGGTAGGCGGCGTGGATCTTGACCATGTCGTGGCCGCCGCGCTTGAGGCGGTCGATCTGCTCATCGCTCATGCCCTCGACCAGCCGGGCCAGGGACTCGCTCTGGCCGAAGAAGTGCTCGCGGTTGTAGGCGCCGTCCTTGGCGGCGAAGGTCTGGAGTTGACCGTCAACCGTGTTGGACAAGGTGTTGACCAGCGAACCGTCGGCGTCCTTGGCCAACAACGCATCCCAGTCCGAGCCCCACACCAGTTTGATCACGTTCCAGCCCGCACCGGCAAACAACGCCTCCAGCTCATCGATGATCCGCCCGTTGCCGCGCACCGGGCCGTCGAGGCGTTGCAGGTTGCAGTTGACCACCCAGGTCAGGTTGTCCAGGCCTTCGCGGGCGGCCAGGGTCAGGGCCGACATGCTTTCCGGCTCGTCCATCTCGCCGTCGCCGAAGACGCCCCACACGTGGCGGTCGGTGGTGTCCTGCAAATTGCGGTGCTGCAAATAGCGCATGAAGCGCGCCTGGAAGATCGAACTGATGGGACCAATGCCCATGGAACCGGTGGGGAACTGCCAGAAATCCGGCATCAGCCACGGGTGCGGGTAGCTGGACAGGCCGCGTGCGCCCTGCGCGGGCCCGCCTATTTCCTGGCGATAGTGGGCCAGGTCGCTTTCGCTCAAGCGGCCTTCAAGGAAGGCCCGCGCATAGATGCCGGGCGCGGAATGTGGCTGATAAAACACCAGATCGCCGCCGAAGCCCTCGTTGCGGGCGCGAAAAAAGTGGTTGAAACCGACTTCGAACAAGTCCGCCGCGCTGGCGTAACTGGCGATATGACCACCCAGCTCGCCGTAGGCCTGGTTGGCCCGCACCACCATGGCCAAGGCGTTCCAGCGCACCAGCGAGGCCAGACGTTCTTCGGTAGCCAGGTCGCCGGGAAATGCCGGTTGCTGCTCGACGCTGATGCTATTGATGTAGGGCGTGCCGTGGCGCGGTTTCCAGTCGATGGGCGGCGCACTGGCGTCCTGGGCCAGCAGGTCGAGGATCTGCCGCGCCCGCGCGGGGCCGGCGTGGGTGACCAGGGACGCCAGGGCGTCGCGCCACTCCTCCAACTCTTGCTGATCCATCACCGCATTCGTGAAACCGTTCATGGGCACCTCCGGGCTTTTTTTCCAGTTTATGTCGGTGCGGGAGGATTTTTTGCCTGTTATCAGGCGCGCGCCGTTGAATTTTGAGCATGAATCACTGCCAATCGTGTTTTTGCCAGCACGTTATGCTCAAGCAGGACGATAGCCCGCAATTGTGTTTAAAATGCTGCCCGCTCAACGACCGACGTTTAACGATGACCCCAGACGCACTCGCTACCCTGCACGCCCACCTGCTCACCGCCCTGGCGACCCCGCCGGCTGAAACCCGCCGCTTGTTCCACGGCCGTGGCCGTTGCTGGCCGGGCCTGGAGCAACTGACGGTGGACTGGTTGCAAGGCGTGCTGCTGGTGGCGTTGTTCAAGGAGCCGGACGCTGCGCAGCTGGAAGCCTTGAAGCACTTGCTGCAAACCGAGTTCGGTACGTACACCATCGCCCTGCAACACCGTTACCTGCCGCAAAGCACCACCGAATGGCTGTCGGGTGACCCGGTCGACGAGTTGACCATCACCGAAGGCGGCCTGCGCTACCTGATCGACCTGGGTAAAAAACAGAACAGCGGACTGTTCCTCGACATGCGTTACGGCCGCAACTGGGTGCGCGAGCAGGCCAAGGGCCAGCGCGTTCTCAACCTGTTTGCCTACACCTGTGGCTTCTCGGTGGCGGCCATCGAAGGCGGCGCCGACCACGTGGTGAACCTGGACATGGCCCGTGGCGCCCTGAGCCGGGGGCGCGACAACCATCGCCTGAATGGTCATGACCTGAGCAACGTCAGCTTCCTCGGCCATGACCTGTTCAAGTCCTGGGCCAAAGTTACCAACAACGGCCCCTACGACCTGGTGATCATTGATCCGCCCTCCTTCCAGAAAGGCAGCTTCCTGCTGACCAAGGACTACCAGCGCGTGCTGCGCCGCCTGCCGGACCTGCTCACGCCACAGGGCACCGTATTGGCGTGCATGAATGACCCGGCCTTCGGCGAAGACTTCCTGATCGACGGTGTCACCCGCGAGGCACCGGGCCTGCGTTTTGTCGAGCGCCTGCAAAACCCGCCGGAATTTCCTGATATTGATGTGCGAAGTGGCTTAAAGGCATTGGTGTTCCGCCAGGGCTGATGCCGAAACGTCTTACGCTTGCTACGCTAAGTGAAACACCGGGGTGGTGAACCTTCTTACCCC
Source organism: Pseudomonas azotoformans (assembly GCF_001579805.1). NCBI lineage: Bacteria > Pseudomonadati > Pseudomonadota > Gammaproteobacteria > Pseudomonadales > Pseudomonadaceae > Pseudomonas > Pseudomonas azotoformans. The sequence goes on along the minus strand of NZ_CP014546.1, from coordinate 4,612,244 downwards.
CTTCCCGGTCGATACCTGCATTCCCCGGCCAGACTCGACGGCGTCACGTCGTCGGCTGCCCCGTTTCACCTTTTGGAGAACCGCCCGTGATATCGACCCTGCATGTAGCCAGACTCAAAGCCTGGGGCGCCCACGGCTTTACCGCCACCGGTGTGGTATTGGCCTTCCTGGCCACCCTGGCGTTGCTGGAAAACTCACCCAAGGCCTGCCTGCTGTGGCTGGGCCTGGCACTGGTGGTGGACGGGGTTGATGGCTCACTGGCGCGACGGGTGAATGTCAGCACGGTACTGCCGAGCTTCGACGGCTCGGTGCTCGACCTGGTGATCGATTACCTCACCTACGTGTTCATCCCCGCACTGTTTATCTATCGCTATATCGACCTGCCGGAATTCACCCATCTGTTCACCGTGTCGGTGATCCTGGTGTCGTCGCTGTTCTGCTTCTGCAACGTCAACATGAAGAGCAAGGACAACTACTTCGTCGGCTTCCCCGCCGCATGGAATGTGGTGGCCTTGTGCGTCTATATCATCCAGCCGGAAGCCTGGGTCACCTTGCTCACCGTGATCGGCCTGGCCCTGCTGACCGTGACGCCGATGAAGTTCCTGCACCCGTTCCGGGTGAAACGGTTCATGCCGATCAACATCGGGGTGACCACGATCTGGCTGCTGTGCAGCTTCTTGATGGTGATGGATTACCCGAACACCAACCCATGGACGTTTGGCTTGTGGTCGGTGATGTCGGCGTATTTCCTGGGGATTTGTATCTGGCGGACGGCGTTGGAGTGGCTGGAGAAGCGTCACGGTTGATACCGTTGCCGGTGGGTTGCAGGTAAGATGGCGGCCTTTGGCGCAGCCCCTTTCTGCGCCCCGCCACTCTAAGCCCTGCCCATGCCCTTCGAACTCAGCGTAGACCTCACCACCCTGGCCATCCTGGCGGTTGTCGCCTTTATCGCCGGTTTCATCGACGCCATCGCCGGCGGTGGCGGTTTGCTCACCACCCCTGCGCTGCTCACCGCCGGCATGCCGCCGCACCTGGTACTGGGCACCAACAAGCTCAGTTCCACCTTTGGCTCGGCCACCGCCAGTTTCACCTTCTATCGGCGCAAGCTGTTCCATCCGCGCCAGTGGGTGCATGCCATCGTCGGCACGTTGATCGGTGCGTTGACCGGCGCCGTGGTCGCCCATTACCTGCCCGCTGAAACCCTGAACAAGATGCTGCCGGTGATTGTGTTCGCCTGCGGTGTGTACCTGTTGTTCGGCGGCACGCCCAAGGCGCCGCTGGACGCCGATGCGCCGATCAAGAAGAAATGGCAATCCACCCAGGGCTTCGGCCTGGGCTTCTACGATGGTGTGGCCGGCCCTGGCACCGGGGCGTTCTGGACCGTCAGCACGATGTTGTTGCACCCCATCGACCTGGTGAAAGCCAGCGGTGTGGCGCGCAGCATGAACTTCGTCAGCAACGCGGCGGCGCTGACGGTGTTCATCATCAATGGTTCGGTGGACTGGATCGTCGGCCTGGCCATGGGCGTCTCGGTGATGTGTGGCGCGTTCTTTGGCGCACGCAGCGCAATCAGCGGCGGCGCCAAATTCATTCGCCCGGTGTTCATCACCGTGGTCCTTGGCCTGACCGTGCGCCTAGCCTGGCAGCACTGGTTCAGCGTGGCCTAGGCGACGGGCCAGGTAGAGGTCGATCAGGTAACGCGCAATCGAACGTGACGCCGGCAACGGCGGCAAATCGTGGATGTTGAACCACTGCGCGTCTTCGATCTCATCAGCCTGGGGCACGATGTCACCGCCGGCGTACTCGGCATGGAAACCCAGCATCATCGAATGCGGGAACGGCCAGCACTGGCTGCCCATGTACTGGATGTTCTTGACCTCCACCTGCACTTCCTCGCGCACCTCGCGGATCAGGCAGTCTTCGGCCGACTCGCCCGGCTCGGCAAACCCCGCCAACGTGCTATACACCCCCGTGACAAAGCGTGGCGAACGCGCCAGCAGGATCTCGTCGCCACGGGTCACCAGCACGATCATGCTGGGCGAAATACGCGGATAGCTGCGCAAATCGCAGGCCTGGCAATGCATCGCACGCTCACGTGGCACCTGGACCATGGCCTGGCCGCAACTCCCACAAAACCGGTGTTCCCGCGCCCAGGTGCCGATCTGCGCCGCGTAGCCCAGCACCTTGTAAAGAGTATGATCGCCTTGCAGCATGAAGCCGCGCAGCCCCTGCCAGCTGCAACCCGGCACTTCAGTAGAAGCATTGAGTTCCAGCAGGTACACCGGCTCGCCGTCGAGGTGGCCGATGCCGTGTTCGGCGAACACCGACAGGTCCTGGCGCTTGAGCCATTCCCGGGGGAACAGTGGGCCGTTGGTGTCATGCAAAAAGCCGTCACGGCTGCGGGCGACGGCCCAGCCGCCGGGGGTGTCGTTGTCCAGCAGCGTTGTGGTAATCCAGCCTGGGGTCATGTCAGTCAATCCACGAATTCGGGTTTCTGCTTACTCATGTGGGCCGCGATGGCCACGCGCAGGTCGTTGGATTGCAACATAGCCGAGTTCCAGGTGGCAACGTATTCCAAGCCATCATTGACTGTGTGGTCACGCATGTAGCTGATCATGGCCTTGGTACCGGTGACCGCAATCGGCGATTTGGCGGCGATTTCATGGGCGATGTCCATGACGCCGGCCAACAGGCTGTCCTGATCGGGATAGACGCGATTGACCAGGCCGATGCTGCGCGCCTCTTCGGCGCCAAACTGACGGCCGGTGTAAGCCAGCTCGCGCAGCATGCCGTCACCGATGATGCGCGGCAGGCGTTGCAAAGTGCCGACGTCAGCGGCCATGCCGATGTCGATTTCCTTGATGGAGAATTGCGCACCTTCGGCGGCGTAGCGCATATCGCAGGCGCTGATCAGGTCGATGGCACCGCCGATGCAGTAACCCTGGATCGCCGCCAACACCGGCTTGCGGCAGTTGTCGACGGCATTGAACGAGGCTTGCAGCTCCAGGATCTTGCGGCGCAGCAAGCGTGCGTTGCGGCCCACGTCCTTGCCGAATTCATTGGCCACCGAGGCCAGCATCATCAGGTCGATGCCGGAAGAGAAATGCTTGCCGGCACCGCTGAGCACCACGGCGCGTACGGCGTCGGTGTCTTCGACCCACTGGAAGATGTCGATGATTTCGGTCCAGAACACCGCGTTCATCGCGTTGATCTTTTCCGGGCGGTTGATCTGCACATGGGCAACGTTGCCGGTGAGTTCGACGACGAAAGCTTGGTATTCGGACATGGCAGTGATCCCTGACTGGCGAGTGATAAGGCCCGAACTATAACAAGGGAACGTGACGGCACATCGGCCAAAAACGGGACGGGCAAAGGTAATGGAATGTTGTGGCCGCGCGGTTGATGCAGCGCCGATACATTTCATCCAGGGCGGCCGATTTATCGGCTATACAATCAGGACCATTGCCTGGAGCCGCCTATGCCGACCCCGTTTCGCTCATCCTTGATCCTCGCCCTGGTGGTCGTGTTCACCGGCATCGGCGCCGGGTTGGGCGGGATGTTGCTGGCTTTGCTGCTGCATGGCATTCAACACCTGGCCTACGGTTATAGCCTAGACAGCCTGGTCAGCCATGAAACCTTCCTGCTGGGTGTGACGGCGGCGGCACCGGAGCGGCGCTTGCTGGTGTTGGTGGTGTGCGGCCTGGTCGCAGGAATGGGCTGGTGGGTGATTTATCGCTATGGCCGGCCGCTGGTGAGCATCAAGCAAGCGGTGTCGGAAAAGATGCCGATCATGCCGCCCAAGACCACCCTCGCCCACGCCTTGCTGCAGATCATCACCGTGGCCCTGGGTTCGCCCCTGGGACGTGAGGTGGCACCACGGGAAGTCGGCGCGTTGGCCGCCACCTGGTTGTCCCAGCGCGCGCGACTCGACCCGCAGATGCATCGCCTGATCGTCGCTTGCGGCGCCGGCGCAGGACTGGCGGCGGTGTACAACGTGCCATTGGGTGGCGCGGTGTTTGTGCTGGAAGTGCTGGTGGGCGCATTCAGTTGGCCGGCGGCGGTGATTGCGTTGGCGACTTCGGCGATTGCGGCGTCGGTGGCGTGGATCGGGTTGGGTGCGGAATCGCAATATGGGGTCCCGCACTTTGTGTTGAACCCTGCCCTGATCGCCTGGGCGGTGGTCTGCGGCCCGGTCTTCGGCGTGGCGGCGTACGCTTTCACGCAGCTCACTGGCAAGGCGCGGGCGAATGCCGCCAGGGGCTGGCGCCTGCCGGTGCTGTCATTGATCAACTTCATGATCATCGGCGGCCTGGCGATGCTGTTGCCGCAGATCCTAGGCAATGGCAAAGGCCCGGCGCAGCTGGGTTTCGACAATGAACTGACCATAGGCCTGGCGGCATTGTTGCTGGTGGTCAAAGTCCTGATCACCACCAGCAGCCTGCGCGCCGGCGCCGAAGGCGGCTTGCTCACCCCCGGCCTGGCCAACGGCGCCTTACTGGCGATCCTCCTCGGCGGCGCCTGGAGCCTGGTCTGGCCCGGCGTGCCCCTGGGTGCATTTGCAATCATCGGCGCCGCCGCCTTCCTGGCCGCCAGCATGAGCATGCCGTTGACCGCGATTGTGCTGGTGGCGGAATTCACCCGCATCGACCATGACTTCCTGGTGCCGATCATCCTCGCAGTAGTCGGCTCGATGTGCGTCAGCAAGCTGTGCAACCGACGCGGGTAAAAACGCTGCAAAAGGCTGGATAAAACCCCGCACACACGCCATCCTTCGCGCTTTAAGCCGCCCCCATTGGCGGCGTTCGACGTTTAAAGGATATGCCCCATGCACACCCAACCCCTCACCCCCGCCGAATTCGAATTCATCGAAAACACCCTGCTCAAGTACGGCGACGACCACTCGGTGCTGAACCTGGCCGAACTCGACGGCTACTTCACCGCGCTGGTCTCCAGCCCGGTCCAGGTGGACGTGGCCGAGTGGTTCCCCGCGATCTGGGGCGGCCAGAACCCGGAATGGGACACCATGGACGAAGCGCAAAGTTTCCTCGAACTGTGCGTGCGCCACCTCAACACCCTGGCCGCACAACTGTCCAGCGACGCCAACAGCTTCAACGCCCGCTTCGACGAAACCGAACACCAAGGCCACCCCGTGACCCTCGCCGAAGAATGGTGCTTTGGCTACATCCGCGGCGCCGCCATCGGCAATTGGCCGCAACTGCCGGCAGAACAGGCTGCACTGCTGGAAAAAATCTCCTGGTGCGCCGAACAAGACAACTTCGAACTCCCGGTCGACCTGGATGTACAAGCACACCAGCAACGCGTCAGCGAAATCGAACCGGCAGCGCGAGCGTTGCATGATTACTGGCTGGCGAAGCGGTAACAGCCTGCAGGGCGTCTCCGAAGGACCGAGGTGCCTGCATCGCAGGCAAGCCAGCTCCCACAGTGGACCGCGTATGCTGTTGCTTTTGATCTAACCACTCAGGTCGGCTACCAGGCCGCCGTGCTCTTGCTTTTGATTTTGATTTTGATCTTAGGCGCCCCGTCAAACACGCTGGCCGGAATTCGGCAGGGATTTGGGGGGTAAACCGGCAGGGATGCCGGTTTAGCCGCCCCGCGCCATGGATGGCGCGTGGCGGCGGCCCCCCAAATCACTGTCGGATTACGGGCACACCGAGCCTAAGCGAGGTGCCGAGTGTTGGGGCAAGAGCCCTTTGGTTACTTTGGGGCTCTTTTCCAAAGTGACCCGCCGTAAGGGCGGAACCAATATAAGCCGTCACCCAAACAACGGATATGTACCCCCCAATACCCCCCACATCCCACCCCAAGCTCGACAAGCACCACCCCTATACCCGATTATTCAACTCCGCCCGCCGCCCGTGCCATGAATCAGGAGCCCTGTACCTTGAGTTCGCAGAAAACCGTGACCGTCACCCCGCCCAACGTCCCCCTCAATGGCAAGGTCGCGCCCCCCGGCTCCAAATCCATTACCAACCGCGCCCTGCTGCTCGCCGCCCTGGCCAAAGGCACCAGCCGCCTCAGCGGCGCGCTCAAGAGCGACGACACCCGCCACATGTCCGTGGCCCTGCGCCAAATGGGCGTGACCATCGACGAACCCGACGACACCACCTTCGTCGTCACCGGCCAAGGCAAACTGCAACTGCCGCCGCAGCCACTGTTCCTCGGCAACGCCGGCACCGCCATGCGCTTCCTCACCGCTGCCGTCGCCACCGTGGAAGGCACCGTGGTACTGGACGGCGATGACTACATGCAAAAACGCCCAATCGGCCCGCTGCTGGCAACCCTCGGCCAGAACGGCATCCCGGTCGACAGCCCCACCGGTTGCCCGCCGGTCACCGTGCACGGCGTGGGCAAGATCAAGGCCAAGCGTTTCGAAATCGACGGCGGCCTGTCCAGCCAGTACGTATCGGCCCTGCTGATGCTCGCCGCCTGCGGCGAAGCGCCGATTGAAGTGGCGCTGACCGGCAAGGACATCGGTGCCCGTGGCTACGTGGACCTGACCCTGGACTGCATGCGCGCCTTCGGTGCTCAGGTCGAGGCGGTTGACGACACCACCTGGCGCGTGGCCCCCACCGGCTACACCGCCCACGACTACCTGATCGAACCCGACGCCTCTGCCGCCACCTACCTGTGGGCCGCTGAGGTGTTGACCGGTGGCCGTATCGACATCGGTGTAGCCGCGCAGGACTTCACCCAGCCGGACGCCAAGGCCCAGGCCGTGATCGCGCAGTTCCCCAACATGCAGGCCACGGTGGTGGGCTCGCAGATGCAGGACGCCATCCCGACCCTGGCGGTGCTCGCGGCGTTCAACAACACCCCGGTGCGTTTCACCGAACTGGCCAACCTGCGGGTCAAGGAATGTGACCGCGTACAGGCCCTGCACGACGGCCTCAACGAGATCCGCCCTGGCCTTGCGACCATCGAAGGCGACGACCTGCTGGTGGCCAGCGACCCGGCCCTGGCCGGCACCGCCTGCAACGCGTTGATCGACACCCACGCCGACCACCGCATCGCCATGTGCTTTGCCCTGGCCGGGCTGAAAGTCTCGGGGATCCGCATCCAGGACCCGGACTGCGTGGCCAAGACCTATCCTGACTACTGGAAGGCCCTGGGCAGTCTTGGGGTTCAGTTGAGCTACTGAAGGCTCGGCGTCGGAATGGGGAGGCAAAGCACATGACCATCCGCCAACCCTGCCCACCCGGCGCCTGCGTCTGCGATCGCGAACAACTGCTGCAAGCGCCGGGCGCCGACCTGCGTATCCTCAACCTGACGCGCCAGGAAGAGAAAAAACTGCTCGACCGCCTTGAACACCTCAAGAGCCTGCAAGACCTGGAGCGCATGCAACAGCTGATGTACCAGCAATTGGGCATCCGCGTGCACATCGCGCCGGGTCACACCGAGGTCAAGAGCATGCGCGGCATCCAGATCGTCATCGACGAGCTACCGGGCCTGTGCCGCAAGACCCGCCAATCGATCCCGGCCGCGATCCGTCGAGGCCTGGAGAATCAGCCGGAAATCGCTTACCGCCTGCTCGACGCCCACGATTTGTTTCGCGAAGGTTGAATCAACCGGCGACTGTTTGCGTTTCGAACAGTCCCTCGCCCAAGGCTCTGGCCTTTTCCAGATGCGCCTGCGCCCCGCCGCTTTCCGAATCCAGCAACAGCGCTGACGTGACCACCTGTGCGCCGCAGTAATCGAAGATTCCGTAGTCAATTTGCGTGCGCATGGACTTGGCGTAGCCATGTCGATCAAACGCGCCGTCGTCGGCAGCGCCCAGGGCCAGCAGATGGACCTGCAAGTGGCGCAATTTCTTCACCACCGGGGTATCGGGGCCGTAATCGATGGCCCAACCGTTGATGAACACGCGGTCGATCCAGCCCTTGAGCAGGCCGGGCATGGACCACCAGTAGATCGGGAATGCCAGCACCAGCGCGTCGGCACGGTCGATACGGGCCTGTTCAGCCAGTACGTCGGCTGGCGGCGTGGCGCGCGTGCGGTGTACCCGATGGTCGGCGGCGTTGTAGCGCGGGTCGAACCCTTCGGCGGCGATATCGGCCATTTCGAAGGTGTGGCCCGACGCAGCAAGGCCGGCGGCGACCTGGGCGGCCACGCTGTGGGTGAGGGATTGTGGGTCGTGATGAGCAACAACGATGAGTGCGTGCATGACAATGACTCCCTGAGAGGTTACGCTGGGCTTAAGTTACGATTAGTAAGTTACTTTTGGTATATAAGCATGTCAAGCACAGCGTCTCCCCCTCCTCGTCGCCGCCTGTCTCGCGAAGATCGCCTTCGCCAATTGCTCGATGTGGCCTGGCAACTGGTGCGCGATGAAGGCACCGAAGCCCTCACACTCGGCCGCCTGGCGGAGTTGGCGGGCGTGACTAAGCCGGTGGTCTATGACCATTTCGTCACCCGCGCCGGGTTGCTGGCCGCGTTGTATGAGGACTTCGATGCGCGTCAGGACCAGGTCTTTGCCAGCGCCATCGCGGCCAGCAGCGCAACCCTTGACGACCGCGCCTGGGTAATCGCCTCTTCCTATGTGGATTGCGTGTTGTTGCAGGGTCGGGAAATCCCAGGGGTGATTGCAGCCCTCAGCAGCTCGCCGGAGCTGGAAGCCCTCAAGCGCCAGTACGAGGCGATCTTCCTCGACAAATGCCGTGACGCGCTGTCGCCCTTTGGCCGCATATCCCAGGCGGGACTGCGCGGCATGCTGGGGGCGGCGGAGGCACTGTCCCAGGCGGCGGCCAGTGGCGAGATCAGTCGCGAAGAGGCACAGCAGGAGTTGCTGGCGACCATCCTGGCGATGGTCAATCGCGGCCGCGTTTAAATAATTTCTGACAGGGCAGGAATAAACCGGCGCGGCGGGTGTTTACCTGAGTACGGCGTGTGAATACAGCACAACGCCAGTACTCAAACCTATAAATACCAGGAGTTCGTCATGCTGAAAAAATTCTCCCTCGCGGCTGCCGTCGTCATCGCCTGCGCCTCCTCCATGGCCTTCGCCGCCCCGGCCAAGGTGGCCGACAGCGCCAAGGGTAAAGTGCTGGTGGACAGCAAAGGCATGACCCTCTACACCTTCGCCAAAGACAGCGCCGGCAAGTCCGTGTGCAACGGCCAGTGCCTGGCCAACTGGCCAGCGTTCACCGCCTCGGCGGCAGCGAAGGATGCGGACGGCTACACCGTGATCACCCGTGACGACGGCAGCAAGCAATGGGCCTACAAGGGCCAGGCGCTGTACACCTGGGTCAAGGACAGCAAGCCTGGCGACATCACCGGTGACGGCGTTGGCGGTAACTGGAACCTGGCCAAGCCATAAGGTCAGTGCGGGGCTGTCGTTCAGCCCCGCTTCTGTACAAACATCTGCACCTTGCGCGCCAGTTGATCAAGGTGCCGATCCCGTTGCTTCTCGGCATCCACCATGGCGCGCTTGCCATGCTTTTGCAGCAGGTAGGTATGAATCTGCCGCACCTCCAATGAGCGGTAGATCGCCGCCACATCCAGAACGCCCATCAAGCCCTCCGTGCCGTAGTCCCGTGTGTTCATCAGCACCTGGGTGCCGCGCACGCCGCGCACTTGGAAGCCCATGCCTTCGAACGCCGGCACTTTCTCAATTGAACACGCCAACTCCGCATGGGGATAACGACTCAGTACGTCACCCATCATTGCGCGCGCCACACCCTGGCGCCGGTAGCCGACCTGCACCGCCATGAACGCGATACCGCAGGCTTCGGGATCGTCCTTCACCGGCAGGTACAGGCAAAAGCCGATCAGCTTTTCCTCTTCCATCGCCACCACCAACTCGACGGCAATGCCCTTGGCACCATTCAGCGCTTCCAGGTACAGGTGCACCTCAAAGCCAACGGAGTACTGGTAGATGTTGTACAGCAGGTTGCTCGGCGGTAGCGCCACGCTGCTGATGTCGGCGAGGTTGTCGACCACCATCTGCAGGATCTGAGCGTTGATGGGCTCGGGGCACGGCGTGGTGTAGCGGGTAAGGCTGAACATGCAAATTCCTGGGTTTAGCGTCAAGGCAGCGGCGATTGTACCTGTTGCAGTGCGCACACCTCACGCAAACATCCGCGCAACCAGCGATGGGCCAGGTCGGCATCCAGCCTGGGGTGCCAGAGCATCGACACGCTGAAGGTGGGCAATGCCAACGGCAATGCAAAGCTGTGCAGGCCCGCACGTTGGTGGGTCGTGTAGCGTTCGGGCACGCTGGCGATCAGGTCGGTGTCGCGGGCCAAGGCGATGGCGGTGGCGAAACCGGCGACCACGGTATTGATCTGTCGCGTGAGGCCCTGAGCTTGAAGTAAGTCATCGATCTGGCCCCGGTCCTGGCCGCGCCGGGACACGTAGACGTGCTGGCCTGCGGCGTAACGTTCAACGCTGACCTCACCCTGGCTGAGGGGATGGCCACTGCGCACCACACCGACCAGGCGATCGCGAAACAGCGCCTGGGTCAGCACTTCCGGGCTGGCGGTGGGGTCGACCACACCGGTTTCCAGGTCGACGCTGCCCTCACGCAGCAGGGTACTGTCCTTGTCGGTTTTATTGATGAACCGCAGCCGCACACCGGGTGCCTCCTCTGCGATGCGGGCCAGCAGCGCCGGGCCGAAGTTTTCGACGAACTCTTCGCTGGTGCGCAGGGTGAAAGTGCGCGCCACCTGGGCCATGTCCAACGATTGCACAGGGCGCAGCACCGCATTGGCGTCCTGCACCAAGCGGCTGACCTGCTCACGCAACGCCACCGCCCTGGGCGTGGGCACCAGGCCGCGACCGGCGCGCACCAGCAAGGGATCGCCGGTGGTCTCGCGCAATCGGGCCAGCGCACGGCTCATGGCCGAAGGGCTCAGGCGCAGGCGTTTGGCCGCCGCCGCGACACTGCCTTCGGCGAGCAGCACATCCAGGGTGATCAGCAGGTTGAGATCGGGCATCGGCACTCCTTATAAGGCGTTGCATGCATCTATTAACTGCAACTCATGCGTCTTCCGCCATGTTACGCGACGCCGTAGATTTGAGACAGTTGTCTTTACTCAAGGATTTTCCATGTCTATCTCTTCACGCGGCAGCCTCATCAGCCTGTCCCTGTCCATGCTGCTCGCCTCGCTGGGCACCAGCATCGCCAATGTCAGCCTGCCCAGCCTGGCGCAGGCGTTTGATGCCTCATTCCACGCCGTGCAGTGGGTGGTGCTGGCTTACCTGTTGGCGATCACGGCAGTGATTGTGAGTGCCGGACGCCTGGGCGACCGGTTCGGACGGCGGCGGTTGTTGCTCGCCGGATTGCTGTTGTTCGCCGTGGCGTGCGGGCTGTGCGGCATGGCGCCGTCTCTGGCATGGCTGGTTGCAGCACGCGTCCTGCAAGGCCTGGGTGCGGCCGTGATGATGGCGATGGCCCTGGGCATGGTCGGTGACACCGTCACTAAAGAGCGTACCGGCCGCGTGATGGGCTTGCTGGGCACGATGTCGGCCGTCGGTACCGCGATGGGACCCAGTGTCGGCGGTGTATTGCTGAGTGTGTGGGGCTGGCGCGCGATTTTCCTGATTGGCGTGCCGTTGGGAGGGATGGCCATCGCCCTTGCCTACCGCTATTTGCCGGCAGATCGGCCCCACGTAGCATCCCCCGCCGACTCGAGTTTCTGGACATCATTAAACGATGCGTCATTGCGCACTGGCCTGATCATGAGTGCCCTGGTGGCCGCCGTGATCATGGCCACTTTTGTGGTGGGGCCGTTCTATTTGTCCCGAGGCCTGGGGCTCGATCCCGAGTGGATGGGCCTGGCCATGGCGGTCGGGCCCTGCGTCGCGGCCATCAGCGGTGTTCCGGCCGGCAGGCTCACCGACCGCCTCGGCAGCCAACGCATGACCCTGTCCGGCCTGGGCCTGATGGCCTGTGGCGCGCTGCTGTTGTCCTGCGCGTCGGGCCTGTTCGCCTATCTGGGCGCACTGGTGATCCTGACCACCGGCTACAGCCTGTTCCAGGCCGCCAACAACACCGCCGTGATGACTGATGTAGAGCCCGCGCGGCGCGGCACGGTCTCGGGCCTGCTGAACCTGTCACGCAATCTCGGGCTGATTGTCGGCGCCTGGGCATTGGGGGCGGTATTTGCCTGGGCCAGCCCGGACGTCACCCGTGCCCTCCCCCAATCCATTGCCTTTGGCCTGCACGCAACGTTCGGCGTCGCACTGGCCATGATCCTGCTGGCATGCGTGATGGCATGGCGCCGCTTTAACGCCTTCAACCCCCTGCAGAACACCCATTGAGGCAAAAAAACAAAAAAGGCGTTGCACCAGACCGGGTTACATCGCGCATCATGGGCACTTTCAAGCTCAAGGGTAACGTCCATGCGCGTTCTGTCATTGATGATGGGTCTTACGACGCTGGCCGCCACTACGGTGTTCTGCGCCAGCGCGATGGCGAATGAAGAAAGTCAGTTGGTACAACAGATCAACCAATACCGCAGCCAGGTGCAACGCTGCGGCGACCAGGGTTCCCAGGAACTGCCGCCATTGGCCAGCGATACGCGACTGGTGCTGCCAGCCACCAACGTTGGCGACCTGCAGCAGGCGCTGGCGCGGGCTGCGTACCCGATGGTCAACGTGCAGGCCATCAGCCTGTCCGGGCCCAAGGATGCCCAGGCGGCCATGAAGGCCGTGCGCGAAAGCTTCTGCCGCGTGGTGCTGGACCCGCAATTTGTCGATATCGGCGTGAGTAACAGCGGCCAGGACTGGCGCATCGTGCTCGCTCGACCACTGCTCACCAGTGGCCTGGGCGATTGGCAGACCGAAGGCAAGCAACTGCTCAACCTGATCAACACTGCGCGTTCACAACCGCGCCAGTGCGGCACCCAGGCGTTCACGGCCACCACGCCCTTGTCCTGGAATGACGACCTGGCCGGCGCCGCCAACAGCCACACGCGCAACATGGCCAACGGCAACTTCTTCGATCACCTCGACCACGACGGCCGCACCCCTGGGGATCGCGCCGAACTGGCCGGGTATATCGCGAAGAACATCGGTGAAAACATCGCCGCCGGCCTGGATACGCCGCGCAAGGTTGTCGACGGCTGGCTCGCCAGTCCCGGCCATTGCGCCAACCTGATGAACCCGCAATTTCGTGAGCTGGGCGCGGCGTATGCCATGGACCCTAAGAGTGATGCCGGGATCTACTGGACGGGGGTTTTCGGCGCGCAATAAACGCGCCTGTAAAGCTATCCAAATGGATAGTGCATCAAATTGCTATCACCGGGATAATCGCGCTGAACTGCCAGCCGGCATTCCGGTCTGTTGCTTGTTGGGCCGCCCCTTTCAGGCGTTAAACAGACCGTAGCGTACAAGGTGTTCTTGCAATGATGAATTGGCTGCAAAGCAGCAGCGATATGGCTGAGCGGGTTCGCCAGCATGACTGGTCGAATACGCCCCTGGGACCGCTGGAACAGTGGCCGGATGTGCTCAAGACCACCGTCGCATTGTGCTTTGCCTCAAGCTTCCCTCAGTCCATTGCCTGGGGGCCGCAGTTGACCATGCTGTACAACGACGCCTTCATCCCCATTCTCGGGGACAAACCCTATGCGCTGGGCCGTCCGTTCAATGAGGTGTGGCGTGAAGTCTGGGCCGAAGTCAGCCCGATTGCCCAGGCCGCCTTTGAAGGGCACGCCACCTATATCGAGAACTACCCGCTGTTGATCGAGCGCGGCGCCGGTCTCGAACAGGCGTACTTCACCTTTTGCTACAGCCCCATCCGCGACCCTCTGGGCAAGGTGGTGGGGATGCTGGATACCGTCACCGAAACCACCGCCACCGTATTCCTCAACCGCCGCCTGGCGGTGTTGGACGCGGTGGGCAGCGCCGTGGCCAATGCCACCGACGCCGAAAGCATCATGTCCACCACCACACGCTTGCTGGCCGGGCACTTGCAGGTCTCCAATTGCGCCTACGCCGACATGGACGCCGACGAAGACGGCTTTACCATTCGCGGCAACTGGGCGGCGCCGGGCTCACCGAGCATCGTCGGGCGCTACAGCCTGGCGTCGTTCGGCGCGCGGGCCGTGCAGCAGCTGCGTGCCGGAGAACCGCTGGTGGTGCAGGACAACCGCGCCGAGTTCGCGCCGGAGGATGCCGCCAGCTACCAAGCCCTGGGCGCGCTGGCGACCGTGTGCTTCCCGCTGATCAAGGACGGCCGCTTGACCGCGTTGATGGCGGTGCACCACAAGACGGCGCGAGTCTGGTCGCCCTATGACCTGGCGCTGGTGGGGGAAGTCACCGAACGCTCTTGGGCGCACATCGAGCGAGTCCGCGCCGACGCCGCCGTACGCGAGGGCCTGGCGGCGTTCACCGAGCTGAATGCCACCCTGGAACAACGGGTACAGGAGCGCACCCTCGCCCTCACCCAGGCGGAAGCTGCGTTGCGCCAGTCCCAGAAGCTGGAAGCCATCGGCCAACTGACTGGCGGCGTGGCCCATGACTTCAACAACCTGTTGACCATCATCCGTTCGTCGGTGGACTTCCTGCGCCAACCGGGGCTGTCCGAAGAACGGCGTCAACGCTATATGAGCGCCGTTTCCGACACTGTCGAGCGTGCGAGCAAACTCACCAGCCAACTGCTCGCCTTCGCCCGACGCCAACCGCTCAACCCGGAAGTCTTCGATGCAGGCCTGCGGGTCAAGAATATCGGCGAAATGCTCGAAAGCGTCACCGGCGCGCGCATCCATGTGCAGGTGCAATTGCCTGAGCGTCCTTGCCATGTGCGCGTCGACGCCAGCCAGTTTGAAACCGCGTTGATCAATATCGCCCTGAACGCCCGGGACGCCATGGACGGGCAAGGCACCCTCACCTTGCGCGTGGCCACGGTGGACACCCTGCCGCGCATCCGTGGCGATGAAGAGAGCCGCCAGCCCTTTGTGAGCATCGCCCTGGCCGACACCGGCAGCGGCATTCCCGGCGACACAGTCGAACGCATTTTCGAACCGTTCTTTACCACCAAGGCCGTGGGCAAAGGCACTGGGCTGGGGTTATCCCAGGTATTTGGCTTTGCCAAGCAGTCCGGTGGCAACGTCGACGTGGCGAGCGAACTGGGACAAGGAACGGTATTTACCTTGTACCTGCCGGAGGTGGCGGCGCCGGTAATAGCCCAAGAACAAAGCTTGCAAGATCCCTTGCCAGTTCAGGACATAGCGCTGCGCCATATCCTGATCGTGGAAGACAACCTTGAAGTGGGCCGCTTCGCCAACCAGATCTTGCAGGACCTGGGTTACCGCACCACTTGGGCCACCGATGCGGAACAGGCGCTCGCATTGGCCGGCGCGGATGCCTTGGCGTTTGACGGGGTGTTTTCCGATGTGGTAATGCCCGGCATGACCGGCGTGGCCATGGCCAAGGTGCTGCGCCAACGGCGCCCGGATTTGCCGGTGGTGCTCACCTCCGGCTACAGCGAGGAACTGGCCGAGAGTGGTTATGAAGGGTTCGAGTTCCTGCCCAAGCCCTACTCCGCCGACCAGGTCGCACGGGCACTCGCCAGAGCGATGCCCTGAGTCCTACTCGGCCACTGCCACCTGATTGCGGCCCTGGGCCTTGGCCCGATACAGCGCTTTGTCAGCGGTGTTCATCAGGCCGTGCAGGTCTTGGTCCTGAGTATGGGTGGACGCCACGCCGAGGCTGGCGGTCAAGCCATGCACCGGCTCGGAGGCCAGGCCCGAGATGGCTTTGATCAACTGCTCGGCAATGTCCCGTGCGGTTTCCAGTGACGTATTGGGCAACAACACCGCAAACTCCTCGCCACCCAAGCGCCCGTACACATCGGCCTGGCGGAACGAAGCACTGATCACCCCGCCAATCTGGCGCAGCACCTGGTCACCGGCCTGGTGACCGTAGGTGTCGTTGATTTCCTTGAAGTGGTCCATGTCCATCATCAACGCACACAACGGCTGATGATTGTGACGGCATTGTGCGTACAACACCTGGGCATGTTCGAAGAAGGCACGGCGATTCATCAGGCCGGTGAGTTCGTCGGTCTGTGCGGCGCGGGTAGAAATGTTGTGGGCACGTTCCATCTGGCGAGTCAGGCGGAAGGCCTTTTCCAAGGCATCCGACAGCTTGCGCGTGGCACTCACCACAAAGGTGGAAAACACCAGGACCGCAATGGCCACGCCCACTTGCATCGAGGACGGCTGGAACAGCAGCCACAGCGTGCACGGCAACAGCACCACGGCCATGGAGGCGAGCGTCATATAGCGGTAGGCCCGAGTAACAGGAGACTGCGCTGACTGACATGCCCACGGTAAACAGCATCACCAGCACCTGGGAAAGCCGGTCATCGGTGGGCATGACCGCCAACGCGCCGATTCCCCAGGTTCCGGCAGACAGCATCAACGTGACCCAGTAGCGGCGTTCCCAACGATCCGGCGTGCGCTCGGCATTGGGACAGCGAAACCATTCCATGAACATTTTGATGCGAAACAGGGAAGTCGCCGCCAATACCACCAGCCAGACCAGGATGACCTGATGGTCAAACCGGTCCCAGCACAGCCAGCAGAGCATCACCGCAGCCAGATAACTGCCAAAAATCGCGGCAAATGACTGCCGGAACAACTGGTGCAAACGGTCGGTTCGCACCTGCTCCTCTATAAAGCAATCCTGGTCCTGCCCACGCCCAAGGCCATTCATGAAATTCGCCTGATTCGACTGCCACGACAAAGGCGCCATTGTGGCACCCTGCCAGTAGTGCGGACAACAGAATCCAGCACGGTAGAGCCTTTAAAGCGGTTCCGGGCGCAGAATCAGCACGCCCAGCGGCGGAAGATTCAACGACAGCGACACCGCCTGCCCATGGTGCGGCTCATCCTGGGTGATTACCTCGCCTCCATTACCGTAATTGGAGCCTGCGTACATCTCGGCGTCACTGTTGATCACCTCGCTCCAGCGCCCGCTGAACGGCACGCCGACTTTATAACCTTCGCGCGGCACCGGGGTGAAGTTGGCCACCACCAGCACGGGCTTGCCGTCCTTGCTCCAGCGCAGCCAGGCGTAGACGCTGTTGATCGCGTCGTCACCGATCAGCCACTGGAAGCCCTGAGGGGCGTCGTCCTGTTCATGCAGGGCCGGTTCTTCGCGATATAGACGGTTCAAGTCACCTACCAGCTTCTGCACGCCTTTGTGCTCGGCGTACTGCAGGAGGTACCAATCCAGTTGCTGGTCATGGTTCCACTCCCGCCATTGGCCGAATTCGCAGCCCATGAACAACAGCTTTTTGCCGGGGTGCATCCACATGAACGCCAGGTAAGCCCGCAGGTTGGCGAACTTCTGCCAACGGTCGCCAGGCATCTTGTCGATCAGCGAATGCTTGCCGTGCACCACTTCATCGTGGGAGATCGGCAAGATGAAACGCTCGGACCAGGCGTAGACCAGGCCAAAGCTCAGCTCGTTGTGGTGATGGGCGCGGTACACCGGGTCCTGCTGGATGTAATGCAGGGAATCGTGCATCCAGCCCATGTTCCATTTGTAGTTGAACCCCAGGCCGCCCTGCTGGGTCGGCTGGCTGACGCCGGGCCAGGCGGTGGATTCTTCGGCGATCACCAGGGCACCGGGGGCCTCGATGGCGACTACATCGTTGAGGTGACGCAAAAAGTCGATGGCTTCGAGGTTTTCGCGGCCACCATGGCGGTTCGGCACCCATTCGCCGGCTTTGCGTGAATAGTCGCGGTAGAGCATCGAGGCCACGGCATCCACGCGCAGCCCGTCGATGTGGAAGTGTTTAAGCCAGTGCAACGCCGAGGCCAGCATGAAGCCATGCACTTCGGTGCGGCCCAGGTTGTAGATCAGCGTGTCCCAATCCTGATGGAAACCTTCCAGCGGGTTGGCGTATTCGTACAACGCGGTGCCGTCGAATTGCGCCAGGCCGTGGGTGTCGGTGGGGAAATGCGCCGGCACCCAGTCGAGGATCACGCCGATATCCGCCTGGTGCAGCGCGTTGACGAAATAGGCAAAATCCTGCGGCGAACCGAAGCGTGCCGTGGGTGCGAATTGTGACAAGGCCTGATAGCCCCACGAGCCGCCGAACGGGTGCTCCATGATCGGCATCAATTCAATGTGGGTGAACCCCAGTTGCTGCACGTAAGGAATCAGGCGCTCGGCCAGTTCGCGCCAGTTGTACTGACGCGCCACTTCGCCCGCCTCGTCCAGCTCGGCCTGCCAGGAGCCCACGTGCAGTTCATAGATCGACAGCGGCGCGGTGGTCTTCTGCTTCTCGACCCGCGACTGCATCCATTCGTGGTCTTGCCAATCCACCTGCAACGGCTCGGCAACCTTCGAAGCCGTGTCCGGCGGCAATTGAGTGGCCAGCGCGACGGGGTCGGCCTTGAGCGGCAGGATCCCATTGGCGCCGAGCACTTCGTACTTGTAGGCCGCACCCGGCTGCAGGCGTGGGATAAAGATCTCCCACACACCGGAAGGATGGCGCAGACGCATCGGATGCCGGCGACCGTCCCAGACATTGAAGTCGCCCACCACCGAGACCCGCCGCGCATTCGGTGCCCACACGGCAAAGCGCACACCTTGCACGCCGTCGACACTGGTCACCTGAGCGCCCAGGCAACTGCCCAGGTCGCGGTGATTGCCTTCGGCGAACAGGTACAGGTCCATTTCACCGAGCAACAGTTGCTGGAAGCTGTAAGGGTCTTCGGTGATCTGCTCGCCCCCGGCCCACTGGATTTTCAGCAGATACGCCTGGCGCGTCTGGAAGTGCCCGACAAAAAGGCCCGGCACCTGGGTCGCGTCGAGGCTGCCGATCTGTTCGCCGCTGTCACGCGCCAGCACCTGGACGCTCAAGGCTTCGGGCAGGAACGCACGGATAAACTGGCCGCCATGCTCATCATCGTGTGGCCCGAGAATCGAGAACGGGTCGTGGTGTTCGGCGCGTACCAGCGCTTCGACGTCCTTGGACGCCGGCAATGCTGTCAATTTCGGTTGCAGCGGTTCTTTATGTGTAAAGCTCATGACGTCTCCCCACCGCGTGCAGTTTTAGATATAGGTGCTTCCTTTATAGAAGCAATCCCGCTCAGTAAACCGTGCAACCCTTGCAGGGGCACCGGCAACCAAGTCGGACGGTTCTCTGCTTCGTAGGCCACTTCGTACGCGGCCTTCTCCAGGCTGAACAACGTCAGCGCAGCGTCCTGGCCCTTGGCGTCCTGCCAGTCATGCGCCAGTGTAGACGTAGCTGACTGATAAGCCTGGATAAATGCCTGACGCGCTTCTTTCAGGTAGCGATCGGTGACGCGCTTACGCGACACCGCCGCTTCGGGCGAGTGATCCACCCCTTGCACATTCAAGGCCATGGCCGCCGCGTAGTCGAACGAGCGCAACACGCCGCTCACATCTTTATACGGGCTGTGCTTGCCGCGGCGTTCGTGCAAGGGCCGCGCCGGTTCGCCTTCAAAATCGATCAGGTAGGCATCGCCTTTCACCACCAGCACCTGGCCCAAATGCAAGTCACCATGCACCCGAATACGCAAGCCGCCCGCCGTGGCTTTTGCCAAGGCCTGTACATGACTGGCGATGGCTTTTTTCTGCGCCAGCAAATCACTGACCAGCGCTTGATCGGCCGGGTTCAATTGGCTTTGATGCAGTTTGAGCAACTGCAACGCGCGGTCCAGCTGCGCGCCGACGTCCTTGGCCCAGGCCTGGGTGTCCTTGGCCGTGGTGACTTCGGGCTTGAAGTCCTTGTTGGTGGTTTTCGCGCCGAGTACCAGGTGCATTTCACCCAGGCGTTGGCCGAGCAACCCGGCAAAATCCGCCAGCTCGCCCAGGGCGTTGTAGTGCTGTTCCTGTTCGGAGATGGCTTCGGCCAGCTCGTCGCGAATCGCCCGTTCCAGGTTGTTCTGGGTCCAGCTCCAGGCGTCGCCCTGGTTGCTCAGGTAGCCCTGGGCAATCATCAGCAGGTTGTCCTGCCCTTGGGCATCATGGCGCACCATCGAGCCCAGCAGCGGCGAGATGTTTGGGTAGCCGGCAGCGGTCAGGTAGGCGCTCATCTCCAGTTCCGGGTGCACGCCGGAAGCGACTTTGCGGATCAGTTTGAGCACCAGGCTTTCACCCACCACCACCGAACTGTTGGACTGCTCGGCAGACAGGTAACGCACTTCGGACTCATCCGTCAGTTGCAGCTTGGCCAGGTGCGGCGTGGCGGCAAAGCGCAGCTCGCCTTCGTTGGTGTTGAGCACGGTGCCCGCCTGCAAACCCTGGATGACGGCGCGGATAAAGTGTTCGAGGCTAAAGGCATCAGTCACCAACCCCACCTGACGCACTCGGCGTACACGGGCCAAGGCCAATTGCTGCGGCAAGGCGCTGGTGAACTGGTCTTCACCGAGGAAGCCGAACGGCAACTGATAACGGCTGACCTGGCCACCGGCCGTCACTTCAAGCTCGCTGAGCAACACAGGATGCTGGGGATCGCCAAAGCGCACACCGTAGGCGATGCGCACGCTGTCGATGGCCGTGTCCTTGCCGGCGAACCAACGGCGCTTGGGCAACCAGGCCGGCAGTGCGGTCTGTTCCAAGGATGCGCGGCAGGGTTCGTCCAGCAATTCTTCCATGCGTTTTTTCAATACCAATGTAGTGAAGTCCGGCATGCTCTGGGCGGGTTCCACGTGCCAGCTCGGCATCTGGTTTTCCGGCGCCAGCACAAACCAATAGAACCCGTAAGGCGCCAGGGTCAGCAGGAAATTCAGCTGGCCGATGGGTGGGAAAGCATTACCGCCCAACATCTCCACCGGCACCATGCCGGCGAATGCCGACAGGTCCAGCTCGGCCGCCTGGGCGCTGCGCGACACGTTGGCCACGCAGAGGATGATTTCGTTGCGTCCGTCTTCGCCGGTGAATTCACGGGTATAGGCCAGGATGCGGCGGTTGCTCGGCGAGAGCATTTTCAAGCTGCCACGGCCGAACGCCTTGGATTGCTTACGCACCGCCAGCATGCGCCGGGTCCAGTTCAGCAGCGAATGCGGGTCTTGGGCCTGAGTCTCGACATTCACCGACTGGTAGCCGTATTGCGGGTCCATGATCGGCGGCAGTACCAGGCTGGCCGGGTCGGCGCGGGAAAAACCGCCGTTGCGGTCGATGGACCATTGCATCGGCGTGCGTACGCCATCGCGGTCGCCGAGATAGATGTTATCGCCCATGCCGATCTCATCGCCGTAGTACAGGGTCGGCGTGCCAGGCATCGACAGCAACAGGCTGTTGAGCAACTCGACACGGCGACGATCACGCTCCATCAATGGCGCAAGACGGCGACGAATGCCCAGGTTGATCCGCGCCCGGCGGTCAGCGGCGTAGTAGTTCCACAGGTAGTCGCGCTCCTTGTCGGTGACCATTTCCAGGGTCAACTCATCGTGGTTGCGCAGGAAGATCGCCCATTGGCAGTTGGCCGGAATCTCCGGGGTCTGCCGTAGGATATCGGTGATCGGGAAGCGGTCTTCCTGGGCCAGGGCCATGTACATGCGCGGCATCAGCGGGAAGTGAAAGGCCATGTGGCACTCATCGCCGTCGTCGCCCTTTTTGTCACCAAAGTAGAGCTGGGTGTCTTCCGGCCACTGATTGGCTTCGGCCAATAGCATGCGGTCCGGGTAATGCGCGTCGATCTCAGCACGGATCTGCTTGAGCACGTCGTGGGTTTCAGGCAGGTTCTCGTTGTTGGTGCCGTCGCGCTCGATCAGGTACGGGATGGCGTCGAGGCGCAGGCCGTCGATGCCCATGTCCAGCCAGTAGCGCATCACCGACAACACGGCTTTCATCACCTGGGGGTTGTCGAAGTTGAGGTCGGGCTGGTGGGAATAGAAACGGTGCCAGAAGTATTGGCCGGCGACCGGGTCCCAGGTCCAGTTGGACTTCTCGGTATCGAGGAAGATGATGCGCGTGCCGTCGTATTTCTGGTCATCATCCGACCACACGTAGAAGTCCCGCGCCGCCGAGCCGGGCTTGGCCTTGCGAGCGCGCTGGAACCAGGGGTGCTGGTCGGAGGTGTGATTGATCACCAGCTCGGTGATCACCCGCAGCCCGCGCTTGTGCGCCTCGGCAATAAAGCGCTTGGCGTCGGCCAGGGTCCCGTAGTCGCTGTGCACGCCACGGTATTCGGCAATGTCATAGCCGTCGTCGCGACGTGGCGAGGGGTAGAACGGCAATAGCCAAATGGTGTTTACACCCAGGTCCGCGATGTAGTCGAGCTTGGCGATCAGGCCGGGAAAATCACCGATACCGTCGTTATTGGAGTCGAAATAGGATTTGACGTGAACCTGGTAGATCACCGCGTCCTTGTACCAGAGCGGGTCTTTGATGAAGGTGGCAGCGTTGGGTTTCTTCGCCATTGGAAACTCCTGGAAAATGCATCGGAAGGTTCAAGACGATGGGGTGATGCGCCAGATGCCAAACGGCATCTGCGGCTCCAGCCGTGTCCACTGGGTTTTGCCGTACCAGGTCCAGCGATGGCCGTTCATCAGGTCTTCACCTTGGGTCTGGGCATCATCCGGCAGCCCCAATTCCCACAAGGGCAACTCGAAGTGGGCTTCCTGGGCGTTATAAGGATCCAGGTTCACCGCCACCAGAATGAAGTTGCTGCCGTCCTCGCTGCGCTTGCCGAAATACAGGATGTTGTCGTTCCAGGCGTTGTAGAGCGTGAGCCCCAGATGCGTCTGCAGCGCCGGGTTCTGCCGGCGGATGCGGTTGAGCTGGGCGATCTCGGCAATGATGTTGCCGGGGGCGGTGAAGTCCCGTGGGCGGATCTCGTATTTCTCCGAGTCCAGGTATTCCTCTTTGCCTGGCACCGGGGCCGACTCGCAGAGTTCGAAGCCGGAATACATGCCCCACAGGCCCGAGCCCATGGTGGCCAGCGCGGCACGGATCAAGAAGCCAGGGCGGCCGGAGTCGTGCAGGAAGGCTGGGTTGATGTCTGGTGTGTTGACGAAGAAATTCGGCCGGTAGCATTCGCGCCACGGCGACTCGTTCAGCTGCGTCAGGTATTCGCTCAGCTCGGCCTTGGTATTGCGCCAGGTGAAATAGGTATAGCTCTGTGAATAGCCAACCTTGCCCAGGCGCGCCATCATCGCCGGCGTGGTGAAGGCCTCGGCCAGGAAGATCACGTCCGGGTACTTGGACCGCACGTCGCTGATCAGCCATTGCCAGAACGGCAGCGGCTTGGTGTGGGGGTTGTCAACGCGAAAGGTCTTCACGCCCTCTTCCACCCAACCCACCACAATGTCGCGCAGCTCGGTCCACAGGCTCGGGATGGCATCTGCGGCATAAAAGTCGACGTTGACGATGTCTTGGTACTTCTTCGGCGGGTTCTCCGCGTATTTGATCGTGCCGTCCGGACGCCAGTTGAACCAGCCCGGATGCTCCTTGAGCCACGGATGGTCCTGGGAACACTGGATGGCGAAGTCCAAAGCGATTTCCAGGCCATGCTCGGCAGCCGCCTGGACTAGGCGGCGGAAATCATCGCGGCTGCCCAGTTGCGGGTGAATGGCCTCATGGCCGCCGTCTTCGCTGCCGATGGCATAGGGGCTGCCCGGATCATCGGGGCCGGCGCTCAGGGAATTGTTCTTGCCTTTGCGGTGGCTGCGCCCGATGGGGTGGATCGGCGGGAAATACAGCACGTCAAAACCCATGTCATGGATCATCGACAGGCGCGAATGCACGTCATTAAAGGTGCCGTGACGCGCCGGATCGTCGGTGATCGAGCGCGGGAACAGCTCATACCAGCTGGCAAACAGCGCCGCCTCGCGCTCCACATCAATCGGGTAGACGGTGCTGATGCTCAGGTAGGCGCGGTGATCGGCCTGGGTCATCAGGTGTGCACTGTCTTCGTGCAGGAACTGCGCAACCTGCTCGGTTTCCAGCAGGCCGGAGAGTTCGTGGTGCAACAGCATCAGGCGGTCACGCAGCTCATTGTCACTGCGCTCGGCGGCCTGTAGCACCAGGCTGCGGCCTTCCTGCAGTTCCAGGCTGACCGGCACACCCGCCTCATGCTTCTTGCGCAGCTCATAGCAAAAGCTGGCGAAGGTATCGATCCAGGCTTCGATGCAGTATTCGTGAGGGCCTTGCTGGGCCACAGTAAACGCGCCTTCCCAGCCGTTGTTGCCCGCGTCGGTCATGACCACGCTGTGCCAGCTTTCGTCCTGCAGCGGGCGCCAGCGGATCAGCACGGCGAGCTTGTCATGGCCGTCGGCAAACACTTTGCTGGTGACATTGACCCGTTGGCCGACCACGGCCTTGACGGCAAATTCGCCGCCATCGATCACGGGGGTGGTGCTTTCGATTGCGATCCTGGGCAGCAACAGTGCCTGGGACAGTGGTAACAAGGAGTCTGTTTCAGCAGTCATCGAGCATCTTCCCCTTACGCCCTGTGGACGCTCTTTGCTTGATCCGGATTCTGATGCGGCAGGGCTCTTCCTGAGCGAGGCCGTAATAGGTCCGAGCCTGGGCTCCGGTTAAAAGTTCAGCTGGATGTGCCGCCATCGGGCGGGGAATCAATTCGCCCCGGTGGCTGTCCACCGATAGAGCAAAGCACAAAGGAGGCCACACCGATGAATATCCCGATCCCGGCGGAAACGCCGGACCCGAATATCGATAAACCCACCCTGCCGCCGACCCAACCGGATCCGATTCCGGAACAAGAACCACCCGAGAACGAACCGCCACCGGTGGAAGAGCCGCCGACGACCATGCCGCCCGTGATCGTCAGTCCTTCTCAAAACGCTTGACGATCTTTGGCATCACGCTGAACACCGCCAGCGCCAGCAAGGTACTCAGCACCGCTGTCGATTCCCGGCCCAACCCGGCCGAGACTCCAATCGCAGCGGTCATCCACAAGCCGGCGGCGGTGGTCAGGCCTTTGACGTGCCCCTCCTCATCATCCTTGCCCTTGATGATCGTACCGGCGCCCAAGAATCCGATCCCCGCAATCACCCCTTGCACCACCCGGCTCATGGCGTCCGCCTGGTTGCCGGACATTTGCGGCACCATCACAAACAAGGCAGCGCCCAGCGCCACCAGCATATGGGTGCGCACCCCGGCGGCCTTGCCCTTGCTCTCTCGCTCAAAGCCGAGAATGCCGCCCAGGATCGCGGCGATCAGCAGGCGCACGGTGATCTGGGTGAGCTGCTTGGCGTCGCCAATGTCGGCGAATTCAGCCTGCAGGGTTTGCCACACTTCATGCCACCACGCGTCCATGGATGCTGCCCTTTGTCATTATTGGTAATGGATGGACAGCAGCGACCGCCAGTCAGTTGCCTGGAACCCCCACACATCGCTGGGCCCTAACCTTACATCGCCCACAAATAAGGAGAACGGCATGCCCATTCGTATCGAAAACCAACTGTGCTACTTCATGCTCGATGACAACGGCCAGGAACAGAGCGTGCCAGCGACCCGGGTCAATATTGTTACCGACCTCGACAAGTCGATGTCCTACGTGGAGTTGGCCGCCGAGCGGATCTAT
Source organism: Pseudomonas azotoformans (assembly GCF_001579805.1). Classification (NCBI taxonomy): domain Bacteria; kingdom Pseudomonadati; phylum Pseudomonadota; class Gammaproteobacteria; order Pseudomonadales; family Pseudomonadaceae; genus Pseudomonas; species Pseudomonas azotoformans. The sequence goes on along the minus strand of NZ_CP014546.1, from coordinate 4,586,752 downwards.
ATCACCGAGGCCGAGGCCGACGCCCTGACGGTGGCCGGCGCCCACGATGGGCGCCAGCATGTGAAAGCCGAAGAACCTGGTTCGCTGATTTAATTGATCTGTGTCAGCGCCCTTGAAATAACGCTGCACCCCTGGTGCCATGGGGTGCAGCACATTGTCGCAGCAGGCATTCACCGCCCCATCTGATCCGCTTTTTATCGCCATACCTGAGTCTGTTATGCAAACAGCGCCACGCGCATAGTTCATCCGCCTGATGGAGGCTGATGAGCGAACGACCATGAGCGAACACATCCCAACCGTGGAAATCTTTGAGCCCACACACCCAAAGAAGGTGAAGGCCAAATCCAGCGACAACCTGATTCATACCCGCAGTTTCACCGGCCTGTTCCGTACCTTGCGCGTGAGCGGTGCAGCCTTCCTGTTCCTGGCGTTTTTCGGCACCGTGTGGCTGAACTGGGACGGTCGGCAGGCCGTGTTGTGGGACTTGGCTGAAAGCAAATTCCATATCTTTGGCGCGACCTTCTGGCCGCAGGATTTCATCCTGTTGTCGGCGCTGTTGATCATCTGCGCCTTCGGCCTGTTTGCGATCACCGTGTTTGCCGGCCGCGTGTGGTGCGGCTACACCTGCCCGCAGAGCTCGTTTACCTGGCTGTTCATGTGGTGTGAAAAAATCACCGAGGGCGAGCGCAACCAGCGCATCAAGCTGCAAGCGGCACCCTGGAGCCTGAACAAACTGGCGCGACGCTCGGCCAAGCACACCTTGTGGCTGGGCATTAGCGTGCTGACGGGGCTGACCTTCGTCGGCTATTTCACGCCGATCCGCCCCTTGGCGGCTGAACTGCTGACCTGGCAGATGGGCGGCGTCAGTTTGTTCTGGGTGCTGTTTTTTACCGGCGCCACCTACATCAATGCGGGCTGGCTGCGCGAAGCCGTGTGCATGCACATGTGTCCGTATGCGCGGTTCCAGAGCGTGATGTTCGACAAGGACACCCTGACCATTTCCTACGACGTGGCCCGTGGCGAAAACCGTGGCCCGCGCAAACGTGACGTCAAACCCGCCGACGTCGGCCTGGGCGACTGCATCGACTGCCAGCTGTGCGTACAGGTCTGCCCCACCGGCATCGACATCCGCGACGGCCTGCAAATGGAGTGCATCGGCTGCGCGGCGTGCATCGACGCCTGCGATTCGATCATGGACAAAATGGGCTACCCGCGTGGCCTGGTGAGCTACACCAGCGAACATCAACTGCAAGGCGGCAAGACGCACCTGCTAAGGCCGCGCCTGATCGGCTACAGTGCCGTGCTGCTGGTGATGATTGCTGCGCTGGTAGTGGCGCTGGTGGAACGGCCGATGGTGTCGCTGGATGTGACCAAGGACCGTGGCATGTTCCGTGAAAACGCCCAGGGTCTGATCGAAAACATCTACAGCCTCAAGGTGATCAACAAGACCCAGCAACGCCAGGACTATCGCCTGGAACTGGTGGACGCCGACGGCTTCCAGTTGCAAGGCAAGACCGAGATCAGCCTGGCGCCGGGGGAAATCAGCGATGTGCCGGTGTCGGTGGCATTGCTGGCGGATAAACCGGCGAGCAGTTCGCAGACCTTGCGTTTCAAAGTCTCGGACGTGGATGAGCCGGGGATCTACAGCATTGCCGACAGCCGCTTTGTGGCGCCGTTGAACCGATAAAAACACTCACACTGACTGAGCCCCCATGAAACGCTACGAAAAATTCGCCGACGACATTGCAGAACTGATCCGCTCCGGCGTCCTCGGCCCCGGCCAACGCGTGCCCTCGGTGCGCTATGCCAGCCAGACCTACGGCGTCAGCCCGTCCACGGTATTCCAGGCCTACTACCTGCTGGAGCGCCGTGGCCTGATTCGCGCGCGGCCGCGTTCGGGTTACTTCGTCAACACCCATGCGCCCAGTCCGTTTTCCGAGCCGGTGGTGAGCGAGCAGGTGCACGAGTCCACCGAAGTCGACGTGAGCGAACTGGTGTTCTCGGTACTCGACTCGATCAAAGACCCGAACACCGTACCGTTCGGCTCGGCGTTCCCCAGCCCCATGCTGTTCCCGCTACCGCGCCTGGCCCGCTCCCTGGCCAGCGCCAGCCGCGAAATGGACCCGCGCCTGGTGGTCACCGACATGTCGCCGGGCAACCCGCAACTGCGTCGGCAGATCGCCCTGCGCTACATGGTCGGCGGCCTGATGCTACCCATGGAAGAACTGCTGATCACCAACGGCGCCTTGGAAGCGTTGAACCTGTGCCTGCAAGCCGTCACCGAACCGGGTGACCTGGTGGCCATCGAAGCCCCAGCGTTCTACGCCTGCCTGCAAGTGCTGGAGCGCTTGAAACTCAAGGCCGTGGAAATCCCCGTGCACCCACGCGACGGCATCGACCTCAACGCCCTCGCGCAAACCCTGGAGCGCTACCCGATCAAGGCCTGCTGGACCATGACCAGCTTCCAGAACCCCATGGGCGCGACCCTGCCGGAAGCCAAGAAACAGGCCCTGGTCGAACTACTACGCGGCCATCAGGTGCCGCTGATCGAAGACGATGTGTACGCCGAGCTGTATTACGGCCAACAGGCGCCGAAGCCCGCCAAGGCGTTCGATACCGAAGGCCTGGTGATGCATTGCGGCTCCTTCGCCAAAAGCTTGGCCCCCGGCTATCGCGTGGGTTGGGTGGCGGCCGGACGTTTTGCGCAGAAGGTTGAACGCCTGAAGCTGATGACCTCGCTCTGCCCGTCAATGCCGGCCCAGGCGGCGATTGCCGATTACTTGCAGCACGGCGGCTATGACCGGCACCTGCGCAAACTGCGCTATGCCCTGGAGGAGCAGCAAAGCGCCATGCTGGCCGCTATCGCCCGCTATTTCCCTGCGCAGACGCGGGTCAGCCAACCCGCCGGCGGGTATTTCCTGTGGCTGGAACTGCCGGAGCAGACGGATTCGTTGAAGTTGTTCCAGATGGCGTTGGCGCAAGGCATCAGCATCGCGCCGGGGCCGATCTTCTCGGCCACCCAGCGCTTTCGGAACTGCATTCGCTTGAACTACGGCAGCCCGTGGACTGAGGCGTCGGAGAAAGCCATGGAAACATTGGGGCGCATTGTTCGGTCGTTTTGAGCCGGAACCCCACGCCACCAGGCGCCACATAAAAAAGCGCATGCATCACGCCTGAACATGCGCCTTACCGAATTCTGCCTGGAGATTTCTTATGCACATGCCCGCCTCTACCACTCCTGGACAGCTACCTGTTCCACCCCACTACATGCGTGCAGCCGAACAACAACAAGTGCGCGAGATGACAGGCCCCATGGGCCGCCCCGCTGGCGATCATCGATCGGCAGACAGGATCATCGAGCAAAGCCCTGTACTGCAGCAGTTTCTCGATAACCGCGATCATTACCACGTACTGGATGAGCTGAAGATGCAGGTCGGTGACTGGACCACCGCCAACCCGGAACCGGCCGCCAGGGCCAATGCGGCCTACGACCTGGACAAGGTATTGCGTTTTCTGGACAACCTGGACGACCGTCACTTGAATGCCAGCCATAGTCGTAACGGACAGATCGACGGGTTCTGCTGTAATAGCTACAGCACGCACGACAATTCTGAAGCCAGCCAGCTCCAGGCATTTTCCCGCAAAGGATACGCAGCGCTGCGCCATCTACGGACCTGAAAAGTGGATGCTCAACGCCCACCACCCAGATCGAGGAACGTCCCGGTCGCGTACGAAGCCTTATCCGACAGCAGCCAGATAATCGCCTCTGCCACCTCATCCGGGCGCCCGCCACGGGCCATGGGAATACCGGACTCCAACTTGCTGACCCGGTCCGGGTCGCCGCTCAAGGCATGGAAGTCGGTGAAGATATAACCAGGGCGCACCGCATTGACGCGAATGCCTTCACCCGCCACCTCTTTCGACAACCCAATGGTGAAGGTGTCGAGTGCGCCTTTGGACGCGGCATAGTCGACATACTCACCCGGTGACCCCAGGCGCGCGGCCACCGACGATACGTTGACGATACTGCCGCCCTGCCCGCCATGCTTGGGCGACATACGCAGCACCGCATGCTTGGCACACAGGATCGGGCCGAGCACGTTGGTCTTGATGATTTTCAGGATGCGGAATTCGGACATCTCGTCAACGCGAGACTTGTGCCCCACCGTGCCCGCATTGTTGACCAGTGCGGTGACACGACCCAGTTCGGCGTCCACCCGGTGGAACAGCGCGATCACTTCGTCCTCGATACTCACATCCGCCCGCACGGCAATGGCCTGGGCGCCCAGTGCACGCACCTGTTCGAGCACGCGGTGGGCCGCCGCTTCGTCGGACTGGTAGTTGATGCAGATACGATAGCCCTGGCGAGCGGCCAGCAAGGCCGTCTCGGCGCCAATCCCACGACTGCCCCCGGTGATGATGACGACTTTGTCCATGCGTGCGGTCTCCTGATTCAACCTGATGTTTAGGGTTGGATCCAAGAATACCTGTCACGCACGGCTTTTGTCAGGCGCAACGGCCTCTTCGGCGCGTTGGATATCCGCCATAAAGCCTTCCGCCGGCAACGGGTGACCCAGCAGGTAACCCTGAAGGGAATTGCACCCAAGCCGTGTCAGGAAATTCTGCTGCACATCCGTCTCGACACCCTCGGCAACAATCCGTAATCCCAAGGCCTGGCCAAGGGCGACGATGGCCGAGACGATGGCTGCGTCGTCGCTGTCGTGTTCCAGGTCACGCACAAAGCCCCGGTCGATCTTCAGCTCGTTGGCCGGCAGGCGCTTGAGGTACATCAGGCTGGAGTAGCCGGTGCCGAAGTCGTCGATGGACAAGTCGACGCCCATGTCCGACAGCTGCTGCAACACCGTCATGCTCGCGTCGGCGTCGCTCATGGCTGTGGTTTCGGTGATTTCCAGGGTCAGGCTGTTGGCCGGCAATTGGTGCCGCTCAAGCGCCGCCGCCACGCTCTTGACCAGCCCGGCGTGGCAGAACTGCAAGGCCGACAGGTTTACCGCAATGCGCCAATCTTCGTAGCCCTGAACGTACCACAGGCTCATCTGGCGGCAGGCTTCGTTGAGTACCCATTCGCCGATGGGAATGATCAACCCGGTTTTTTCCGCCAGTTCGATAAACGTCGCCGGCAGCAGCAACCCCTGCTGCGGGTGTTCCCAGCGTAGCAAGGCTTCGGCGCCGACCGGGATGCCGCTGACGGCGTCGAACTTGGGCTGGTAGTAGAGGCGAAATTGCTCCTGTTCCACAGCATTGCGCAAGTCCTGCAACAGCTGCAATTGCTTGCGTGCGTTGGTGTTCATCGACACGTCAAAGAAGCTGTAGCCATTCTTGCCCATACCCTTGGCGTGGTACATCGCGGCGTCGGCGTTCATCAACAGTTCCTGGGGGTTGTTGCCGTTGCCCGGGAACATCGCGATGCCGACACTGGCGGAGATCTTCAACTCATGCTCGGCCACCTGGAAGGCGCGGTTGATCAGGATCACCTGGCGTTCGGCAAGGCCCAGGGCATCGTCCGGCTGGGTCAGTTGCACCAGCAACACAAACTCGTCGCCGCCGATGCGCGCCAAGGTGTCCTGGCTGCGCAAATCTTCGCGCAGGCGTAGGCCTACTTCGCGCAGCAACTGGTCACCCATGTGGTGACCAAACGCATCGTTGACGGGCTTGAAGCCATCGAGGTCGATAAACATCAGCGCGAAGCAACCGCCCTGCTCTTTTACGGCCTGCATGGCTTGCTGAATGCGGTCCGCAAGCAACGTACGGTTGGGCAGGCCGGTGAGCATGTCGTGCAGGGCCAGATGGGTCAGTTCCTGGTTGGCTTGGGTGAGGGAATCGGCCAGCACCGCCGTACGTGCTTCCAGGCGTGCGTCGAGCAACGAGGTGAGCAAGGCGATAGCCAGTACCGCCAGGGTCGTGACCAATACCAGGTTATCCAGGCCCTTGCCGCTCAAGCCGTTCAGTGCTGCGCCGCAGAAACTCTCATCGGCAAAACGTGCGGCGGCCATGCCGGTGTAATGCATGCCGACGATGGCAAAGCCCATCACCACCGCTGCGCCCCCCCGTAAAAGGCGCACGTACGGGGTGTTACGGCGCAGATTGTGGGCGATCCACAGCGCAGCGCCAGACGCGACCACCGCGATCAGCAACGACGCGCCAAACAAGGTGGGGTCATAGTCGATGCCTGGGGTCATACGCATGGCGGCCATGCCGGTGTAATGCATGCACGCGATGCCGGTGCCCATGACCAGCGCGCCAAACCCCAGTTGCCAGGCGGGCAAACGCGGCTGGCTGATCAGCCACAAGGCAAAGCCGCTGGACAACACCGCGATCAACAACGACAGCGCCGTGATGCCCAGATCGAATCCCAGGGCAAACGGCAAGCGCAGCGCCAGCATGCCGATGAAGTGCATCGACCACACCCCCACGCCCATCGCCATGGCGCCGCCGGCGATCCACAAATAAACGGCACGGCCTTTGGCGGTAGCAATGCGACCGGAAAGGTCCAAAGCGGTGTAGGAAGCGAGGATCGCGACAAACAGCGAGATCACGACCAGCGAGGGTGAATAACTACCGATGAGCATGGGACTTCTCGTGCGCAGCGGGCGTGAGAAGCCCGTGCCAGGTGGCAAAGCGGGCGATTGTAGCGAGAATAATTCTTGAGCAGTTGATTAATTATCAGAGGGCCATTAGTGGCATTTTGACGTCAATCAACTGGCTGCACATCCCGCCAAAATCAGTCCTTCTCGGCAATCGGTGTCTGCCCGTCCCAACCACCGCCCAATGCCGCGATCAATTGCACACTGGCCACCAGGCGCGTCTGCAAAAGGGTCAACACCGTGCGCTCGTTGCTCAGTGCGGTCGCTTGCGTGGTGACCACATCCAGGTAGGCAATCAGACCCGCCTTGTACTGGTTCTGCGTCAGGCGCAACGACTCACGGGCGGCGTCGAGTGCTTCATTGCTCACCACCGCCTCGTCTTCCAGCACCTTGAGCTGCACCATGTAGTTTTCCACTTCACGGAACCCATCCAGCACGGTCTGGCGGTACTTGGCGACGGTCTCGTCGTAGCTGGCCACGGTGCGGTCGACTTCCGCCGAACGCTGGCCGCCGTCAAACAGCGTCATGGCCAGTTTTGGCCCCACCGACCAGAAGCGGTTCGGCAGGCTGATCCAGTCGGCATAAGTGCTGCTGGAGTAACCACCGGCCAGGCTCAGGCTCAAGTCCGGGTAGTAGGCGGCCTTGGCCACGCCGATATTGGCATTGGCGGCGATCACCGAGCGTTCGGCCGAGGCGATGTCCGGGCGGCGCTCCAGCAGTTGCGACGGCAGGCTCACGGGAATCTGCGGCAGTGCCGGGATGTCCTTGCTCACCGCCAGGTTGAAGTTGGCCGGCGCCTCGCCGATCAACACCGCAATCGCGTTTTCCAGCTGGGCGCGCTGCCAGATCAGGTCGATCAGGCTGGCCTGGGTGGTCTTGAGCTGGGTTTGTGCCTGGGCTACGGCGTCCTTGCCGGAAACCCCGGCGCGGTACTGGTTTTCGGTCATTTGCAGGGAGCGTTGATAGGTTTCCAGCGTGGCTTGCAGCAAGCGCGTCTGTTCATCCATGACCCGCAGTTGCAGGTAGCTTTGCACCAGTTCGGACTGCTGGCTCAGACGCATCGCCGCCAAGTCGGCCGAGCTGGCTTCAGCGCTGGCTTCGTTGGCTTCCAGACCCCGACGCAATTTGCCCCAGATATCCGCTTCCCAACTCACGCCCAACTGGGCATTGAGGGTGTCGCGGATACCGCTGCTGGAACTGCTCAGGCTCGCGTTGCTGCTGCCGGTACCCTGGCTGGCGCGGGTTTTCCCGGCGCTCAGGTCAACGGTGGGGTAAAACGCCCCACGGGAGCTGCGCACCAGCGCCTGGGCCTGGCGAAAGCGCGCTTCGGCCTGGGCCACGGTTTGGTTGGACGTGTTCAGGCGCACCACCAGGTCATTGAGCTGGCGGTCGCCGTACAGCTCCCACCAGGCGCCACGGGCCAGGGAATCGCTGGGAGTGGCCTGGCGCCAGCCCTGGGCTTCCTTGAATTGCGCCGGTTCAATGACTTCAGGGCGCTTGTAGTCGGGGCCGACGGCACAGGCGCTGAGCAGCACGCCGCACAGCACTAGGCTCGCCACACGGGAGCCGCGGAACAGGGCCAGTCGGGCAAAGGTTGAATCGGTCATAGCGCAGTGTCCAGGGCAGCATCGGTACGCACGCCGCGCCATTTGTTGAAGCGATGGCGCGCGCGGTCGAGATAGAGGTAGACCACCGGGGTGGTGTAAAGGGTCAGGACCTGGCTGAACACCAGGCCGCCGATAATCGTCAGGCCCAAGGGACGGCGCATTTCCGCACCATCGCCCGCGCCCAGCAGCAACGGCAAGGCGCCGAGGATGGCGGCCAGCGTGGTCATCAGGATCGGGCGCAAACGCAACAGGCAGGCGCTGCGGATCGATTCCAGCGGGCCCAAGCCATCGTGGCGCTCCAGCTGCAAGGCCAGGTCGATCATCAGGATCGCGTTTTTCTTCACCACGCCGATCAGCAGGAACAGCCCCAGCAAGGAAATCAGGCTGAACTCGCCCCCGGTCAGGTAGATCGCGAGCATCGCGCCGACACCGGCCGACGGCAAGGTAGAAAGGATGGTCAGCGGGTGAATGTAGCTCTCATACAGAATGCCCAGCACCAGGTAAACCGCCACCAGCGCGCCGAGGATCATGAACGGCTGGCCCTTCTGCGTGGCGGCGAAGGCATCCGCGGTGCCGGCCATCTTGGCGATCACGTCTTCCGGCAGGCCAACCTTGGCAATCGCCCGTTCGATGGCGGCCGTGCCCTGCTCCACCGTCACGCCGGGCGCCATGTCAAAGGCGATGTTTTCCGAGGCGAACTGGCCTTCGTGGCTGACGCGATCGTCGGCCAGGCTGTTCTCATAATGGGCAATGGTCGACAACGGCACCCGCGCACCATCGGCCGTGATCACCTGCATCTGATTGAGGGTAATCGGGTCCTGGGCGTATTTTGGATTGACCTCCATCACCACCTGGTACTGGTTGAGGCTGTCGTAGATGGTGGAAATCTGCCGCTGGCTGTAGGCGTTGTTGAGCACCGCCGTGACCATGTCCATGTCGATGCCCAGGCGCTTGGCCTGGTCGCGGTCGACAATCAGCGTGACCTGCGCCGCGCCCCGGCCTTCGCGGGCGTCGATGGCGGTGAGTTGCGGCAGCTCGCGCAAGGCCGCCACCACTTTCGGGTACCACAGGCGCAAGGCCGCCAGGTCGCCGCTTTGCAGGATGTAGGAATACTGCGCGCTGGTCTGGTCGCGGCTGCCGCCGAATTGCAGGTCCTGGTCAGCCATCAGGAACAACCGCCCGCCGGGCACCAGCGGCACGTCCTTGCGCAGGCGCTCGATCACCGCCTGGGCGGAAATCTTGCGCTCGCTGATGGGTTTAAGGCGCACCAGCATCACCGCGTTGTTGGTGCCGTTGTTGCCGCCGATAAAACCGGCCACGCTAAGCACCGCCGGGTCCTTGAGCACCGCTTTGCGGAAGGTTTCCATCTTCGGCTGCATCACGCTGAACGACAGGCCGTCATCACCGCGCACAAAACCGATCAACTGGCCAGTGTCCTGCTGGGGCATGAAGGTCTTCGGCACCACCACGTACAACGCCACATTCATGCCGATGGTCAGCAACAGGCTGAGCAAGGTCAGGCGCCGATGGCGCAATACCCAGTCCAGGCTGGTGGCGTAGCCGGCCACCATGCGGTCGTTGACCTTCTGGCTCCAGCGCTGCAACCCGGTCATCTCGCCCTTCACATGCGGTTTGAGCCAGCGCGCACAGAGCATCGGGGTCAGGGTCAGCGAAACAATCAGCGACACAATGATCGCCGCCGACAAGGTGATGGAAAACTCGCGGAACAGGTTGGTGACGATCCCGCCCATGAACAGGATCGACAGGAACACCGCCACCAGCGACACGTTCATTGACAGCAAGGTAAAGCCGACTTCCTTGGCCCCCAGGTACGCCGCCTTCATCGGCGGCACGCCTTCGTCGATATGCCGGGAAATGTTCTCCAGCACCACGATGGCATCGTCCACCACCAACCCGGTGGCCAGGATCAACGCCATCAACGAGAAGTTGTTCAGCGAGAACCCATACAGGTACATCACCGCAAAGGTGCCCACCAGTGACACCGGCACCGCCAGCGTAGGAATGAGTGAAGCGCGGAAGTTACCCAAGAACAGGTACACCACCAGGATCACCAGGCCCACGGCAATCAGCAAGGTCATCTCGGCTTCGTGCAACGTGGCGGTGATCACCGGCGAGCGGTCCATGGCCAGGCTCAGCTTGACGCTGGACGGCAGCACTGCCTGCAACGCCGGCAACTGCGCCTTGATCTGCCGGACAGTTTCGATGATGTTGGCGCCAGACTGGCGGTTGATCACCAGCAGCACCGCCGGTTCGTTATTGAAGAAACCGCTGTTGTAGCGGTCTTCCACGCCGTCACTGATCTTGGCCACATCGCCCAGGCGCAGGGCCGCGCCGTTCTGGTAGCGGATCAGCAGCGGCTCGTAGTCCTTGGCTTTTTCCAACTGGTCATTGGCCTGGATCTGCCAGTTGCGCTGGCTGTCTTCCAGGGACCCCTTGGGCCGACGCTGGTTGGCGTTGGCGATGGTGTTGCGCACATCGTCGAGGGCCACGCCGTACTGGTCGAGGGCCTTGGGTTCGAGTTCGATGCGCACCGCCGGCAAGGAACTGCCGCCGATCTGCACTTCACCGACGCCGGGCACCTGGGACAGGCTCTGCGACAGAATGGTCGAGGCCAAATCGTACAACTGGCCCTTCTGCAACACGTCCGAGGTCAGCGACAGCACCATGATCGGCGCCTGGGACGGGTTGATCTTCTTGTAGGTCGGCATGCTGCGCATACCACTGGGCAGCAGGTTGCGCGAGGCATTGATCGCCGCCTGCACTTCCCGCGCCGCGCCGTTGATATCGCGGTCGGAGTCAAATGCCAGGATCACCCGCGTAGAGCCCTGGCTCGACGAACTGCTCATGGTGGTGATGCCGGCAATCGCGCCGAACGAGCGCTCCAGCGGTGTCGCCACCGTGGATGCCATCACCTCGGGGCTGGCGCCGGGCAAGCTGGCCGACACCACGATCACCGGGAAGTCGATCTGCGGCAGCGGCGACACCGGCAGCAGGTTGAAGCTCACGCCGCCGAGCAACAGGATCGCCAGGCTCAACAGCATGGTCGCGACCGGCCGGCGGATGAAAGGTCCGGACAGGTTCATGACTCAACCGGCTCCAGGCTTTGCGGCTCTTTGCGCCAGCGACGGCCCAGGCGATCGAAGTACAGGTAGATGACCGGCGTGGTGAACAGGGTCAACACCTGGCTCACCAGCAGGCCACCGACCATCACCAGGCCCAGGGGTTGGCGCAGTTCCGCGCCGGAACCGGTGGCGAGCATCAACGGCACCGCGCCGAACAATGCGGCCAGCGTGGTCATCAGGATCGGCCGGAAGCGCAGCAGCGCCGCCTGGTAGATCGCGGTCTGCGGGTCGAGGCCCTGGTTGCGTTCGGCGTCGAGGGCGAAGTCGATCATCATGATCGCGTTCTTCTTGACGATACCAATCAACAAGATGATGCCGATGATCGCGATCATGCCCAGGTCATTGCCACTGAGCAGCAACGCCAACAACGCTCCGACGGCTGCCGACGGCAAGGTCGAGAGAATGGTGATCGGGTGGATATAGCTCTCATAGAGCACACCCAGCACGATGTACATGGTGACCACCGCCGCCAGGATCAGCAGCAAGGTACTCGACAGCGAGGCTTCGAAGGCCTGGGCCGCGCCCTGGAACTGAGTCTGCACGCCCACCGGCATGCCGATGTCTTTCTGGGTCTGGTTGATCAGCTCCACACCTTTACCCAGCGCCACGTCGGGGGCCAGGTTGAACGACATCATCACTGCCGGGAACTGGCCGATATGCGCAATCGCCAGTTGCGCCTGGCGCTGCTCCACACGGGCCAGGCTGGACAAACGCACCTGGCCGCCGTCGGTGGTTTTCACGTGGATCTGGTTCAGCGCATCCGGGCCGAGGGTTTCGCCGGACTGGGCCTGCAACACCACGCGGTACTGGCTGGCTTGGGTGTAGATCGTGGAAATCTGCCGCTGGCCGAACGCGTCATACAGTGCGTCGGTGATGGTCGACACGCTGACGCCCAGGCGCGACGCCGCGTCGCGGTCGATCACCAGGTACACCTGCAAGCCCTTGTCCTGCAGGTCGCTGGCGACGTCGGTGAGTTCGGGCAACTGGCTCAACGCGTGGACCAGTTTGTCGCTCCACAGCGCCAGCAACTCGGCATCCGGCGACGACATGCTGAACTGGTACTGGGTACGGCTCACACGGTCTTCGATGGTCAGGTCCTGCACCGGCTGCATAAACAGGCGGATCCCCACCAGCTTGTCGATTTCCGGCTGCAAACGCGTGATCACCTGGGCCGCGCTCAAGTCACGCTGGCCGTGGGCCTTGAGGTTGATCAGCAAGCGCCCGCTGTTGAGAGTGGCGTTATCGCCGTCCACACCAATGTAGGAAGACAGGCTTTCCACCGCCGGATCGGCCAGGATGATCTTGGCCAATTCCTGCTGGCGCTGGCTCATGGCCGCGAAGGAGATCGACTGCGGCGCTTCGGAAATGCCCTGGATCACACCGGTGTCCTGCACCGGGAAGAAGCCCTTGGGTACGATCAGGTACAGGAACACGGTGAGGCCCAAGGTGGCGATGGCCACCAGCAGGGTCAGCGGTTGGTGCTTGAGTACCCACTGCAGCATGCTGCCGTAACGCGCGATCAACCAATCGATCCAGGCGCCGCTGGCCTTGTAGAAGCGGCTTTGTTCCTCTTCCTTCGGCTCACGCTTGAGCAAACGCGCACACATCATGGGCGTGAGGGTCAGGGACACCACCAGGGAAATCAGGATCGCCACCGCCAGGGTGATGGCGAACTCTCGGAACAGGCGCCCGACCACGTCAGCCATGAACAGCAGCGGAATCAGTACCGCGATCAGCGACAGCGTCAGGGAAATCAGGGTGAAGCCGATCTGCTTGGCGCCCTTGAGCGCGGCGGCCAGCGGGGTTTCGCCTTCTTCGATGTAACGGGAAATGTTCTCCAGCATCACGATGGCATCGTCCACCACAAACCCGGTGGCGATGGTCAGGGCCATCAGCGTCAGGTTGTTGATGGAGAACCCCGCCAGGTACATCACGCCAAAGGTGCCCACCAGGGACAGCGGCACGGCGATGGACGGAATGATCGTGGCGCTGACCCGGCGCAGGAACAGGAACGTCACCATCACCACCAGGGCAATGGCGATGAGCAATTCGTGCTGCACGTCCTTGACCGAGGCACGGATGGTCTGGGTGCGGTCAGTGAGTACCGTTACGTCGAGGCCGGCTGGCAGGTTGTCGGTGATGCTTGGCAGCAATGCCTTGATGCGATCCACCACCTCGATCACGTTGGCGCCTGGCTGGCGCTGGATGTTCAGCAGCACGGCCTGGTTTTCATTGGCCCAGGCGGCGAGGCGTTCGTTTTCGGCGCCGTCGACGATCTGGGCCACGTCTTTCAGGCGCAGCGGCGCGCCATTGTTGTAGGCCAGGATCAGTTCGGCATATTGCTGGGGCGAGACCAACTGGTCGTTGGCGTCGAGCATCGACACGCGGGTGGGGCCGTCGAAGTTGCCCTTGGGCTGGTTGACGTTGGACGCGGCGATCAGGGTGCGCACGTCGGACAGGTTCAAACCATTGGCCGCCAGGGCCTCGGGGTTGACCTTGATGCGCACGGCCTGGCGCTGGCCACCGGCGATGCTGACCATGCCGACACCGCTGATCTGCGCGATTTTCTGCGCCATGCGCGTGTCGACCAGGTCATTGAGCTTGGGCAGCAGCATGGTCTTGGAAGTGATTGCCAGGGTCAGCACCGGGGTATCCGCCGGGTTGACCTTGTTGTACACCGGCGGCGCCGGCAAGTCCTTGGGCAACAGGTTGGTCGCGGCGTTGATCGCGGCCTGCACCTGCTGCTCGGCGACATCCATATTGATGTCGAGGTTGAAACGCAGGGTCAGCACGGACGCCCCGCCGGAACTGGTGGAGGCCATCTGCGTAAGGCCGGGCATTTGCCCGAATTGGCGCTCCAGCGGCGCGGTGACCGCACTGGTCATTACATCCGGGCTGGCGCCGGGGTACAGGGTCATCACGCGGATGGTCGGGTAATCCACCTGGGGCAACGCCGACACCGGCAACAGGCGATAAGCGATGATGCCGGCCAACACAATGGCCAGCATGCTCAGCGTGGTGGCGACCGGGCGAAGGATAAACAGCCGCGACAGGTTCATGAACCGACCTTTTGCGCCTTGCCGGCGGTGGTGCCGGTCTCCCCTTTCGCCGCGGGCTTGCCTTGCAGGTGTTCGGTCGGGGTGGTCGGCACTTCACTGCTGTCGTTGACCACTTCGATTTCGCTGCCGTCCTTCAAGCGGTCGGTGCCTTCCAGCACCACGCGGTCGCCGGCCTTGAGCCCTTCCTTGATCACGGTGTTGTCGCCGTCGGTATCACCGACCACCAGCGGCTGCACCTTGACCTTCTTGTCGCCATCGAGCACGTAGACGAAAGTACCGGTGTTGCCGAACTGGATCGCCGCCGACGGCGCCAGCACCACGTTATGCAGGGTATCGGCCAGCAGGTGCACATTGACGAACTGGTTGGGGAACAGCGCCTGATCCTTGTTATCGAAACGCGCCTTGAATTTCAGGGTGCCGGTGGTGACGTCGATCTGGTTGTCCAGGCTCTGCAGCACGCCGACGGCCTGTTGCTTCACATCGCCACGGTCCCAGGCTTCCACGGGCAGTTTGTTGCCGGCGTGGTAGCGGGTGAGTACGGTTTCCAGGGTATTTTCCGGCAGGGTGAAGGCCACGCTGATCGGCTGGGTTTGGGTGATCACGGCCAGGAACGTGGTGTCGTTGGCCGCCACCAGGTTGCCCACGTCTACCTGACGCAGGCCGACACGGCCGCTGATCGGCGCACGGATCTTGGTGAATTCGAGGTTGAGCTTGGCGTCATCCACCGCGCCCTGGTTGGTCTTGACCGTGCCCTGGTATTGCAGGACCAGCGCTTCAGCGGTGTCCAGGGTCTGCTTGGCGATACTGTCCTGGGCGTACAGGTCGCGGTAACGCTGCACGTCGACCTGGGCATTTTTAAGCTGGGCCTGGTTTTGCATCAGCGTACCCTGCGCCTGGAGCAAGGCGTTCTGGTAGCTGCGTGGGTCGATTTCCGCGAGCAGGTCGCCAGCCTTGACCATCTGGCCTTCTTCGAAGGCGATCTTCACCAACTCGCCGCCCACCCGGCTGCGCACATTGATGGTGTTGAGCGCGGTCACCGTGCCCAGCGCCTTGTAGTACACCGGGAACTCACCCAGCACCGCAGGCGCCACACGCACCGGCACCGGGCCGGTGGAGCCACCAAAGCCTGGGCGCATCATCCCCGACTTGCCGGCGCGTCCGGCTGGCGCCTGCGCAGCATCCTTGTGGCTGCCAGGCCAGAATTTCCAGCACAAACCGGCGACAACCACCAGCACAAGCAGGGCGAACAGCCAGCGGCGGGACTTACGGGGGGAGGATTGCATGGAGTGATCAACCATTGGGCGCGAGAGCTTCTTCTTTGGGAGGCTGAAAGATAAGCACTGGGGCGCATTTAGAAAAGCGCCTTTACCGGCTATTTACCTTGGGCTTACAACTTTTAACTTCTGACCTTAGTTCATCGACCGTTTCGCTAAGCATCTGAACCACAAATAAAAACGGCCTGGACTAGGCCAGGCCGCAATCATGCATCAAGCGTGTTACTGCAAAACGACAGTAACGTACCGAAACAGTTACTTCAAAACAGCCAGGGCTGCTTCGTAGTTCGGCTCTTGGCCGATTTCTGGCACCAGTTCGCTGTGCAGCACGTTGTTGTTCTCGTCCAGCACCACTACGGCGCGGGCGGTCAGGCCTTGCAGAGGGCCGTCGGCCAGCGAAACACCGTAGTCCACTGCGAAGTCGGCGTTGCGGAAGTCCGACAGGCTCAGCACGTTGTCCAGGCCTTCGGTGCCGCAGAAACGCTTCTGGGCAAACGGCAGGTCAGAGGAGATGCACAGCACCACGGTGTTGCTCAGGTCGTTGGCCTGGGCGTTGAACTTGCGTACCGAAGTGGCGCAGGTCGGGGTGTCAACGCTTGGGAAGATGTTCAGAACCTTGCGCTTGCCAGCGAAAGTTTCCAGGGACGCTTCCGACAGGTCGACAGCAACAAGGCTGAACTCAGGAGCGGTGGAACCGGTTTTCGGCAATTCGCCTTCAACCTGGACAGGGTTACCACGAAGGGTGACTTGAGCCATGAACGGAATCCTTATGCTGATTTGGGTTTAACGAATTCGAGAGGCCGAAGTTAACCACAAAGTACGTTGGCTACCTACCGCCAAACATAAATTGTCATGCCGTAGGTTATGGTTTAATTGCGCGCTTTGCGCCCTGCCCCTCAAGGAAAACGATGTCGATGAATGCCCCTGCCACCAAAGTCCTGGTCATTGGATACGTCTGGCCGGAACCCCGTTCCTCGGCCGCAGGCGGGCATATGATGCAAATCCTTGAGAGCTTTCTTACACAAGGTTGGGACATTACCTTCAGCAGCCCCGCCACTATTGGCGAACACAAGGCCGACTTGCCTGCGCTGGGCATCGCCGAGTGCACCATCGAACTCAATAACAGCAGTTTCGACGACTTTATCCACGAACTGGCCCCGGACATCGTGCTGTTCGACCGTTTCATGATGGAGGAACAGTTCGGCTGGCGCGTCGAGAAATGCTGCCCCAACGCCCTGCGCGTGCTGGAAACCTCCGACCTGCAGAGCCTGCGCGACGCCCGTCACCAGCGTTTCAAGGATCACCTGAAGGTGCACCCCGACAGCGACGATTTCAGCGCACTGTTCTCCCCCGCGCTGCAGGCCGAGTTCCAGCTGATGGCCGACACCGACCTGGCCAAACGCGAAATCGCGGCGATCTACCGCTGCGATATCAGCCTGATGATCTCGGATGTGGAAATCCGCCTGCTCACCGAGCACTTCAAGGTGCCGGCCGCCCTGCTCCACTGGTGCCCACTGATGCTGGAGCCACCGTCCGAACCGTTCGCACCGTTTGAAGACCGCGCGCACTTCCTCAGCATCGGCAACTTCCGCCACGCGCCCAACTGGGATGCGGTGTTATGGATGAAAAACAGCCTGTGGCCGTTGATCCGCCAGCAATTGCCGGGCGCGCAGCTGCATATCTACGGTGCCTACACGCCGCCCAAAGCCACCGCCTTGCACAACCCGGCTCAGGGCTTTCATGTGATGAACTGGGCCGAAGATGCCCTGCAAGTCATGACCGCCGCGCGTATCTGCCTGGCGCCCTTGCGCTTCGGCGCCGGCATCAAGGGCAAGCTGGCGGACGCGATGCTCTGCGGCACACCGAATATCACCACGCCCATCGGCGCCGAGGCCATGGGCGACGAGCAACCCTGGCCGGGCGTGATCGAACACAGCGCACAGGCCATGGCCGCGGCTGCGGTAGCGCTCTACCAGGACCGCAAACGCTGGACCCAGGCCCAGGAAAACGGCCGCCATCTGTTGGCCCGCCGCTATGACCAGAACATCCATGGCCCTGCACTGGTGGCTTGCCTGGAGCAGTGCCGCAGCACGCTAAACGCCCACCGCCGCGACAACTTCACCGGCAGCATGCTGCGCCACCACGCCCATAAAAGTACGCAGTACATGTCGCAGTGGATCGAGGCGAAAAACCGCGTCGTATAAACACTCGCGCTGGCGAGGTGACGCGCGACGGGGCATTATCCTACGCAGCAACCACAATAAAGCGACGGCAGCATGACCCGAGCAACGCGTATCACCGACCCTTCCTACGAACTGATGGACGACCACAACGGCCTGTCCATCATCTATCGCCAGCACGGTTTTCCCTGCCCGCTGGTGCGCTGGCACTTCCACAAGGAATACGAGCTGCACCTGATCGTTGCCAGTTCCGGCAAGGTGTTTATCGGCGACTACATCGGCAACTTCTACCCGGAAAGCCTGTTTCTCACTGGCCCCAACCTGCCCCATAACTGGATCAGCCAGGTGGAAGAAGACGAGGTGGTACCCAAGCGCGACATGCTGGTGAACTTCACCGATGAGTTGTTCGAGCACGGCAGCCACATTTTTACCGAGTTAAAGAGCCTGGCGCCGTTGCTGGAGCGCGCGCAGTACGGCATAGAGTTTCGCTGCAAGCGCACGATTGCCCAGGCGATGACCTTGATGCAACGCATTGAGGACGCCCAAGGCATGGCGCGCCTGGGGCACTTCTTTATCCTGCTGGAGGTGCTGAACGCGTGCGAGGACTACCAGCTACTGTCCGGAGTGACCACGCCACAACTGGCCGACGAGCACAGCATCGACCGCACCAACCGTGCAGTGGACTACATCTTTGCCCACTACGCGCGCGAATTGCCGCTGGAAGAAGTGGCAGATTATCTGGGGATGAAACCCACCTATTTTTCCAGGGTGTTCAAGCAGGCCACCGGGCGTACCTTCGTTGAATTCGTCAACCGCCTGCGCATCAGCAGGTCGTGCGAACTGCTCGCCGATGGCGAAAAGCCCGTGACCGATGTGTGTTTCGAGTCGGGCTTCAACAATATTTCCAACTTCAATCGGCGCTTCCAGCAGCTCAAGGGCATGACCCCGTCGCACTACCGTCGGTTGGCAGTACAGCGCTTGACGGAGCAGAACCTGGCCTGACCACCCGTCGCTACTGTCAACTTTGACAGCTATACGCGCCACACCGAGGGGTGTGTGATTTCCTTACCCAGCTTTATGCTGCATAAGGAGCGCTCACTATGAAAAAACTCACGTCCTCCAACCTGCCCTGCCCTGTCTGCAAGCCCCATCGCCATGGGCCAAGGCCCCCCGTCATTGCCGACCCACTGGACTCCCCGTTTGTCAGCGACGCAGTGCAGCCGATTCCAGGCGCTGATATCGGCTTGAACATTCGACTGGTGCAGCCCTGGCTTACCGTGCGTTTCAGCAAGTGGTTCAACTTCAATAAGGGCGACACGTTCAAGTTATTCATGGGCAGCTTCACTTACGCCATTGCCATCGATGACATCAGGCAAGAAGATTTGGATCCGGATAAGAACTTTGTCACGCTGATGATCCCAGAAGGGTTGGTACCGAGGGGCTATATTTATCCGTGTTTTGGCCAAGTGGAGCGAGTGGGCAGCGGCACCCCGAGCATCTCCCCATATCAAACCTGGCTTGTCAAAACCGACCGCCCCGGCGGCGTCAGCACCAATCCCTATTATCACTCGCGGCTGATCATGCATTTACCGCCTGATCTGGTGGACGGTGTACTCGACCCCGAACGGGCTAAGCAAGGCGTGGACTTGACAGTTGATCCTTATCCGAACATGGCGGTGGGAGACACTATCGAGGTTTGGTGGAACGGTCACCCAGTGTTCTTGGAGATTGATCAAGACCACCTCGACGGTATCAAGCCGATTGTCGTGCATGTGCCAGAGTCAACCATCATCGCCGGAGGCAGTGGCTGGGTGGTGATTTACTTCCGGGTCTTTGACATCGTGTTCAACTATTCCGGGGAAGTACCGCAGTGGTCGATGCCCATAAGGGTGGAAACCGACCTGAACAAACTCTTGCTCAACCGAGCGCACTTCACCGTCAATGAGGATTCGGTCGACGAATTGGACTACGACAAAGACGGGGAAAAACCGCTGAAAGTCGAAGTGGTCATTCCTAAAACGCTGCCAAATGGCGTATCTACACCCGCTGGCGCCATGATCCACGTGAAACTGACCCTAATCGACTCTGACGGTGGACGCACTACCGTACTTCTCACGCCATTTGCTGCTCGAATCGATCGGTCAGCTACGACCCCAGTAGACAAAAAATACGCAGAAGCCGTGATCGGCGGTCACTTGGAGATCGAATACGAGCTGAAAACGTCCACTGGCAGCCTCCTCGGCACTTCCAGGCGCTTGAATGTCACCGTGAGCGGCGTTAAACGATCGATGCCGGCAATGACCATCGATAAAAACGAAGGTGGTTTTATTGACCCATCAATCTCCTATTTCCAGGCCTTTTTTCCAGAATTTTCGCCCTATGACGCTGACTGGAGCGTGACCTTCCGCATGGAAGCCCTGGACTCGACAAACAGGTTGGTCGAGTACGAAGAAGAATTGCTGGCTGGCGCGAAAGAGCCACCTCCGCCCCCGCGCACAGTGCTCCAGGAGCAGTTTTCGCGTTTCATCGGTCTGGGGTTGGTCAGCGTGTTCTACCTCGTCAACGATGGCCGGATGCGGATCATGGGCTCAGGCATTCAGACGGTACGCAAGTCCGAGGTTCTGGAAGTGACCTTCGGCGCAGCCGTACGCTCGATGCCCGCACCGAAACTGCAACATGTAGACCTGCTCAACAATTTGGACATTGATAGCATCATCGGCACCACGCTCAACTTGACCTTGACCGAAACGCGTACGGCGCCCGGCGATATCTTTGAGTGGTTTTTGAGAGGTTCTGCCAGCAACGGTTCCACCAGTGATGACATAAAACTGAACTCATCGACGGCAGGCAGGCAGGTCGTGGTTCCGGTAGACGCGAAATATGCCATTGCCAATAACGATGGGGAAATTCGTCTCAGCTACACACTGCAACCGGCGGATAACAGCCCGAAACGCTTTTCCGATGTTTTGCTTATCACTGTAGGAAAAGCGCTCACACTGATACGACCGGAGGTCGCAGAAGCAACCCGCTACCCCGACCAACTGGCGGCAGTTGCCGCAACAGGGGGAGCGACCGTCGTGGCCAATATTGCGCAATTGCGGCCCACCGACCAAGTCGAGACCTGCTGGAGCGGAATCCCGGGAATTGGTACCTATTGCGAAACCCAGAATGGCAATACATCGAAGGTCGTGTACACCGCCATCGACCCTGATGTAGTGGGTGCCAACATCCAGGAGAAGGGGCACTTTATCCAGGTGCAGTACTTCCTAATCCGGGGCCTGCACAAAACGCCATCGCAGGTGTTGAACCTGGAGTTGTTACCACCGCCATTCCCCAAAGCCTATCTGGAAGGCCACGCGCTGGATGCGGTGCTCGACCTCAGCACCCTGAAGGGCACCGAACGCGCTTTGGTTGATCCCTGGTTCTTCATCCATCACTTTCAGCGGGTGTGGTTCGAACTGCTCGGCACCTACGCAGACGACACTCAGTTCTACCATGCCTTCAGCTATGGCGACCTGGTGGGACTGGACGGCGAGCAGAACGGTCTTCATCCACTGGCGCCCATTGCGGAGATACGCAAGCTCAAGGACGGCACGCAATTGAGCATGCGCTGTGCTGTCACCTTCGACCGGAGCTCGGACCTGTCCAATGCCGTAAGGTTTTTGCAACGCGACTACACCGTCAGGGCCTTGCCCGCGCAGTACCCGGTACCCATCTTGGAAAAAGCAAGCGGGTCCGGCACGTTGGTGACATTGGCGGCGCTGGATGCACAATACGGTGCAAATCTGCGGGTGAGCTATGGTCCGATGAGCACCACCGACAGGATCTATGTGGAAGTTCTAGGCAGCGCCGGCGCCGGCTCGGCTACGATCGGGCCGATCTATGGGGAAACTGATGGCACCGTCAATGTGCCCCTGGACGCCGCATTGATTGCCGCCAATATCGGCAGCACCAGGACCCAATTCACGATCAGGTATACGGTAACCAAAGGTACGGATACACGGCCCTCTGTCTTGCTCACGGTGAATCTTGATCCGTTGCCTCAAGCCGAGCTGAAAAAAACCGTGCTCCAGATCGATGAAGCCACACCTACCGGCATAATCGATTTGGACACGGTCGGTAACGCCACAGCTCGGGCGGGGATATGGCCATTCATTGCCAAGCACCAACCCGTGTGGCTCAAGTTGTTCGGTACCGACCGCGCCGGTAAGGCGCTCAACTTGACCCTGCTGGACGGTACGACCAATGGCGAGGTAGACGCTGCCTGGATCAGCCAGGGTTATCACCTGGAAACAGTGTTGAGCAGTTACCTGCACAACCTTGGAAACGGCAGCCTGCTGACCCTGCAGCTGAAAGTGGCGCTAAACGGTGTCAGGGATGAGTGGCGGGCGATTGAGTTCCCGTCAAAGCATTACACGGTAAGAAGCGTGATGGTCCACGACTGCACGACGTTCACCAGCGACAACATGAATTACTGGGTGAGTGAATACGCTGATGCAGGCATTCGTCGCGACCCAGACGGCAACTTCTTCTGGCACGCCTTCCCCAAAACGGGCAGTGGAGTCGGTTTGCAGAAAATCTTTGCGCCCAATGCTGCTGGGTACTACAGGGTCAAACTCAGATATCGTATCAGCAAGTTTGCCGCCATTGGCGCGCCGACCTTTGTCGAGGTTCACCTGGGCACATTGAAAAAGCGGTTTGATGTGACTGCCATCAATACCTGGCTGAGCGCCGATGTTGTAATGGGTTATCTGAATGGTCCGTTTGAGGCCTCAGTGTCTGTCGGAAATCCTACCACCGGAGGGCTCTATGATCTGGATGATATTTGCATCGTCCAGACGCCCTATCCCATCTGATGTCAATGCAAGCGGGGATCAGTAGAAGTACTGATCCCCGCTGACTTTCTGGTTTACGCCGATAACAATCAGGTCACGACGCAGCCGTCAGGGCTTTATACATGCTTGTGCACGCTCATCGAACTCAAGCCCGCTCGGACAGGTATAAGGGTATTGAATGTAGCGTTGGATATCGGGTTTCCATACGCATCGGTGGAACCCTCCTACGGGTTTGACACTTTTAAAATAACCCTCTCGCACACAAGCAGGCTCTCTTAATTCCAGAGGTCCTGTGGTACAGGCATTAATCGAAACAGCAATGACCACGCCCAATGCGATCTTATAAAGCGTGTTGTTTTTGAGGTTTACGCGAGAACAGTTCATAAACATCTCCTGGTTGGGTTGTGCCAACCCATTAACCCTCTGCGACCTTTTAGCGTCTACTGTCAGAACTCACAGGTTGGCGCCACTCTGAGTGGTCGTGCCCACCCTGCAACTCCAGTGCAAAAAAGTATCAGCCGCAGTGTTCCCAAGGATTTGTCACAACTCCATTTGAAGGCTGTAATCAACGCACACTCTTCCAGCTGTCGTGGAAGACACAACAACAATAACTGTCCTTCCGTAGCCCCTGGGCGCGGAGATGGAGTGCGCGATGAAGTTCACAGCAAAAGCTCTAATTGCCTTTTCTTGCATGACCCTCAGCGCCGTCAGCCTTGGCGCGCAAACCCTGACCATTGCCACCGTCAACAACAGCGACATGATCCGCATGCAAAAGCTCTCGAAAACCTTCGAGGCCGAGCATCCGGAGATCAAGCTGAACTGGGTGGTGCTCGAAGAAAACGTGCTGCGCCAACGCCTGACCACCGATATCGCCACCCAGGGTGGGCAGTTTGACGTGTTGACCATCGGCATGTACGAAGCTGCACTGTGGGGTGCCAAGGGCTGGCTGGAGCCGATGAAGGATCTGCCGGCGTCCTACGACCTCGATGATGTGTTCCCTTCGGTGCGTGACGGTTTGTCCGTCAAAGGCTCGCTGTACGCCCTGCCGTTCTACGCTGAAAGCTCGATCACTTATTACCGCACCGATCTGTTCAAGGACGCCGGGCTGACCATGCCCGAGCACCCGACCTGGACACAGATCGGCGAATTCGCCAGCAAACTCACCGACAAGACCAAAGAGCAATACGGCCTGTGCCTGCGGGGCAAAGCCGGTTGGGGTGAAAACATGGCGCTGATCACCACACTGGCCAACGGCTACGGTGCGCGCTGGTTCGATGAGAAGTGGCAGCCGGAATTCAACGGTCCAGAATGGAAAGACGCGCTGAACTTCTACGTCGATAACATGAAGAAATCCGGCCCGCCGGGTGCTTCCAGCAACGGTTTCAACGAAAACCTGGCGCTGTTCAACAGCGGCAAGTGCGCGATCTGGGTCGACGCCAGCGTGGCCGGCTCGTTCGTTACCGACAAGACCCAGAGCAAAGTGGCTGACCATGTCGGCTTTACCTTTGCCCCGCACGAGAAGACCGATAAGGGCACTTCGTGGCTGTACTCCTGGAGCCTGGCGATCCCGACCAGTTCCAAGGCCAAAGACGCTGCCAAGGTGTTCACCAGTTGGGCGACCTCCAAGGAGTACGGTGCATTGGTCGCCAAGACCGATGGCATCGCCAACGTACCTCCAGGCACGCGCAAGTCGACCTACAGCGACGAGTACATGAAGGCGGCGCCGTTTGCCAAGGTGACCCTGGAATCGCTGAAAGTCGCGGACCCGACGAAGCCGACGCTCAAGCCGGTGCCGTATGTCGGTATCCAGTTGGTGACCATTCCTGAGTTCCAGGCGATTGGCACCCAGGTCGGCAAGTTCTTCTCGGGCGCGTTGACCGGTCAGCAGACGGTGGATGCCGCACTGACTGCCGCGCAGACCACCACCGAGCGTGAAATGAAGCGGGCCGGGTATCCCAAATAAGGTGAGCCTTCCACTGTAAATGTGGGAGCGGGCTTGCCCGCTCCCACATTTAAGCGCACTCCGATTCTTGCTCTGTATTGGCCTTGAATACCATGAATACACCCGCCAAAAACCGCCTGGCCAACCCCGGCTGGTTCCTTGTCAGCCCCTCGGTAGCCTTGCTGCTGCTGTGGATGATCGTGCCGCTGGGCATGACCCTGTACTTTTCGCTGATCCGCTACAACTTGCTCTACCCCGGCGAAAACCAATTCGTCGGGCTGGAAAACTTCACCTATTTCATCACCGATTCTGGCTTCCTTCCCGGCGCCACCAATACCTTGTTGCTGGTGGGCAGTGTGCTGCTGATCAGCGTGGTGTTCGGTGTGCTGATCAGCGCCCTGCTGGAAGCCAGTGAGTTCTTCGGCCGCGGCCTGGTGCGGGTGCTGCTGATTTCGCCGTTCTTCATCATGCCCACCGTCGGTGCGCTGATCTGGAAGAACCTGATTTTCCACCCGGTGTCCGGAATCCTGGCCGCCGTGTGGAAGTTCTTCGGCGCAGAACCCGTGGACTGGCTGGCGCACTACCCGTTGCTGTCGATCATCATCATCGTGTCGTGGCAGTGGCTGCCCTTCGCGATCCTGCTGCTGATGACCGCCATGCAGTCCCTCGACCAGGAACAAAAGGAAGCCGCGCGCCTGGACGGTGCCGGTGCCATTGCGATCTTCTGGCACCTGACCCTGCCGCACCTGGCCCGCCCGATTGCCGTGGTGGTGATGATCGAGACGATCTTTTTGCTCTCGGTATTCGCCGAGATCTTCACCAC
This sequence comes from Pseudomonas azotoformans, assembly GCF_001579805.1. NCBI lineage: Bacteria > Pseudomonadati > Pseudomonadota > Gammaproteobacteria > Pseudomonadales > Pseudomonadaceae > Pseudomonas > Pseudomonas azotoformans. The sequence continues at coordinate 4,561,287 of NZ_CP014546.1, read as the reverse complement.
CACCAACGGTGGCCCCGGCTACGCCTCGACCAACCTCGCCTACCTGATCTACAACCAGGCGCTGGTGCAGTTCGATGTGGGCATGGCCTCGGCCGGCGGCTTGATTGCCGTGGTCATCGCCAATATCGCGGCGATCATCCTGGTGCGGATGATCGGCAAAAACCTGACTGACAAGCCTTGAGGGCCGCGCCATGACGCTTCAACAATCCCGCCGCCTGCAAAGCCTGTTGCTCGGCACGTTGGCCTGGGCCATCGCGATCCTGATCTTCTTCCCGATCTTCTGGATGGTGCTGACCAGCTTCAAGACCGAAATCGATGCGTTCGCCACGCCGCCACAGTTCATCTTCACGCCGACGCTGGAGAACTACCTACACATCAACGAGCGCAGCAATTACTTCAGCTATGCGTGGAACTCGGTGCTGATTTCCTTCAGCGCAACGGCACTGTGCCTACTGATTTCGGTGCCGGCCGCCTACTCCATGGCCTTCTACGAAACCCAACGCACCAAAGGCACGCTGCTGTGGATGCTGTCCACCAAGATGCTGCCGCCAGTGGGCGTGCTGATGCCGATCTACCTGTTGGCCAAGAGCTTTGGCCTGCTGGACACGCGCATTGCGCTGATCATCATCTACACCCTGATCAACCTGCCGATCGTGGTGTGGATGGTTTACACCTACTTCAAGGACATCCCCAAGGACATCCTCGAAGCCGCGCGCCTGGATGGCGCCACCCTCTGGCAGGAAATGGTCCGCGTGCTGCTGCCGATTGCCAAGGGCGGCCTGGCCTCCACCGTGTTGCTGTCGCTGATCCTGTGCTGGAACGAGGCGTTCTGGTCGCTGAACCTGACCTCGTCCGCCGCTGCGCCGTTGACCGCATTGATCGCCTCCTACTCCAGCCCCGAAGGCTTGTTCTGGGCCAAATTGTCCGCCGTGTCGACCCTGGCCTGCGCGCCGATCCTGATCTTTGGCTGGATCAGCCAGAAACAGTTGGTGCGCGGTTTGTCCTTTGGCGCCGTCAAATAATAATTCCTAGCGGAGGCCCATCATGGCCAACCTGAAAATCAAGAATCTGCAAAAAGGTTTCGAAGGCTTTTCCATCATCAAGGGCATCGACCTGGAAGTGAACGATAAGGAATTCGTGGTGTTTGTCGGCCCGTCGGGCTGCGGTAAATCCACGTTGCTGCGCCTGATCGCCGGCCTGGAAGAAGTCAGCGAAGGCACTATCGAACTGGACGGTCGCGACATCACCGAAGTGACCCCGGCCAAGCGTGACCTGGCGATGGTGTTCCAGACCTACGCGCTGTACCCACACATGAGCGTACGCAAGAACATGTCGTTCGCCCTGGACCTGGCCGGTGTCGACAAGAAGCTGGTGGAGAGCAAGGTCAGCGAAGCGGCGCGCATCCTGGAGCTGGGCCCATTGCTGGAGCGCAAGCCCAAGCAGCTGTCTGGCGGCCAGCGCCAGCGTGTGGCCATCGGCCGTGCGATTGTGCGCAACCCGAAGATCTTCCTGTTCGACGAACCGCTGTCCAACCTCGACGCCGCGTTGCGCGTGCAGATGCGCCTGGAACTGGCACGCCTGCATAAAGAGCTGCAAGCGACCATGATCTACGTGACCCACGACCAGGTGGAGGCGATGACCCTGGCCGACAAGGTCGTGGTGTTGAACAGTGGCCGTATCGAGCAAGTCGGCTCGCCGTTGGAGCTGTACCACCAGCCGGCCAACCTGTTCGTGGCGGGTTTCCTCGGCACGCCGAAGATGGGTTTCCTCAAGGGCAACGTCACCCGTGTTGAAAGTCAAAGCTGCGAAGTGCAGTTGGATGCAGGCACGCTGATCAGCCTGCCACTGAGCGGCGCCACCTTGAGCGTCGGCAGTGCCGTGACCCTGGGCATTCGTCCGGAGCACCTGGAAATCGCCGCGCCCGGCCAAACCACTCTCACCGTCACCGCCGACGTCGGCGAGCGCCTGGGCAGCGACACCTTCTGCCACGTCAACACCGCCAACGGCGAGCCGCTGACCATGCGGATCCGTGGCGACATGGCCAGCCAGTACGGCGAGACGCTGCACCTGCACCTGGACCCGGCGCACTGCCATCTGTTCGACACCGACGGTGTTGCCGTGGCCCGCCCACTGCGCGCTGCCGCCTGATTTCGCGAGACTTTGCTGATGAAACTGAATAAACAAAACCTCACCCAGTTGGCGCCGCACGTGAAACTGCCCGCCTACGCGATTGCCAGCACCACGCAAGGCATCGCCCATATCGGCGTCGGCGGTTTCCATCGCGCGCATCAGGCCTATTACACCGACGCGCTGATGAACACCGGCGTTGGCCTGGACTGGAGCATTTGCGGTGTCGGCCTGCGTGCCGAAGACCGCAAGGCCCGCGACGACCTGGCCGGCCAGGACTACCTGTTCACCCTGTATGAGCTGGGCGATACCGACGACACCGAAGTGCGTGTGATCGGCTCGATCAGTGACATGCTGCTGGCCGAAGACGGCGCCCAGGCGCTGATCGACAAACTGGCCGACCCGGCGATCCGTATCGTCTCGCTGACCATCACCGAAGGCGGCTACTGCATCGACGACAGCAACGGTGAGTTCATGGCTCACCTGCCGCAGATCCAGCATGATCTGGCACACCCGAGCGCACCCAAGACCGTGTTTGGCTTTATCTGCGCCGCCCTGACCCAACGCCGCGCCGCCGGCACCCCGGCATTTACCGTGATGTCCTGCGATAACCTGCCGCACAACGGCGACGTGACGCGTAAAGCCCTGTTGGCGTTTGCCGCGTTGCACAACGCCGAGCTGCACGATTGGATCAAGGCCAATGTGAGCTTTCCGAATGCGATGGTCGACCGCATCACACCGATGACCAGCACCGCGCATCGCCTGCAGTTGCATGATGACCACGGCATCGACGATGCCTGGCCAGTGGTGTGCGAACCCTTCGTTCAGTGGGTGCTGGAGGACAAGTTCGTCAACGGTCGCCCGGCCTGGGAACAGGTCGGTGTGCAGTTCACCGATGACGTCACGCCCTATGAAGAAATGAAGATCGGCCTGCTCAACGGCAGCCACCTGGCGCTGACCTACCTGGGGTTTCTCAAGGGTTATCGGTTTGTGCACGAGACCATGAACGACCCGGTGTTTGTCGCCTACATGCGCGCCTACATGGACCTGGACGTCACGCCGAACCTGGCGCCGGTGCCGGGCATCGATCTGACGGACTACAAGCAGACGCTGGTGGACCGCTTCTCCAACCAGGCGATTGCCGACCAGTTGGAACGCGTGTGTTCGGATGGCTCGTCGAAGTTTCCCAAGTTCACCGTGCCGACCATCAACCGCCTGATTGCCGATGGGCGCGAGACTGAGCGCGCGGCGTTGGTCGTGGCAGCGTGGGCGTTGTATTTGAAGGGCGTGGACGAGAATGGAGTGAGCTACACCATCCCGGATCCGCGTGCAGCGTTTTGCCAGGGGCTGGTGAGTGATGATGCGTTGATCAGCCAACGTTTGCTGGGGGTGGAAGAGATTTTTGGCAAGGCTATTCCCAATTCGCCTGAGTTTGTGGCAGCGTTCGAGCGGTGCTACAGGAGCCTGCAGGAAGTGGGTGTCAGCAGGACCCTGGAACGGTTACTCGCCAACATCCATTGAAGGCCCTCCCCATGACCCAGCAAAACCTGTTTCTCGGCATCGACTGCGGCACCCAAGGCACCAAGGCCATCGTCCTCGACGCCACGAGCGGCAAGGTGCTGGGCCTGGGCGCAGCGGCACACACATTGATCAGCGGTGCCAATGGCCGCCGCGAGCAGCACACCCAGGAGTGGCTGGACGCCTTTACCGAAGCCACCCACCGCGCCCTGCAACAGGCCGGCGTGGACGGCCAGGACATCCTCGGCATCGGCGTGTCCGGCCAGCAACATGGTTTGGTGCTGCTGGATGACCAGGGCCAGGTACTGCGCCCGGCCAAACTGTGGTGCGACACCGAGACCACGCCCGAGAACGACCGACTCTTGCAGCACCTGGGTGGCGAAAGCGGCTCCCTGGAACGCCTCGGCGTGGCCATTGCACCGGGCTACACCGTGTCCAAGCTGCTGTGGACGCGCGAACAGCACCCGGACATCTTTGCGCGCATCGCGCATATCCTGCTGCCCCACGACTACCTCAACTACTGGCTCACCGGCCGCGCCGTCGCGGAATACGGCGATGCGTCGGGCACCGGCTACTTCAACGTGCGCAGCCGTGAGTGGGATGTGGCGCTGCTCAGGCACATCGACCCGAGCGGTCGTCTAGAAAAGGCCCTGCCGCAGCTGATTGAGGCCGATCAGAGCGTCGGCACCGTTCTTCCGGCGATTGCCGAACGGCTGGGCATCAACCCCAACGCCATCGTCTCCAGCGGTGGCGGCGACAACATGATGGGCGCCCTCGGCACCGGCAACATTGCCCCCGGCGTGATCACCATGAGCCTGGGCTCGTCGGGGACTGTGTACGCGTTTGCCGACCAGCCCAACGTCAGCCCACAGGCCTCGGTCGCCACCTTCTGTTCGTCCAGCGGCGGCTGGTTGCCGCTGATCTGCACCATGAACCTGACCAACGCCACCGGGGTGATCCGCGAGTTGTTCGACCTCGACCTGGCCGCATTCAACGCCCTGGTCGAACAAGCGCCGATTGGCGCGGACGGCGTGAGCATGTTGCCGTTCCTCAACGGCGAACGTGTGCCCGCCCTGCCCCACGCCACCGGCAGCCTGCACGGCTTGACCATGACCAACCTGACCCGCGCCAACCTGTGCCGCGCGGTGGTCGAAGGCACCACCTTCGGCCTGCGCTACGGCCTCGACCTGCTGCGCCAGACCGGCCTGCAAAGCCAGAGCATCCGCTTGATCGGCGGCGGTTCGAAAAGCCCGGTCTGGCGGCAGATGGTCGCCGATATCATGAACACCGAAGTGGTCTGCACCGAACAAAGTGAAGCCGCCGCCCTGGGCGCGGCGATCCAGGCGGCGTGGAGCCAGTCCGGCGAGTCGCTGGCCAGCCTGTGCGACAAATGTGTGAGCGTCGACCCGGCCAGCCGTACGCTGCCGGTGGCGGCCAGCGTCAGCGCGTATCAACACGCCTACGAGCGCTATCAACAGCTCGTGGCAACCCTTTAAGAGCGAACGACTATGTATCTGGTGTGTGGTGAAGCGCTGTTTGATTTTTTCAGCGAGGAAGATGCCAGCGGGCAGGCATCGAAGGTCAATTACAAGGCAATTGCCGGCGGTTCGCCGTTCAACGTCGCGGTCGGCTTGCGCCGCCTGGGTGTCGAGGCGGGCTTGTTCGGTGGGCTTTCCACCGATTTCCTCGGCCGCCGCTTGTTACAGGTGCTCAAGGATGAAGGCGTCAGCGAGCAGTTCCTGGTGGAATTCGCCGCGCCGACCACCTTGTCGATGGTCGCCGTGGGCGCCAATGGCTCACCGCAGTACAACTTTCGCGGTGAAGGCTGCGCCGACCGACTGCTGGAAGTCGCTCATCTGCCCGAGCTGAGCGATGATATCCGTGGCCTGCACATCGGGTCGTTCTCCCTGGTGGTGCAACCCATCGGCGACACCTTGCTGAGCCTGGTCAAGCGTGAAAGCGGCAAGCGCCTGATCAGCCTCGACCCCAACGTGCGGCTCAACCCGCAGCCGGATATCCAGCTGTGGCGCGACCGTGTGGCGGAACTGGTCAAGCATGCCGACCTGATCAAGGTCAGCGACGAAGACCTGCACCTGCTCTACCCCGAGCAGTCGCCCGAAAGCGTGCTGCAGGGCTGGCTGCAACACCGTTGCCAATTGGTATTCCTCACCCGTGGCGGCGACGGCGCCAGTGTATTCAGCCGCCAGCATGGCCACTGGTCTGCGCCGGCGGTCAAGGTGGTGATGGCCGATACAGTGGGGGCTGGCGACACCTTCCAGGCGGCGTTGATTGCCTGGTTGACCGAACAGCAGTTGGACTCAGTGGACGGCCTGCAACAACTCACCCGTGCACAGATCGACACCATGCTCGGCTTCGCCATCCGCGCCGCCGCACTGACCTGCACCAAGACCGGCCCCGACCTGCCCTATCGCCGGCAGCTTGGATGAAGGTTTTGTCAGCCAGCTAAAAATTAATCGATGGTTAATCCCGCACGCCGACAGTGAAGTTGTACCCACTTGTTGCGGAGAACCACCATGAAACTGCGCACTCTCGTACTCGGCAGCGCCTTGGCGCTGGCCGCAGTATCAGGTCTGGCCCAGGCCGACGACCAAGGCGCCGCTGTCAAACCCGTGCCTTACCAATACGGCATGCCGATGAACATCGACAAGGTCCTGGCCATGAACGAAACGCCCACCGATGAATGCAAAGTCATCAAGGCGGATATCAAGTTCCTGGATAAGGCGGGCAAGGTTGAGGACGTGAGCTATCGGAAAATGTCGGAAGCCTGCGACTTCCAGAACTGAGCCGTAAGCCGTCAGACAATACAGCGGGAATCAACCCCATAAACATGTAGGACTTTTCTCAAAAACCCCAATTTAATCAATGGTTAAGCTTGGGAGACAACAGTGGCTTCGACCGCACCTCCATGGCCATCGGCTGAAGGTACGGCCGCCGATTCATCACGCTGATGAACCGGACCACTGACGGAGAAACCTCATGAAAATGCGCAACGTATTCCTGCTCGGCTGCACCCTCGCCCTCACCACCGTATCGGCCATGGCCCAGGCTGAATCCAAAGCTGTGCCCTATCGGTACGGCATGCCCATGGACATCCAGAAAGTGATTGCCATGACCGAACCGGATACCCGTGAATGCAAGGTCATCAAGGCCGAGATCAAGTTTTTGGACAAGGCCGGTGAAGTGCAGCACGTGAGCTACAAGAAGTTATCCGAGGCCTGTTTGTTCCAGAACTGAACATGATGTTGATTAAGGGCGGCGTAACGCGTCAGCACGCGGTATCCTTTTGCACCTGTTAACCGTGCCGAAAGGATTCGCCATGCCGCTGCGCTTTCATACGCTCGCCCTCTTTACCGCCGTGCTCTGTTTTGCCCTGGCGCTGATATGGGGCCTGCGCCCCGAATGGATGCTATGGCTGTGGAGCGTTGAATATTCAAATGCCACGGGCCTGGTGGCTCGGCGTAACGCCACCCTGTTCCTGGCTATCGGCGTGATGTTCTACCGCGCACGCCACGCACCACCCTGCGACACACGACGCGCCATGACCGGCGGTTTTACCATTGGCTGTTGGGTGCTGGCGGTACTGGGGTTCAGTGAGTGGATAAACGGCAATGCCGGACCCGGCATCCTGCTGGCAGTGGCAACGGAAACCGTATTGGGCCTGGCGTTTATCCAGGCCCACAGGTCTTCGGTCATCCAACCCCAGGCATCTACCTAGTAGTAGCCGCGCCCTCCCACTCTTTGCAGGGCGGGTGCATGGCTGTGCTTGAGGTCTTCACGCAACCCGGTGATCAGGTTGCAAATGGCTCGACTGCTGTCGAGTTTGTCCGCGTTGATCCCTTTGACTTCCAAATCCACCCGGTCACGGTCGCGGTCGTCGTAGACCTTGATCGTCAGCGAAGCATCTTCGGCTTTGGTGCATTCGCACCGTTTGGGCAGGAAACTTCCTTCAATAATGCTGCGAAGTTCTAATTCCGAAAGCATGGTCAACCTCTCCTTTCTTGAGACTGCCAACAGACTTTTATGTGTCCGACGAGCGCTCACTCGTCGCGCCTTGCCGACCCTGGAAGACGCTTACAACACCCAAGCCTACTCGGCAAAATCAGCCTTCGTTGTAACTTTTCCTCATAAGCCGCGCGCCGGGTTATATATGTAAATTGGCCGTGTTTAAATCGTCGTCGAACCGCTGCGATTAAACGTTTAACTGTAGGCCTCAACGGCAACGGCGCCTTGCGCAGCCACCCTTTCAGCAACATGTCGCAAACTATCGAAGTTGATGTTCGCCCCGGAATTGATCGCCACCAGGGTCTTCCCGCGCAGTTGATGGCGGGCGACATACTTGCGCACTCCCGCCACCGCCAAGGCACCGGAAGGTTCGGTGATCGAGCGGGTATCGTCGTAGATCAGCTTGATCGCGCTGCACAGTTCATCGTTGCTGACAGTAATAACGTCATCCACCCAGTCCCGGCAGATCTCAAACCCGTAGGCACCGACTTGCGCCACCGCCGTGCCGTCGGCAAACCCGTCCACGCTGGGCAGCACCACGCGTTCACCCGCCCGCAGCGCCGCCAGCAGACAACTGGAGCCCTCAGATTCGACGCCGATGATGCGCACCTCGGGCCGCAGGTATTTAACGTAAGCGGCGATCCCGGCGATCAGGCCACCGCCGCCCACCGGCACGAAGATCGCGTCCAAGGGCCCTTGTTGCTGGCGCAGGATTTCCATGGCCACGGTGCCTTGTCCGGCGATCACCTCCGGATCGTCGAAGGGCGAGACAAAGGTGCAACCTGAGGTTTCGGCCAGTTGCAGTGCGTGGGCCAGGGCAAAGGGGAAGCTCTCGCCGTGCAGGACCGCTTCAGCACCACGGGAGCGTACGCCGAGTACCTTCAACTCTGGCGTGGTGCTGGGCATGACGATCCGCGCCTGGATCCCCAACTCCCTGGCTGCCAGCGCCACGCCTTGGGCATGGTTGCCGGCCGATGCGGTGACCACGCCGCGCGCCTTTTGCTCGTCGCTCAACTGCACCAGTTTGTTGTAGGCGCCACGGATCTTGAACGAGAACGTCGGCTGCAGGTCTTCACGCTTGAGCAACACCTGGTTACCCAGCAATGCCGACAGCGCCGGTGCCGCCTGCAACGGCGTGCGCACCGCCAGGTCATAGACCGGCGCGGCGAGGATCTTCTTCACATAGTGTTCAAGCAAGCCTGTGTCAGCGGTAGGGGGACAGGTGCTCATGGGTATCTCCTGGCTTCTTGTTCGGGGCCCGGGAGACGGAAAAACAAAACCCGCCTCTAGGGCGGGTTTGGGTACAGCCGTGCGCTATCCCGCCAAATGAGGAATGGCGGTAATAATGCTTGGCTGGCTGCGAAAGGCTTGAAAGGTCATGTCACGAAATTAACCGCCTATGACGGGACTCGTCAACAAAAGGTTTACTCAAAGCATACGAAACGTATACGCTTTGTATATCAATCCCGCACAGTGAACCCCATGGGCATCGTCAAGATCACCGACCAACTGCACGAACAACTGCGCCTGGCCAGCGCCGCGATGGATCGTTCCATCAACGCCCAGGCCGAGTTCTGGATCAAGATCGGCCTGCTCGCCGAGCTCAACCCCCACCTGCCCTACAACGAGCTGATCAACAAGCTGTTGCTGGACAAGCCCGATCTGATCCGGGGGCGCAGTTGATGATCAAGACTGCCGCCCAACTGGCCGTGATGCGTGAAGCCGGGCGCCTGCTGGCCCAGGTGTTCACGATGCTCGACGGCTTTGTCGCCGCCGGCCGTTCCACCCTGGAGCTGGACGCCGCCGTCGAAGCCTTCATCCGCAACGACCTCAAGGCCCGCCCCGCAAGCCTGGGCCAGTATGACTACCCTTTCTCCATCAACACTTCGATCAACGAGGTGGTGTGCCATGGCATGCCCAGCGCCAAGGACATCCTCAAGGACGGCGACATCATCAACATCGACATCACCCTGGAAAAAGGTGGTTTTATTGCCGACTCCAGCAAGATGTACATGATCGGCAGCGTCGCGCCCAAGGCTCAGCGCCTGGTCGAGAAAACCTTCGAAGCGATGTGGGCCGGCATCCGCCAGGTCAAGCCCGGCGCACGCCTGGGTGATATCGGCCACGCGATCCAGAGCCACGCGCAAGCCAACGGCTACAGCGTAGTCCGCGAATACTGCGGCCACGGCATCGGCCGGCAGATGCATGAAGAGCCGCAAATCCTGCACTTCGGCCGCCCCGGCACCGGCTTGGAACTGCGCGAAGGCATGGTGTTTACCGTGGAGCCGATGCTCAACCAGGGCAGCTCGAAAGTGCGCAGCCTGAAGGATGGCTGGACGGTGGTAACCAAGGACAACAGCCTGTCGGCACAGTGGGAACATACCGTGGCGGTGACGGCGGATGGGTTTGAAGTGCTGACCCTACAACCTTCCTACAGGGTTTAAACGACATTGGCGCCGCCCGCTATCCGCTTCAGCCCCACTACCATCAAAGCAGCCCCCAGCCCCATCGCCGCCAGAAACAATGGGTACGACACCCACCACGGCGTCCCCGCCGTCATCATGCTGAACTCCGACATGCCGCCGATGCTCGCAATCAGGTTGAGCGGCAGGAACACCACGTTGATCAAGGTGAGCTTGCGCAACAGGTTGTTCATGCTGTTGTTCATCAGGTTGCCGCGGGCGTCGATCAGCCCGGAAAACACGTTGGAATAGATCTCCGCCTGTTTGTAGCACTGGTGGTTCTCGATGATCAGGTCGTCGATCAGCGCCAATATCTCCGAACTGAAATGCTCCTTTTCCGCGTGGTTGCGCAGCCGTGACAGCACCGCGCCGTTGCTGTGCAGCGCGTTGATGTAATAGATCAGGCTTTCGCTGAGGCTGAACATCTGCATCAGGTGGTGGTTGCTCATCGACGCATTGAACTGCTGCTGCAATTCCCGCGCGACCAACTTGATCACCTTGAGGTGGCCCAGGTAGTGATGGATGTTATTGAGCAGCAAGTCGAGCAACACATCCAGCGGCGTGTGCAGCGGGCGGCGTTTGCCGAGGCCGGTCAGCGGGGTTTCGTCGGTGGCGATCACCAGCAGGCGGCCCGGTGAAAACAGCAGGCCGCAGGACGACACCTCGAACACCAGGTTGCCGCCACCGGAGTAGTTTTCCGGGCGTTTCCAGATCAGGAACAGATTGTCCGGGTGAAACTCGATGCGCGAGACTTCGTCGGGGTCCAGCGCAGAGGCCAGGGCGTGTTCGTCCAGCTTATGGTGGTCGCGCAGCCACTCGCGCTCGGCCAGGTCAGGGTTGTTGAACAACTGGATCGGGGCATCGTCACGCTCCCCGCTGTGCAGCTTGCCATCGATCAGTTCGAAACGCTGGATCATCGCCGGGTCACCAGACCTGACCCTGACGCTTCAACTCCAGGCGCCTCACGAACTCCTCCAGCACCAAACCGTACAAGTCGTCCTGCAAGTAGGCATCTTCGATACCCGCGTCCAGGTTGGGGTTGTCGTTGACTTCGATCACCACCACCTTGTCGCCGGACTGCTTGAGGTCGACGCCGTAGAGGCCATCGCCAATCAGGTTGGCGGTCTTCACGGCCAGCTCCACCACCGCCTTGGGCGCTTCATGAACCGCCAGCGTGCGGCATTCACCGTTGATGGCCTGGCCGATGGCCTTGTGGTTGTAGATCTGCCAATGCCCTTTGGACATAAAGTACTGGCAGGCAAAGATCGGCTTGCGGTTGAGCACGCCGATGCGCCAGTCGTACTCGGTGTAGAAAAACTCCTGGGCCAGCAACAGCACCGAATGTTCGAACAACTCGGCAGTGGCCTTGAGCAAGGCTTCCTGGCTTTCGACCTTGATCACGCCACGGGAAAAACACCCGTCGGGGATCTTCAGCACCAGCGGGAACCCCAGGCGCTCGCCGACCCGTTCAAAGTCTTCCGGTCGTTCCTTGTACAGAATCTCCGTGGCGGGCATGCCCAGTTGGTGACTGTTGAGCAGGTCGGTGAGGTAGACCTTGTTGGTGCAGCGCAGGATCGACGCCGGGTCATCCATCACCACCAGGCCTTCGCTTTCGGCTTTCTTGGCGAAGCGGTAGGTGTGGTTGTCGACGCTGGTGGTCTCGCGGATCAGCAAGGCGTCGTATTCGGCCAGGCGTGAATAATCCTTGCGTTCGATCAACTCCACATCGATGCCCAGGCCCTTGCCGACGCGGATGAAATTCTCCAGGGCCTTGCCGTTGGACGGCGGCAATTGCTCTTGAGGGTCGTGCAAGATGGCCAGGTCATAACGGGCCAGGCGACGTGAGCGCGGCTGGCGCCAGATCTTGCGGCTGAAGTTGTCCAGGGCGTGGGCGAATTGATCTTCCTGATCGTCGCGTAACTTGTGCAATACGCCGGATTTAACGCCTTCTATATGCCAACCGTTATTCTTCTTGAACTCCACTAACAGGATCGGACACGGAAAGGCCTCAAACAACTGACGGGCCAAATCCTGCAACGGCTCTATATTGGTCCGGCCAAAATAAAGTGTCAGGGTAAAGCCTTCGGTATTGCTGTAAAGGTGATGACTCAAGGCTTTATCGAGGGTTTTATCCAGGTCGTCCAGGGCCAGGCCGTACAACGACTTCTTCGTCAGTTCGCTGATGGTACGCACCGACGGGATCACCTTGTGCCCACGGGCTTCAGCCAGCAGCGAGCAGTAGTAACCGTGCCCCAGGTACTTGTAGCTGCGGCACAGGTTGATCACCTGTACGCGCTTGCCAGTCTCGTTTTCGCGGGTCTGCTCCAGGTATTCCTGGGCAGTGACGATGTCTTCGCTGGGGAAGTAGGAGGCCCAGTCTTCCTTGCGCTCGACAATGATCACGACTTGACTGTTGCCTTTTGGGGGTGCGGAAAAATAACCTTTATTGGTTATTGTCGCCGCGAGAGTTTGCTCGGATACTTCACGCCAATGACCTTGTACCGCCGACATAATATTTGATCCGCTTTAGAGAACTCGACCTTTTCTATTAAGCACGATCTTTTAGAGAAGTCCCGTTTCGTTACGCAACTTTTACGGCGGTCATATGGCTCTTTGCTTTCGCGTTGCAACGCTCTTGGATGTGCCTGAATTACTGGCCTTGGAACAGCACTGCTTCACCACCGACAGGCTGTCACGGCGCAGTTTCCAGTGGATGATAAGCCGCGCCCACGGCGAGTTGCGGGTGGCGGAAAATGACGGGCAACTGCTCGGTTACGCGCTGGTGCTGTTTCGCCGTGGCACTTCGTTGGCGCGTCTGTATTCCATCGCCATTGCCGAACCTGCGCGTGGCATGGGGTTGGGTAGACAGTTGCTGAGCCGCGTTGAAGCTAGCGCCGTGGCACAGGGTTGCAATCGCCTACGCCTGGAAGTGCGCACCGACAACCCCGGTGCTCTCAGCCTCTATGAGCGCAACGGTTATCGGCGCTTTGCCCTGATCGACGCCTATTACGAAGACCACACCGCAGCACTGCGCCTGGAAAAAAAACTGCTCACGCCACCTGTTTGATCCCCGCCTTGGCTTCCAACTCTCGCACCAGCGGCAACACACGTTTGCCGAAGTACTCGACTTCTTCCTGAAAATGCAGAAAGCCCGCCAGCACCAAGTCCACCCCCACTGCCTTGAGCGCGACGATGCGCTCGGCAATCTGCTGGGGCGTACCGATCAGGTTGGTCTTGAAGCCATCGTTGTACTGCACCAAGTCTTCAAAGCTCGACTTGGCCCAGTTGCCCTCGCCTTCCGGTGACGCCTTGCCCGCTTGCCTGGCCGCATCACCAAAGGCGTTCACCGCCTCCGGATCGGCCTTGTCAATGATCTCTGCCAGCACGGCGCGGGCTTCTTCCTCGGTGTCGCGGGCGATCACAAAGGCGTTGACGCCGACTTTGACCGAATGGTTGTTTGCCGCCGCCTTGGCGCGGATGTCATCGACCTGGGCCTTGATGCCTTCCGGGGTGTTGCCGTTGGTGAAGTACCAGTCCGACACCCGCGCTGCCATATCCCGCGCGGCCCGCGAGCTACCGCCCTGGAACACCTCCGGCTGGCCCAATGGCTTGGGCTTGAGGGTGTAGTTGTTGAAGCGGTAAAAGTCACCCTTGAAGGTGAAATCGTCCTGGGTCCAGATGCCTTTGAGGGCCCGGATAAACTCTTCGGAACGGCGATAACGTTCGTCGTGCTCCAGCCAGTGTTCGCCGATGGCCTGGAATTCGCCCTTGAACCAACCGCTGACGATATTCACCGCGATACGTCCGTTGGTGAGCTGGTCGATCGTCGCCAGTTGCTTGGCCGCCAACGCCGGTTGCCAGGGCCCTGGCAGGATCGCGGCGATCACCTTGAGCGTGGTGGTCGCGGCCAGCAGCGCATGGCTGAACGCCACGGACTCATGCTGGTTTTCCGCACCGTAGCCGGCGGTGAAGCGGATCTGGGTGAGGCCGTATTCGAAGCCGGCGGCTTCCGCCAGTTGCGCCAGTTTGCGGTTGTAGTCGATGCCCCAGTGGGTGCGTTGTTCGATCTTGCTGACCACCAACCCACCGCTGACGTTGGGCACCCAGTAGGCAAATTTCACGGCTTGCTGGCTCATCTCGCGTTACCTCGCACAAAAGGGATGTACTGAGGGCTTGAGCAGCAAGCGTGCCAGGCCGTGGAAACGCACGGGCCATGGGCGTTGCACGCAATACCGTAGGTCGGCGTCGATGTCGCAGAGCGTGCGGGTTTGTCGATCCACTGTTGCCAGGGCAACAGTAGCTGAACGCTTTAGCCCATGAATACGGGCGCAGATACCCGGCACGGAGTGTGCAATCCCCCTTGGATTGATCACTGCCCAGGAACCTTGCCCATGACCGAACAACACGTCATCAATCCCCTGTCCACCGGTGTCGACTACCCGACCCTGGCTGCGCGCTTTCGACCGATCTTCCAGCGCATCGCCGACGGTGCCGTAGAGCGCGAACAGTCCCGCACCCTGCCCCATGAACCGATCCAGTGGCTCAAGGAAGCCGGTTTTGGCGCAGTACGCGTGCCGGTGGAATATGGCGGCGGCGGTGCTTCCCTGCCGCAATTGTTCGAACTGCTGATCGAACTGGCCGAAGCCGACTCCAACGTGCCCCAGGCCCTGCGTGGGCACTTCGCGTTTGCCGAAGACCGCCTGAACGCGCCGCCCAGTGCTGGCCGGGATCTGTGGTTCAAGCGGTTCGTGGACGGCGATATCGTCGGCTGCGCCTGGACCGAGATTGGCAATGTGGCCATTGGTGATGTGGTCACCCAGGTCAGCCCTGACGGCGACCGCTGGAAGCTCAACGGAGAGAAGTTCTACAGCACAGGCAGCATCTTCGCCGATTGGATCGACGTGTATGCCCAACGCAGTGACACCGGTGGCGATGTGATCGCCGCCACCCGCGCCCGCCAGCCAGGGGTGGTGCACAGTGATGATTGGGACGGCTTTGGCCAGCGCACCACCGGCAGCGGCACGTCGCGCTTTACCGATGCGGTGGTGGATACGGAAAACGTCATCGACTTTGCCAGCCGGTTTAAATACCAGACGGCGTTCTACCAGTTGGTGTTGCTCGCCAGTTTGGCGGGGATTGGGCGTGCGGCCTTGCGCGATTTGGCGCATCAGGTACGCAGCCGTAAGCGTATCTACAGTCATGGTAATGCGGCGCATGTGAGCCAGGATGCGCAGGTTCTGCAGGTGGTGGGGGAAGTGGCTGCGCTGGTGTATGCCGCTGAGGCGAGTGCGTTGAAGGCGACGCTGCCGGCGCAACGGGCGTATGTGGCGCGGTTTGGGGGGGATGATGCGGTGGAGCGCGAGGCCAATGTGGCGGCCGAGATTGAGTCGGCTACGGCGCAGGTGGTGGTGTCGGGGTTGATTCAGCGGGCTACCAGTGAGTTGTTTAATGCGCTGGGGGCGTCGGATGTGCGGCAGGGGAAGGCGCTGGATCGGCATTGGCGGAATGCGCGGACGGTGTCGTCGCATAATCCGGTGATTTATAAGGCGCGGATTGTGGGGGATTGGGTGGTTAATGGGGTGGAGCCGCCGTTTGTTTGGCAGATTGGGAATGGGCGGGGTTGAGTTGGGGGGTTGATTGGGGGCATATCCGTTATTTAGGGGATGGCTGATGTTGGTTCCGCCCTTACGGCGGGTCACTTTTGGAAAAGAGCCCGGAATGCCGGCCCAGCCAAAAGTAACCAAAAGGGCTCTTGCCCCAACACTCGGTACCTCGCCTAGGCTCGGTATGCCCGTAATCCGACAGTGATTTGGGGGGCCGCCGGGTTAGCCGCGCTGGGCCAAGGATGGCCCATCGCGGCGGCCCACGGATTCAAGCCTTCGTTCGGGCACACCGAGCCTAAGCGAGGTGCCGAGTGTTGGGGCGAAGCGTTTTTGGTGGACTTGTTCCCTCGCAGCGGACGCCAAGAAGCGATATTTTAATCGCAATCTTGGAGGCACTTATGGCACAGCAAACTCGCCGCAGTTACACCGACGACTTCAAAGCTCAGGCAGTGACACTCGCTGAAAGCATTGGTCGAGGAGAAGCTGCCCGACAGTTGGATATCTCGGTCAAAACCTTAGGTAATTGGCTGGACGCCGCACGCAACGGGCGTCCTCTCAGTTCTCCTGCCCGGCATCCGGTCTCTGACCTGGAAAGCGAGCTGGCTCGGCTTCGAGCTGAAAATGCCACGCTCAAAATGGAGCGAGAAATCCTAAAAAAAGCGACGGCGTTCTTTGCCAAAGAGTCCAACTGAGATACGCCTTTGTCGCCCGTGAACGGACTCACTTTCCAGTCAGGCTGTTATGTCGAGTGATGGAGGTCTCGGTGTCGGGCTTTCACGGCTATTTGAAGCGTCAGAAACGTCCTGATCCAGATGTGGCGATTCGCTTGGAAATTCGCGCGATTCATCGGGCAAGCCGAGGCACTTATGGGCGTCCACGCATGGTTAAGGCGCTTCATAACCGCTCGTACGCGATAGGGCACAAGCGAGTAGCTCGTCTGATGAGAGAGGAAATGCTGCGAGGAAAAATCAAAGCCCGCTTCAAACACTCGACGGATAACCGGTATATCCAACCTATTTCTGACAACGTGTTAAAACGACGCTTTTCCGTGACAAGCCCAGCACCCGCCTGGGTGGGGGATATCACGTATATTTCGACCCGCCAGGGTTGGTTGTACTTGGCTGTGGTGTTGAGTATCCAGACCCGGCAGGTGCTGGGTTACAGCCTGTCGGATCGTATGCCCGAGGGCTTGGTACAACAGGCGTTCATGAACGCCTGGACCAGAGCGCCCGTGGATCACGGTGTGATTTTTCACTCTGATCGAGGCCGACAATACACCGGTAGCGGTTTTCGTAGCATGATCGCGGAAAGAGGCTTCGTGCAAAGCATGAGCCGTAAGGGGAATTGCTGGGATAACGCCGTGGCAGAGAGCTTTTTTGCCACACTCAAGAAGGAAGAAGCCATCGGTGTGTATCCCAGCAAAGCACAGGCCCATGCATCAATCGCAAGCTACATCCATGGGTTTTACAACGCGGCACGGCTGCACTCGGCGCTGGGATACAGCTCACCTAATGACTACGCAAAGCAACTGAAGCAAACTGCTTAACACTCGCTTCATGGCGTACGTTTTGAGGGAACAAGTCCATGGTTACTTTTGGCTGGGCCGCATTCGGACTCTTCCAAAAGTGACCCGCTCTAAGAGCGGAACCATAGGTGGCCGTTACCTAAATAACGGATATGCCTCCACCAACTTAAAACGCCAACTTATAACCAATAGCCATCAACATAACCGCCAAGCAAGGCCGCAAAACCGCATCAGGCAACTTGCCCGTCATATGGCTACCCACATAGATCCCCGGCAACGACCCCATCAACAAAAACCCCAACAAATGCCAATCCATATTCCCCATGCTCGCATGCCCCAACCCCGCCACCAGGGTCAGCGGCACAGCATGCGCAATCTCAGTCCCCACCAACCGCCGCGTCGCCAGAAACGGATACAAAATAAACAACGCCACCGTACCCAAGGCCCCAGCACCGATGGACGTCAGCGCCACCATGGTGCCGAGGATCGCGCCGGTCACCACGGTCAACACATTCAAATTACGCGGGCTCATGTGATAGCTATCACCCGCATGCCGCTGGGCAAACGCCAACAGGCTCTTCTTGAACAGAATCGCCAAAGCCGTCAACAGCAACACCACCCCAAGCGCCTGCTTGATCACCGCATTCATCACGCTAGGGTCAGTATGCAAACTGGCCAGAAACCACAAGGTCAACAGCACCGCAGGCACGCTGCCCAGGGTCAACCAGCCAGTAATGGTCCAATCGATATTCTTGTTCTTGCTGTGTACCAACACCCCACCCGACTTGGTAATGGCGGCATACAACAGGTCAGTGCCCACGGCGGTAGCCGGATTGATACCAAACCACAACAGGATCGGGGTCATCAAAGAGCCCCCGCCCACACCGGTCATGCCCACGATAAAACCAACGATCAGGCCAGCTACCACAAAACCAAAATTACCCACATCCATTCCAGCTACCTGCGGCCTTATAAATTTCTGGCCGCAGGATAGCGATTTTTCTTATAACGACTTATATCAATATGATCTGACTTTATGCCTTTTAACTCAGTCGATGACAGACATACGCCTGGGTCTGATACGGAAAGGCAACCGTGTCACGCCCCTTCAATGCCGGATGCGTGTCAATCAACACCTGGAGTTGCGCGGTCACGACCGCCTTGGCCGCATCCGGCAGTGCGGCGATAAAGCTCACAGAGAGGAAGCGGTCCATGATCACTTCCTGAGGGCTGCCCACATGACTGTAGGGAAAACAGGTCATTTCAGGCTCGGAAAAATACTCGCCAGTGAAGGCCTCACGCCAACGTCCCGTATGAAAACGCGGCGTGTCGCCCTCGTACGGGGTAATGATGGCGGTGATGGCGGCGACCCAATCCACCGACTCATCCCGCACATTCCACACCAGGCCCCAGTCGACCCTCGGGCTTGAGCACGCGATAGATTTCCGCCAGCGCGGCCTCGGTGGAAAACCAGTGAAATGCCTGGGCGCACACCACCGCGTCGGCGCTGGCAGTCGGCAGTGGGATGGATTCAGCCGTGCCATTGACCAGGCGCACATCCGGCAGCAGCTTGGTCAACTGCGCGCCCATCGCCGCCACCGGCTCGACGGCAATCAAGGTCGGCGCCAGGGTGCTGAGCAAGCGGGTGAATTTGCCAGTGCCGGCGCCCAGGTCAATCACACTGGCATGCGCGTCAATGTGCAGTGTGTCGGCGAGCCAGCCCGTGAGTTGTCTTGGATAGTCCGGCCGGCCTTGGGCGTAGGTGACGGCCTGGGTCGAGAAACCCTGTTGAGCAGACGTGTGAACACCAGTCATTGCCAATCTCTCCTCGGGTAAAGCGGGGGCACAGTGTGCGCCCTCTCACTTTTATTTTCTAATCGCTGCATCCAATCGCGCAGGCCCTGGGTAGTCCTTTCAGAACCCCCGCTGTTTGACTGAAATGGAGACGTACCCATGAACGCTAAAACACTGTTCTGCCTCACTGCCCTGCTCGCCGCCACTCCCGCAGCTTTCGCCCAGACCGGCTTGCCGGACAGTATCAAGGTGCCGGACGGCCATAAGGTGGCGATGGAAACCACCGGCGTCGGCGAAATCACCTACGAATGCCGCGACAAGGCCAACGCCGCCGGCCAGACCGAGTGGACCTTCGTCGGGCCCAAGGCGGTGTTGAATGACCGCAGCGGCAAGCAAGTCGGCACCTACTTCGGCCCACCCGCCACCTGGCAGGCCAAAGACGGTTCGAAAGTCACCGGCACCCAGTTGGCCGTGGCCCCCTCGGGCGCGGGCAACCTGCCGTATCAACTGGTCAAGGCCAACCCCGCTGAAGGCAAGGGCGCAATGAGCGGCGTGAGCTACATCCAGCGTGTGGCCCTCAAGGGTGGTGTAGCGCCGAGCAGCGAGTGCACGGCGGCCAACAAAGGCAAGCAGGAAGTGGTGAAGTACCAGGCGGATTACATCTTCTGGGCGGCCAACTGAGTAAAGTCGGCTACGCTGCCCCCCATGCCGATCATTGGGGGGTAGCCATCCGTGTTTGATTACGAAGCCTGTCTGCAGGCCTGCGCCCGTGGCGATCAACGCGCCTTGCGCCAGTTGTATGAGCAAGAAAGCAGCCATTTGCTCGGCGTGGCGATGCGCATCGCCAGGGACAAATCCCTGGCCGAAGACATCGTGCATGATGCATTTATCAAGATCTGGCGCGGTGCCGGCAGTTTTGACCCCAGTCGCGGCTCGGCCCGTGGCTGGGTGTTCAGCGTGACCCGGCACCTGGCGCTCAATATCGTACGTAACCATTACCGCGAAATCCCGTTGGGCGACGAGCACGAACAAGTCGCTGCAACCGACACCTTTGAATTCAGCGCACGCTCCGGGCAAGTCCACGCCTGTTTGGAGCAACTCGACCCGGCCCGTCGCACG
Organism: Pseudomonas azotoformans; assembly: GCF_001579805.1. Lineage (NCBI taxonomy): Bacteria > Pseudomonadati > Pseudomonadota > Gammaproteobacteria > Pseudomonadales > Pseudomonadaceae > Pseudomonas > Pseudomonas azotoformans. The sequence continues at coordinate 4,541,116 of NZ_CP014546.1, read as the reverse complement.
TGCATCCTGCATGCTTATGTCGACGGTTATTCCCACAGCGAAATCGCCCAGAAACTCGACACCCCGCTGGGGACCGTCAAGGCCTGGATCAAACGTAGCCTCGCCGCGCTGCGGGAGTGCATGGCATGAGCAACCCACTGGACGAACTGGCCAGCGAATACGTGCTGGGCACCCTGCCCGGCGAACAACGCGCCGACGTCGAACAACGCCTGAAGCACGACGCTGAACTACGCGCCGCAGTGGACGCCTGGGAGCAGCGCCTGTTGCCGCTGACCGCCTTGGCGGAACCGGTGCCGCCCTCATCCGAGCTGTGGCGGCGTATCGAACGCAACATCGCCAGCGCCCGCACGCACTGGTGGGACCTGCTGGCCGTATGGCGCGGCCTGGCCGGTGCCGGGCTTTTGACCACGCTGGTGCTGGCCGCGCTGCTGCTGACCCGCCCGCCCACTGCCGACCCGACCTTTGTGGTGGTGCTGGTGGCGCCGCAAAGCCAGGCACCGGGTTGGGTGATCCAGGCGCGCAATGACCAGCAGATTCAGTTGATTCCCTTGGGGGTGATGGACGTGCCGTCCGACAAGGCCCTGCAGTTCTGGACCAAAGGCGACGGCTGGCAGGGGCCGGTGTCCCTGGGCCTGGTCAAGCCGGGGCAGACGCTCTCGGTGCCGTTGGACAAGCTGCCGCCGCTCACCCAGAACCAGCTGTTCGAGCTGACCCTGGAAGACCCGCGCGGTTCGCCGACCGGCAAACCCACTGGGCCGATCCAGGCAATCGGCCGCGCGGTCAAGGTGCTCTGATCAGGCGACGGTGGGCAACCACACGCGAAACCGCGCACCGCCCAGCGGCGAAGCCAACGCCGTCAAGCTGCCGCCCTGGGCTTCCAGGGCGCGTCGGCTGATGGCCAGGCCCAGGCCAAAACCGCCGGTGGCGCGGTCGCGGCTGCGGTCCAGGCGGTAGAACGGCTCGAAGATGCGCTCGCGCTGGTCCACAGGGATGCCGATACCGTCGTCGTCCACCCAGATTTCACAGCCCTCGGCGCACACCTTCACACCGACCTGGATGCGCTTGTCGCAGTAACGCGTGGCATTGCGCAACAGGTTCTGCAAGGCGCGGGCGGTCAGACGCGGATCGAGGCTGAAGCGCTCCACAGCGCAGTCGAGCGCCACATCGATGACGATCTCGGGGTTTTCCAGTTCGTCATCGACGCTGCCCAGTACGCTGTCGATGAACTCATCGAGGACCACCTCGACCCGCTCCGGCAGTTGCGCCGGGTTTTGCAGGCGGCTGTAGGACAGCAACTCCAGCACCAGCTCATCCAGCTCGCGGATATGCGCGACCAGACTTTGCAGGCGCTCGCGGCTGGCTTCGGGCAGGTCTTCTGACAACGCCAGGGCCAGGCCGAAATCCAGGCGCGTGAGCGGCGTACGCAGTTCGTGGGAAACCGCATTGAGCAGGTCGCGCTGTTGGTTGAGCAGGTGTTCGATGTCGTCGGCCATGGTGTCGAACACCGTGGCCAGGCTGCCGATGTTGGAGCTTGGGGGAATGTGTGTGCGCTCGCTCAGATTGCCCCGGCCCAATTGGGCGGCCGTGCTTTTCAGGCGCTCCAGGTCACGCCAGTGCGGGCGCAGCCACATCAGCAGGCAGGCCAGCAATGCGGCGACGATCAACACATTGATCGCCCAGTACAGCACGTTCATGTCCAGTGGGTCGGGCGGTATGGTCAGCTTGACCGCGAACTGCTCGTTGATCGGCGAGCTGATTTCGGTCATCCAGCCCCACTCGCCCAGGCGCACGACGGACTTGCCCTGCTCCAGCAGTTGTTCTTCCGCCGGGGTATAGCTGGCGTCCTGGCGCAGCAGCAATTGCACTTTCAGCGGCGCAAAGTCGCGGCCCAGTTGCTCGGTCACCTGTGACCAGCGCTCCACCGGCGCCCGCAGGTATTGCTTGACGATCAGCTTCTGCTGGCCGCGGGTCTGCTCGATGTTGTAGTTCATGTAGCGGTGTTCGAACAGCTGGATCACCAGCGAGGGGATCAGGTAGATCGCCATGCTGTAGGTGACGATGGTGATCAGGTAAAGCCGCAGCAGTACTCGGAACATGGCTCAGCATTCCCACTCGGAACGACTGAACAGGTAACCCTTGCCCCACACCGTCTTGATCTTGCGCGCTTCGCCGGCGTTGTCGTCGAACTTGCGGCGCAGCTTGGAGATGGCCACGTCCACCGAACGGTCGGTGCCGTTGAACTCGATACCGCGCAGGCGTTGCAGGATCTGGTCGCGACTCAATACCTCTCCCGCATGCCGCGCCAGCACCACCAACAGGTTATATTCGCCGCTGGACAACTCCACCGGCTGCTCGCGCCAGGTCACGGTGCGCTCCGACAGGTCGATGCACAGGTTGCCCATGATGATCTGATCGTTGGCCACCTGGGGTTCGGACAAACTGCTGCGCCTTAACAAGGTGCGTACCCGCGCCAGCAATACACGCGGCTCGCAGGGCTTGGTCACGTAGTCGTCGGCGCCCATTTCCAGGCCCAACACCTGGTCGTGGCTGTCATCACGGGCGGTGAGCATCAGGATCGGCAGGCCTGCCGAGTCGGCGCGCAACAGGCGGCAGACCTGTAGGCCATCGAGGCCGGGCAACATCAGGTCGAGGATCACCAGGTCCGGCGGGTTCAGGCGCGCGCGTTCACGGACGTGGTCGCCACGGCTGAGCACGCTGACGTGGTAGCCATTGCGTTCCAGGTAGCTGGCAATCAGCTCGGAGAGTGCGGCGTCGTCTTCCACCAGGAGGATGTTGGGCATGGTGTTTCCAAATAATGCGGTTTGTTGGTGTGTTGCAGGATTGTGCAAGGATATACGCCCCCGGCGCCCCGCGCGTCGCACCTTACATTTCTTCACAGACGAGCTACACAGCTTCACAGCACCAAGGCGCAGGTGACTTTAGGATGCGCCAGTCAATATTGGGATAAGAGCATGTCGAAGAATCTGTTTGCGCCATTTTGCCTGCTGGCCCTCACCCTGGCCCTGAGCGCGTGTGGCGACTCCGCCGCCGAAGCACCGCAGATGCCCCTGGCCAAAGTGCGCGTCGAAACCCTTGAAGCCAAACCCTTGGCCATCACCAGCGAACTCAGCGGGCGCATTGCCGCACCGCGTATCGCCGAAGTGCGCGCACGGGTCGCCGGCGTGGTGATGCAACGGGTGTTCAAGGAAGGCCATGACGTGAAACAGGGCGACGTGCTGTTTCGCATCGATCCCGCGCCGTTCAAGGCCGACCTCGACAGCGCCCAGGCCAACCTGAGCAAGGCCGAGGCCGATGCCTTCAAGGCGCGCCTGCAGGAGCAGCGCTACAGCCAATTGGTGGAAGGCAATGCCATCAGCGGCCAGGACTACGACAATGCCCGCGCCGCCGTGCGCCAGACCGCCGCCGAGGTCGCCGCCAACAAGGCCGCCGTCGAACGCGCCCGCTTGAACCTGGGCTACGCCACCGTGACCGCGCCGATTTCCGGGCGCATCGGCCGTGCGCTGGTCACCGAAGGTGCGCTGGTCGGCCAGAACGAGGCCACGCCGCTGGCACTCATCCAGCAACTGGACCCGATCCACGCTGACCTGACCCAGTCCACCCGCGAGCTGAATGACCTGCGTCGCGCCTTCCGCGCCGGCAGCTTGAAGCAGGTCGGCCAGGACCAGGCCAAGGCGACGCTGATCGAGGACGATGGCAGCCTCTACCCGTTGCCGGGCAAGTTGCTGTTTGCCGAGATCAGCGTCGACCCTGGCACCGGGCAAATCATCCTGCGCAGCGAGTTCCCCAACCCGGACCTCGACCTGCTGCCCGGTAGCTTTGTGCGCGTGCGCCTGGAACAGGCCGTCGACAAACAAGGCATCAGCGTGCCGCAACGCGCCATCACCCGTGACAGCGCCGGTATCCCGATGGTGTTGCTGCTGGACGCCGAGCAGACCGTGAGCCAGCAACCGGTAGAGCTGGGCGCGGTGATCAATGATCGCTGGATCGTCAGCAGCGGTCTCAAGCCCGGTGACCGCATCATCGTCGAAGGCCTGCAACACGCGCGCCCCGGTGAAAAAGTTGAAGTGGACGACAGCCCGCTCGTAAAGGAATAACTCGCCATGCCGCAGTTCTTTATTGACCGCCCGATCTTCGCCTGGGTGGTCGCCCTCTTTATCCTGCTGGCCGGCTTGCTGGCGATCCCACAGTTGCCGGTGGCGCAGTACCCCAACGTCGCGCCGCCGAAAGTCGAGATCTACGCGGTGTACCCCGGTGCGTCGGCGCAGACCCTGGATGAAAGCGTGGTGAGCCTGATCGAGCAGGAGCTCAACGGCGCCGATCACTTGCTGTATTTCGAGTCCCAGAGCAGCCTCGGTTCGGCAACAATCACCGCCACCTTCCAGCCGGGCACCAACCCGGAAATGGCCCAGGTGGACGTGCAGAACCGCCTCAAAGCGGTGGAGCCGCGCCTGCCCCAGGCGGTGACCCAGCAAGGCTTGCAGGTGGAAAAAGTCTCCGCCGGCTTCCTGCTGCTGGTGACCCTCACCTCCAACGACGGCAAGCTCGATGACGTGGCGCTGAGTGATTACCTGGCGCGCAACGTGATGAACGAACTCAAGCGTCTCGACGGTGTGGGCAAGGCCCAGCTATATGGTGCCGAGCGCGCCATGCGCATCTGGATCGACCCGCAGAAGCTGATTGGTTTCAACCTGACGCCGGCCGACGTAAACGCCGCGATCAGCGCGCAGAACGCCCAGGTTTCGGCCGGCAGCATCGGTGATCTGCCGGGCACCAACACCCAGGAAATCACCGCCGCGATCCTGGTCAAGGGCCAGCTTTCGACACCTGCGGAATTTGCCGACATCGTGCTCAAGGCCAACCCGGACGGCTCCACCGTGCGCATCGGCGATGTGGCGCGGGTTGAAGTCGGCAGCCAGGAATACCAGTTCTCCACCCGCCTGAACGGCAAGCCGTCCACGGCTGTCAGCGTGCAGCTGTCGCCGGGCGCCAATGCGCTGAACACCGCGACGCTGGTGAGGGCGAAGATGGACGAGCTGTCGCGCTACTTCCCGGCCAATGTGGAATACAAGATCCCGTACGACACCTCGCCGTTCGTCAAGGTCTCGATCACCAAGGTGGTCTACACCCTGCTCGAAGCGATGGCGCTGGTGTTTGCGGTGATGTTCCTGTTCCTGCAGAACGTGCGCTACACCTTGATCCCGACGCTGGTGGTGCCGATTGCCCTGATGGGCACCTTCGCCACCATGTTGTTGCTGGGCTTCTCGATCAACGTATTGACCATGTTCGGCATGGTGCTGGCCATCGGCATCCTGGTGGACGACGCCATTGTGGTGGTAGAGAACGTCGAGCGCATCATGGCGACCGAGGGCTTGTCGCCCAAGGAGGCGACGAAAAAGGCCATGGGCCAGATCACCGGGGCCATCATCGGCATTACCCTGGTGCTGGTCGCGGTGTTCCTGCCGATGGCGTTCATGGCCGGTTCGGTGGGGGTGATCTACCAGCAGTTCTCGTTGTCGATGGCGACCTCGATCCTGTTCTCGGCGTTCCTCGCCCTGACCTTGACCCCAGCCCTGTGCGCCACCTTGCTCAAGCCGATTGCCAAGGGCGAACACCATGCCAAAGGCGGTTTCTTCGGTTGGTTCAACACGCGCTTTGAACGGCTCACCGACCGCTATGAAGGCTGGGTGGCCTACGCCCTCAAGCGCAGCGGCCGCTACCTGCTGATCTACCTGGTGTTGCTGGTAGGCCTGGGCTGGATGTTCAGCCGCCTGCCCTCCTCCTTCCTGCCGGTGGAAGACCAGGGCTACACCATCACCGACATCCAATTGCCGCCCGGCGCGAGCAAGAACCGCACGGTGCAGGTGGCCGAGCAGATCGAAGCGCACAACGCCGAGGAACCTGGGGTGGGCGACACCACCATGATCATGGGCTTCAGCTTCTCCGGTTCCGGGCAGAACGCCGCGCTGGCGTTTACCACGCTTAAGGATTGGTCGCAGCGCAGCAGCGATGATTCGGCTTCGTCGATTGCCGACCGCGCCAACATGGCCTTCAGCGAGCTCAAGGATGCAATTGCCTACGCGGTGCTGCCACCGCCGGTGGATGGCCTGGGCACCTCCAGTGGTTTCGAGTTCCGCCTGCAGGACCGTGGTGGTGTTGGCCACGCCGCGCTGATGGCGGCGCGTACCGAATTGCTGGCCGCCGCCGAGAAAAGCCCGATCCTGGCCAACGTGCGCGAAAGCGCCCTGGCCGAAGCCCCGCAAGTGCAACTGGAAGTGGACCGCAAGCAGGCCAACGCGCTGGGCGTATCGTTTGCGGACGTAGGCAATGTGTTGTCCTCGGCCATCGGGTCGGCCTACATCAACGACTTCCCCAACCAGGGCCGCATGCAGCGGGTGGTGGTGCAGGCTGAAGGCGACCAGCGCAGCCAGGTCGCGGACTTGATGAAAATCAACGTGCGCAACAACGCTGGCAAGATGGTGCCGCTGTCGTCCTTTGTCGAAGCCAAATGGACCCAGGGCCCGACGCAGCTGACCCGTTACAACGGCTACCCGGCTATCGCGATTTCCGGTGAAGCGGCTCCGGGGCACAGCACCGGTGAGGCAATGGACGAGATCCAGCGCCTGGTCAGCCAGTTGCCGGCAGGTCTTGGCCAGGAATGGACCGGTCTGTCGTTGCAGGAACGCTTGTCCGGTTCCCAGGCGCCCTTGCTGCTGGGCTTGTCGCTGCTGATCGTGTTCCTGTGCCTGGCGGCGTTGTACGAAAGCTGGTCGATCCCGACCTCGGTGTTGTTGGTGGTGCCGCTCGGTGTACTCGGCGCGGTGGTCGCGGTGAGCTTGCGCGGCATGCCCAACGATGTGTTCTTCAAGGTCGGCCTGATCACCATCATCGGCCTCTCGGCGAAGAACGCGATCCTGATCATCGAGTTCGCCAAGGACCTGTATGACCAGGGCGAAGACCTGGTCACCGCCACCTTGAAAGCCGCACGGTTGCGCCTGCGGCCGATCATCATGACGTCCCTGGCGTTCATCCTTGGCGTGGTGCCGCTGGCGATTGCCACCGGTGCCAGCTCGGCCAGCCAGCAGGCGATTGGTACAGGGGTGATCGGCGGGATGATCACCGCAACGCTGGCGGTGGTGTTTGTGCCGGTGTTCTTCGTGGTGGTCATGAAGCTAGTGCGCAAGCGCCACAAGACCGAGTGATGCTATGGTGCTCACAACCGCCTGCGTTGTGAGCACCTATGTCGTTTCTAGCCCGCACCCACCCCCGCCTCTCCGCCGCCGCCGTGTTCGGGATTGCCGTGGGCATCCTGGTGCCGGCCGACACCCTCGTCAGCAAAATCCTCATTGGCTGGAACGCCGGCGTCTGGACCTACCTGGTGCTCATGCTGTGGCTGACCCGCCGTGCCAAAGCCGAAGACGTCAAACGCATCGCCGAGGTCGAAGATGAGAACGCCGGCCTGGTGCTGTTCACGGTGTGCATCGCCGCCATTGCCAGTTTGGCGACCATCACCTTCGAACTGGTGGGCAGTAAAGACCTGGCGACCTCCGAGCGCCTGCTGCACTACGGCTTCACCGGGCTGACCGTGATCGGTTCGTGGTTGCTGATCGGGGTGATCTTCAGCGTGCATTACGCCCGCCTGTATTACACCTGGGACGGCAAGGAACCGGCATTGCGCTTTGCCGAGGGCCTGACCACCCCCAATTACTGGGACTTCCTGTACTTTTCCTTCACCATCGGCGTGGCGGTGCAGACCTCCGACGTGGGCGTCGCCACCCGTGGCATGCGCAAAGTGGTGCTGGGGCAATCGTTGATCGGCTTTCTGTTCAACACCGCGATCCTGGGGTTCTCGATCAATATCGCCGCCGGGCTGTTCGGTTGACGCTGCACAAACCTTCTAGACGCCCGGCACGCGTTGGGCGCTAATGGCCTCACTTAGTCCGCCCCGGTGTTTTATGGCCGCGCACAACTGGATCAACCTGTCCCAGGACGCCGACACCGGCATCGAGACCCTGCGCGCGCATTTTGAAGGCCACGCCTACGACCCTCACTGGCACGACAGCTACCTGATCGGCGTCACTGAACAAGGCGTGCAGCAATTCAACTGCCGCCGCACGCGCCACAATAGCGTACCGGGCCAGGTGTTTCTGGTGGAACCCGGCGAGCTGCATGACGGTGACGCGCCCACCGCAGACGGCTTCACCTACCACATGCTCTACCTCGATCCGCACTGGCTGGCGCGGGAAGTCAGTGCGGTGTTCGAAGAGGCGCCGTTGGACAGCCAGTTGAGTTTCGCCAGCACCTTGACCAGCGACCCACGCCTGGCCCTGGCCACCAGCCAAGCCTTCCAGACCCTGCACAGCGGCGAACTGCGCATCGTGCGCCAGCGCGCCATGGACCAATTGCTGGAGCGCCTCACCGGCCAACTCTACTGGCGCACCCGCTACCGCGACGACCCGCGATTGCCCTTGGTGGCGCACAAGGCGCGGGAATACCTGCATGCCCATTTGCAGTTTGATGTGGGCATGGACGAACTGGCGCTTGCGTGTGGCGTCGACCGCTTCCGCCTGACCCGTGCGTTCAAGAGCGCGTTTGGCCTGCCACCCCACGCCTATCTGGTGCAACTGCGCCTGGCCCGCGCCCGGCATTTGCTGGCCAGGGGCGACCAACCGGCAGATGTGGCGATTGCCCTGGGCTTTGCCGACCAGAGCCACCTGGGCCGCTGGTTCGTGCGCGCCTATGGGTTGACGCCTGCGGCGTACCGCAAGCGCTGCTCAAATCTTCCAGACAGGTCACCCGCGGGCTTGTGAAGATCGACTCCATCGATTGATTGTTCGGAGTCCACCATGCTGCCATTTATCCTGTTTGCCTTTGTCGCGTCCATCACCCCAGGCCCCACCAATATCCTGGTGCTCAGCAACAGCGCACGCTACGGCTTCAAGGCCGCGTTGCCGATCATTCTGGGGGCTTGCATGGGCGCGGCGGGCATTGTGCTGCTGGTGGGCTCGGGCGTCGGCCAGTCACTGGTGCAGTTGCCCAGGGTACAGAGTGCCATGCAATGGGCCGGTGTGGCCTGGTTGAGCTATCTCGCGTGGCAGATTTTCAGCGCGCCAGCAACGGCCATAGAGGTGCAGTCAACACACAAGCGACTGGGCTTGCGCGGCGCCGCCGGCCTGCAATTGATCAATCCCAAGACCTGGATGATGGCGCTGGCCGTGGTCAGTGTATTCGCGGGTCACGGTGCAGAACGCCAGAGCCAGGTGCTGGTGCTGTCCCTGGTGTTTTTCCTGATAGCACTGCCGTGCCTCGGGGCCTGGGCGGTGTTGGGTGCGGGGTCGAGCCGGCTTCTGTGCTCGCCAAACGCCATGCAGCGCTTCAACCGGTGCATGGCCCTGCTTCTGCTGGGCTCGGCGTGGCTGAGCGTGCTGATCTGAACGCAAAAAAAAAGGGGGAAGCCTTGGCTTCCCCCTGTTCAACTCAACGACAACGTTAGAAGTCGTAACGCACACCGAAGTTGACACCCCACGGCTGATCGATCTTCTTGCCTTGGCTGGTTTCGACGTCAGCGTGCAACTTGACGTTCTCCGAAACCGACATCGCCAAACCGGCCGCCAGCTCGATGCGCGAGCCCGACAGGTCGTTGTTGAAGGTCTGGTCGTTGATGAACACCTTGTTGCTCTGATCGAACTCATGGGCCACAGCGGTACGCAAGTAAGGCTGCAACACACCGCCGCTTTCCAGCTGGATGTTCTTGCCGGCGGTCACGCCGAGCTTGCCCACCACGGAGCTGGAACGGTCGCCCTTGGCCTGCAGGCCGTTGGTCAACTCGTAGCTTTGCGCCTGAGTAATGGTTGCCGACAACTGGCCGTAGGGTTCCACGTAAAAGTCGTTGTCCAGCTTGATATGACGGCCGAACTCCGCCGAGGCGCCCACGGCATTTTGCGCGTAGTTGCCCTTGGCTTTCTTGCCATCGCTCATGGTCACGTCGTTTTCCGTGTGCAAGCGGTTGAGCTTGGCCACACCGTCGAAGTACAGCCCGCTTTCGGCGTCCAGCCAGGTGGCGTAACCACCCACGTAGTAACTCTTCACTTCGCCGCTGCTGCCACGGGTCAGGCTGAGGTCGGAGGCACTGTGACCGGCCATCACACCCGCGATCCACTGGCCGTCACCGCCGGACAGTGGCGCATCGGCACCGATGGTGAAGCCCTTCTGGTTCTGCGTGTAGCCCGCACCGTTCTTGTTCGCCGCCACGTCGAATTTGTTGCCGTAGCTGCGCATCCACATCCCGTTGCCAGCGCCTTCACTGAAGCGCAGTTCACCCATGCGCGTACGTAGGATGCTCATTTCGCCGTACAGCACGGTGGGCGCGCTGTTGAACAGGGCCAGTACCGAATGGGCGCTGGTGCTGGTGCCCTTACGGTTGGGGTCGAGGAACCAGTCGGTGCCGTCCTTCTGCAGACCGTAGGCGTACGCCCCGACATCCACCGTACCGCTGGCCAAGCTGAACTGCGCATCCCCGCCTTCGGTGTGGACCACTTTGATCGGCTCGCCGTCGGCCAGGTTCGAGCCGCTGGCGGCCAGCATCAGGCTATGGTTGCCTTCAGCCTTGCCTGCCACGTTGAGGAAGTCGGTCTGATGGGTCAGGAAATCGGTGTTCATGATGAACGTACCGTTGCCTTCCAGGCTCTTCACGTCCAACTGGTAGAACTCATCCGGCCCGCCAAAATGCACGGCGCCGCCGCCCATTTTCAGAGCATCGACATTGCTGTCGCCCACCAGTACCCAATGGGAGGCGTCATTCACACTCAGCTCGGCGACGTTTTTCAACTGGCCGGTCAGCCAGGCGCCGTTGTTGAGCTGCGCTTTGGCGGTGCTGCCCTCTTCGACCACGATGTCGCCGAACAACGCGCTGTGGTCGACATTGAAGTTGGCGGTGGAGCCATTGGTCACTTCGAGCAGATTACCGTTGCTACCGAGCAGGCTCGAACCGTTGCGGACCTGGATATCCGCGTGGGTTCCCTCGCGGGTGACAATCGCAGCACCGTTCTTGCCTTCAACGCTGGAGCCGTCCAGCACCAGCGTACTGCCCAGCACGCCAGAGCTGCCATCGATGCCCATCAGCACGCCATTTTTGCCACCCACAATCTGACTGTTGGTGGCATTGGCCTGACCGCTATAGAGAGCCAGCCCCAAACCACTGGCACCGGTTGCTTCGACCTTTGTACCGATCAAGTCCAGCACGCTATAGGCGCTGGCAGTGGCCCCGCGTTGGGTGCCGGTGATCGTGCTGTCGACGACCTTCACGGAAGAACCCACTGTGCTGCCGTCGGTACGGGCGGCGATCAGCCCGGTGCCGTTGTTGTTGATAATGTTACTGTTGGTGATCAATACCTTGCTGTCGTTGGCATGCACAGCGGCAGGCGCCGTGCTGCGCGCAATCACATCAGAACCGTCTATACGAATATCGGAGTTGAACCCCGTGATGTCCTGGGTGGAACTGCCCGGTTCAACCACCAAGGTCGCGGACTGGGCGCGAATATCCTTGGTGACTGCACCTTTGACGGTAAATCCGGAACCTGGTTGCAACTCGTAGCGGTCCGAGGGAGAGCCCGGCAGCACGAAATCGTCGGGGGCGGTGATGCTTCGGGCATCCGCCGCGTGTGCCATGAGCATCAGCAACGTGACAGCGTTGGCTTTCAACGCGAGACTTAAAGGCGATGGTTTGAAATTGAATACAGATGACATTTGATGTACCTCTGGGTTGGCGTTCCTTTACGCAAGAATCTGGCTGGTTCCAAAGTGCGTGGGAGCCTGCCAATCGAGCGGTGCCAAGGTATCCAGAGTGATTACCGGTATATGTAGGACTTATCCTAAGTAGTTGCATCTATAGGCGTTTTGCTTCAGGAGAACTCTCCTGTTGCCTACATGGGAAGGTTTTTTTTTCCATAAAAAAGCCAAAGAGCGAATTAATCGCTCTTTGGCCTAGCCTCTCAACACTCACTATGGGCCGGGTACGGCGCTACCATCGCAGAAGGTCCCGTTAGTGCCCGGCGCCCCGGATTTCTGGCCGCGTACACGCTGGATCGCATTATTGGAGTTCAGGCTCCCTCCACCTGCCTGCGGGATGCTGTAGAAGAGTTTTGCGGAACCTGCAAGCCTTGTCGCAAACGTCGGTTGAATAGTTTTGAAGATCGTTGCATAGGGCCCGAGGTTGATCGTGAACCCCAGGTTGATGTCGGACTGTTGCATGATTGTGTGAGTTGCAGTACCCACCGCAGCGGGCACCTCCATACCCGCAGTAGCGGCATCATCGCTATAACCCTGCCAGTGCAACGTCACCACCATATTCAATGCAAACTCAGTGCTTGGCGGGATAAACACCACCAGATTACCGGGTGGAGGCCCTTTGGGTACGAAGCTGTCACAGTTGATGAAGACGTTCGCCGTAAGGTTTTGCACTACCGGTTTATCCAGCGAGACAAAGTTCGCGGTCACGTTCACAGGCGTAAGGGGTGATTGCTGTTTATTGGTGGTGCCCGCCGATTCGATGGTGTAATACGCCAGTTTGGTGCCGTTTTTTCCGGCGACGATCGCGGGCCAGAGGATGACCATGTCAATTTCTTGATCCGCGACGCCACTGGGAACAGGCAGGGCGGGAGGTACAAAAAGCCCGTCATAATAGAGCCTGATCGTAAAGGCTCGAGCGTCGGGGGTGGGTGGATCACTCCAAAGCTTAATGCGCGCAATAGCAGGGCGAGTGGCATGGTCGGGAGTCAGTTCATTGTCAGGCCCCTCTGCGCCCAAGAAGTCTCTACCGATCACCCGAACTGGATTCAGTTTGTTATTGATCAGGTCTGAACCACCCGGTGTAGGCCCTACAACAAACAGATCCAAATCGGTCGTCGCAGTCAAGACTGCTGGATAGGAAACCGTGCGGCGCTTGACCGAATAAGAAACCGTCAAGGGCAACAGCCCCACCGTTGCACCGTAAAGTGCTACCAGCGTGGCGTAATCGATCTGGATGGGGACCGGGAAAGTTGCACTGCCCACGGGAAAAGGTAGCTCAGTGTGCGAACCGAGGCTGGTGGTGAGGGTGACCACCAATTCATCGTCAGCGCGTAAGACGTTGTCATAGCCAGGGATACGCACCGTCAAACCGTTGAGTGCCGTAACGTCCGCACGGTCGGTCAACCCATCACCGGGGACAGCCAAATCGATGGTGGGAGCTTTGAAATTGCTGGGTTTGGGAAACAGGCTTACGTCAAAGTTGAAGGCACCCGACTGTTTGTACATCGGATTGCCGGGCGCATCGACGATCAGATACCGCAAGCTGTGGACGCCATCCGGAGCCCCTTGAACGACCGATAGCGGCAGGGGGAAAGTGCGATCGGCGGGAATTGGCCAATACGGATCAGGGTTACCTACAACGGGCAGGTAGGGATCATCCGAATTGGCGAAAAAGAACAGTGCCCGATCACCGGGGGCTTTGCCATAAGGAACATAGTCAGGAATGGTAAAAATTGCAGATTCATTCGGCTTGCTCATGAAGTAATCAGCCCCCACGGAAGCAGGCAGGTCACTGGGTGGAATAGGTGCAGGAATGGTTCCAACATAAGCCTCATAGGCCCCTTCAAGGTCAGCAATCAATAACTGGGGTAGAGACTCGGTGGTGTTACCCACTTTGAAAACGAAAAACGAATATTTGATCTGGTGAATACCAGGGGCACGCCGAGCACGCGCGATATTCACTTCGAGCCCGGTTGCCGGAAGTGAAGACACACTTTGGGTCAAATAAGGATCACCGAAGTCGGCTGCATCATTTGGCTTGATCCACAGACTGAAAAAGTCGGGTTCAAGTGGGTCCGTACTGAAGTCGTCGGGCCGGGGAACAATGAGTTTTGTGTTTTCGCTCAATGAGGCTGCGCGTTTCAGCAAGCCGGGAAAGCCTGGGACCTGATCCTCTAGTACTCCGTCAGGAAGAGCGGAAATTCCTGGATTGGCCCTGCGTGAATTCTCAAAGCATCGAATAGTGTCCAACGTATTCTTTTTCATGTTGATCTCCGGTGTTACTCAGGTAGCACAATAGTTTCAAGGCGTGCGCGAACGCACAACGATACATTGCTGAGGTTTAATCTTTATAAATACGACCTGAAAACTTCGGCCACCGACAACAATAACTGCTGCCGAAAACCGAAATCCATTATTTACTCGACAGCAGTGTTGCCACCCCCGTAGTTGAACATGAGATTACATCGCCCGCCTTGCAATAACCTGGCGCGCTATAGTTCAGATCAACATGAATTCTTCTAGGCGAAGACTCACCTATCAGTACACCACCGCGCCTGACTTGGTACCAGCCTTTCGCGCTGCCAAAGTCTCTCATAGGAACAACTTTTTCTTCGTAGGGAGCAACAACAAAATTCAATCCGTTGGCCAGGTCATTGCCGTTATTGAAAACGCCATTTTCAGCAAATCTTGACTCATCAATCACCGGTGGCACCCAGTTATAACTGTCATAACCCTCCCAGAAAAACCTGATCACGTCATTCAGTTCAAAGAGCGGATCAGCGGTGACATGCCAATGGACACCAAAAAACACTTCAGGCTTGGAGCAACAAGACAAATTGCCCGCACCGCCCACCAAGGTATGTTTTAGAACAGGCGCTGGAAATTGAATCAGCGTGCCAGTATTCACATTCACGAATGTATTATCAGACTGTTGGTCATTCACTCCGTTACTGGTGGTGTAATACACCGGCAGTGCAGGATGTATGAAGCCTTCCATCACGGCCCAGGGGATTACCGTAGAAAATACCAACTGGCCTGCCACGTCACCGGGCTGGACGGTATAGGAGGCCACGGGCCCAATCCCGTTCCAATAAAAGCCCAAGACCTCACCAGGCTGTGGATCCTCATAAAGCAATACACGCGCACGAGCACCTGCCGGATTGTCATCATGGTTGACCACGTTTTTGGTATTGGAGACAAGCCCCCGCACCTCCGTCAGCGGCAGATTCAGGTTGAGCAAGGCTGGCGCGTTGACGTGGTCCTGGCCGGCAATCTTTGTGTTGACATTGACAGGTATCGCGTAGGACGAAAATGGCGGCAGGCTGCCGCGAATAATATCGAAGCGCACCGGCACTGTTTCTGAGGCCAGTGGGTCCGTCAACGGTCCGCGTAGCACCGGCCAGTCAATCCGCACGTCGGTGGGGAAACCAATTACATCCTGGAGCGGGGCGGGACGGCCTTTCCAGTGAACGCGGACCTTATCCCCCGGCGCCCAATTGGTGTATGCATTAATCCTGACAAAAATACCGGCGCGGGCGTCATCACGCTTGATCAGCAAATCACTGTAACGTTCAGGCGGATAGATTTCTGGCAGTGGCCGTGGCCCGGGCAATGGAATTAACGAAAGCTGAAATGGAAGACCGGCACTGCGCACACTGAAATATCCGGCCCTGTCAAAAATCCGGTAAAAGATAAACGCAGCACCACTGATCAACACACGGAATTTGTCCGCCGGCAAGTAGACAATCAATGGATCGCTACTCAACACTAACTTATAAATATAATCTGGCCCGGCAACCGGAGGGTTTGCAGAATTGGACAAATAGAGGTGAATGTCATCTCCGTCGCTGCGGCCTGTATAAGGGAGAAGGTGCAGTGCGACCGGATCGTTATTTAGCAGGTAGGTTTCATCCACTGCAGGTGATGGAGGCACCACAAACTCGAGATGATCGGCAGGATCTAGTAACTCCGGGTTGCTCTGATCGATGGTGAGTGTTCTTTTGGGGTCTAGTTCGCTGGGACCACCAAATGAATCTGTGACGACGTAATACAGCTGAACTAAGCCAGCTAACGATTGCATGACAAGAGTGGGAATATACAGCACATGCTCAATAGGAAACGGCGGGGGTGGCGCAGTGACCGTCTTTGATTGCGTATAAATAACAGTGGCCCCTTGCATCAAAATGAGGTCAAGAATATGCGGGCTATCCAGCGGCACAGGCCCCGGCCCCCACATGGAAATTTTCACTTCCAGGTCTGCAAGCAACACATTTCTTTTTATTAGACCCGTTGGGTCTAAGGGGTCCACGCCGGTGATATCCATTGGAGCAAGTGACAGAACACCCTTCGCATTCAAAGACGATGCCCCAGTGCCGGTGCCTGAACTAGAGGTGGTTGGCATAACAACTTCCTCAACGCTGCAACGAGAAAGAACCAGCAACGACGGAACTACTGGTCGACTATTGAAGAAATTAAATACTCAATTTGATGCATCCGAAACTGTCAGAATTCACAGGTAAGGTGGACCGTTGGTCGTTCTACGACCCATTGGACGGGAGACTCTCACGGTTTTTTCTTGACGATTCAGGCTGCATGGTGTCTTCTGAAACCGGTTTCAGATAGTGCGCCAGTCGTCTATTCCAATAAGAAAGGCTCGTCTCATGACCCCATTTTCCGCCGCCCAGCGCAGCCGCGTCACCATGCTCGACGTCGCCGAACGCGCCGGTGTCTCCAAGGCCAGCGTGTCACGCTTTATCGGCGACGACCGCGCCCTGCTCTCCGATGCCATCGCCTTGCGCATCGAGCAAGCCATCAAACAACTCGGCTACCGCCCCAACCAGATGGCCCGTGGTCTCAAGCGTGGCCGCACGCGCCTGATCGGCATGCTGGTGGCCGATATCCGCAACCCCTATTCCATTGCCGTGATGCACGGTGTCGAAACCGCCTGCCGCCAACACGGTTACAGCCTGGTGGTGTGCAACACCGACCGCGATGACGAACAAGAGCGTCAGCATCTGGCGGCCCTGCGTTCGTACAACATCGAAGGGCTGATCGTGAACACCCTCGGCCATCACCTCGACCAACTGCTGGAACTGCAACGGGAAATGCCCCTGGTGCTGGTGGACCGCAAAGTCGAGCCGCTGCACAGCGATCTGGTGGGGTTGGATAACCCGGCAGCCGTGCGCATGGCGGTGGAGCACTTGGAGCAACAGGGTTATCGCGATGTGCTGCTGGTGAGCGAAGCCACCGATGGCACCAGTTCGCGCCTGGAGCGCCTGGAGAGCTTCAAGGCTGAGATTGCCAACCGTCCGAAATTGACCGGTGCCGTGCTGGAGTTGGATGACGCGCTGCAACAACACCTGCAAACCTTTCTCGCAAAACCTGGCCCCAAGGCACTGTTCTGTGCCAACGGCGTCGCAGCGCTGGCCTGCACCCGTGTGCTGAAGAATCTGGGCTGCAACCTGTTCGATGACGTAGGCCTGATCGCCCTGGATGACCTGGATTGGTATCCATTGGTGGGCAGCGGCATCACCGCCCTCGCCCAACCCACCGACGCCATTGGCGCCTCGGCGTTCGACTGCCTGCTCAAGCGCTTGCGCGGCGACACCGAGCCGACGCGTACCCTGGATTTCTTGCCCCAACTGATTATCCGAGGCTCAACACAGCTCCCACAGCTTTGATTTTCGCTTAAAAATGAAACCGGTTTCAGAGGTAAACAACAATGCATAAATACCCCGTCTCCATCAGCCTTTCCAGCTACGGCGCCGACTTGGTACGCCAGCAGGGGCAATTGAGTTTCGTCAAGGTCCTAGCCGCCGCCGGCGCCCAGCGCATCGAATGGCGCGAAGAGCTTTTAACCGACGAACAGCCCACCGAACTGGCCCAGGCCGCGGCGCAACAGCACCTGGAATCGGTGTTCTCATCGCCCCTGGAACTGTGGGTCGCCGGCCGCGCCCAAGCGAATGCTGAACTCGCGGCCACCCTGGATAGGGCGCAGGCGTTCGGTTCACGCTGGCTGAAAGTCTCCCTCGGTTACTTCACCGACACCAACGACCTGGAAAGCCTGCACGCCCTGCTCAACCGCCACTCGGTTCGGCTGCTGGTAGAGAACGATCAGACCCTGCATGGCGGCCGCATCGAACCGATACAGCGTTTCTTCACCGAAGTGGAACGCCTGGGCCTGCCGGTCAAGATGACCTTCGATATCGGCAACTGGCAGTGGCAGGACCAGTCCGCCCTCACCGCCGCACGCCTGCTGGGCCGGCATGTGGATTACCTGCACTGCAAGGCCGTGGCCCGGCGCGCCGATGGCAAGCTGGTCGCCCTGCCGCCTGGCGCCACCGACCTGCATTTGTGGGAACAACTGCTCAAGCACATGACTCCAGGTATTAGCCGGGCCGTGGAATTTCCGCTGCAAGGCGATGACCTGGTCGCAATCACCGCCCAGCAGGTCACCGCCCTCGCCCTGCTGGGCCAACCTCATGCGGAGCACGCTCATGTCTGAGATCGATATCCTCTCGTTTGGTGAAACCATGGCGATGTTTGTCGCCGAGCAAACCGGCGACTTGGCCCAGGTGGCTCAGTTCCATAAACGCATCGCGGGGGCCGACAGTAACGTCGCCATCGGCCTATCGCGCCTGGGCTTCAACGTGGCGTGGTTGAGTCGGGTGGGCAACGATTCCCTCGGGCGCTTTGTGGTCGACACCTTGACCCAGGAAGGCCTGGATTGCCGGCATGTGGCGGTCGACCCGCTGCATCCCACCGGTTTTCAATTCAAGTCCCGCGAAGAAGCCGGTGATGATCCCCAGGTGGAGTACTTCCGCAAGGGCTCGGCGGCCAGTCACTTGTCCATCGCGGCCATCAGTCCTGCGTTGCTGCAAGCCCGCCATCTGCATGCCACCGGGATTCCGCCCGCGTTGTCCGAGGCCACACGCGAGTTGTCCGTCGAGCTGATGACGCAAATGCGCAAAGCTGGGCGCAGCGTGTCGTTCGACCCCAACCTGCGCCCGTCGTTGTGGGCCAACCAACAGACGATGATCCGCGAAATCAACGCCCTCGCAGGGCTCGCCGATTGGGTTCTGCCGGGCCTGGGCGAAGGCCGTCTGCTCACCGGTTTCGATGACCCGGCCGATATTGCCGCGTTCTATCTGGACCAGGGCGCCGAAGCCGTGGCAATCAAGCTCGGCCCGGACGGCGCCTACTACCGCACTCACCTGGACCAGGGCTTTGTTGCCGCCGTGCGCGTGGACAAAGTCGTGGACACGGTCGGAGCCGGTGACGGTTTTGCCGTGGGCATGATCAGCGCCCTGCTGGAAAACCTCAGCTTTCCCGAGGCGGTACAGCGCGGCAACTGGATCGGCAGCCGCGCCGTGCAAAGCCGTGGCGACATGGAAGGCCTGCCCGCCCGCTCAGAGTTACCCATTCGATCCGTTGCCTAACCCACTACCTGTTGCCACAACTACAACAAGCTCAGGAGCAACCCCATGGACACCGTGAAACTCGCCACCCGCCGTTGGTGGTACATCATGCCCATCGTTTTTATCACCTACAGCCTGGCGTACCTGGACCGCGCCAACTACGGCTTCGCCGCTGCCTCCGGGATGGCCGAAGACCTGATGATCACCCCCGGCATGTCGTCATTGCTGGGCGCGCTGTTTTTCCTCGGTTACTTTTTCTTCCAGGTGCCGGGGGCGATCTACGCGCAAAAGCGCAGCGTCAAGAAGCTGATTTTCGTCAGCCTGATCCTGTGGGGCGGCCTCGCCACCCTGACCGGCGTGGTGTCCAACGCCTACATGCTGATCGTGATCCGCTTCATGCTCGGCGTGGTCGAAGCCGCCGTGATGCCGGCGATGCTGGTGTACCTGTGCCACTGGTTCACCCGTGCCGAACGCTCGCGCGCCAATACCTTCCTGATCCTCGGCAACCCGGTGACCATGCTGTGGATGTCGGTGGTGTCGGGCTACCTGGTGCAGCATTTCAGCTGGCGCTGGATGTTTATCATCGAAGGCCTGCCGGCGGTGCTGTGGGCGTTTATCTGGTGGAAGCTGGCCGATGAGCGTCCAAAGGATGCCAAGTGGCTGAGCGACTCCGAGAAACAGGATCTGGAAACCGCGCTGGCCGCCGAGCAAGTCGGGATCAAGGCGGTGAAGAACTACGCCGAGGCGTTCCGTTCGCCCAAAGTGATCATCCTGGCCCTGCAATTTTTCTGCTGGAGCATTGGCGTGTACGGCTTTGTGCTGTGGCTGCCGTCGATCCTCAAGCAAGGCTTGCAGATGGACATGGTCGAGGCCGGCTGGTTGTCGGCGCTGCCCTACCTGGCGGCGGTGATTGGCATGCTGGTGGTGTCCTGGGGCTCGGACAAGCTGCAAAAGCGCAAACGTTTCGTGTGGCCGCCGTTGCTGATTGCCTCGATTGCTTTCTATGCGTCCTACATGCTCGGTGCCGAACACTTCTGGTGGTCCTACACCTTACTGGTGATCGCCGGGGCCTGCATGTACGCGCCCTACGGTCCGTTTTTTGCGATTGTCCCGGAGATCCTACCGGCCAACGTCGCCGGGGGTGCCATGGCGCTGATAAACAGCATGGGCGCCCTGGGTTCATTCGGCGGCTCGTACCTGGTGGGCTACCTCAATAGCAGCACCGGTTCGCCCGGCGCTTCGTACTTGCTGATGAGCGGCGCGTTGCTGCTGTCAGTGGTGCTGACGATTTTTCTCAAGCCCGGCGCAAGTGATCGCACGCCGGTGCCCCACCTGGAATTGAAGGTAAAGACCGCATGAAAAAGTCTGTCGTGTTGTACAAGAAACTCTCTGCGCCGCTGATGGCCCGCCTGCATGAACAGGCCGATGTCACGCTGATCGAAGCACTCGACGATACTGGCGTGGCCAAGCTGCGCGACGCCCTGCCCGGCGCCCACGGCCTGCTGGGCGCCAGCCTGCGCCTGGACGCCAAGCTGCTCGACCTGGCGCCGCAGTTGCAAGCCGTGGCCAGCGTGTCGGTTGGCGTCGACAACTATGACATCGACTACCTGACCGCGCGCGGTATCCTGCTCAGCAACACCCCCGACGTACTCACTGAAACCACCGCCGACACCGGTTTTGCGCTGATCCTCGCCACCGCGCGGCGTGTGGTGGAACTGGCCGACATGGTGCGTGCCGGCCAGTGGAACAAAAACATCGGCCCGGCGCATTTCGGCAGCGACGTGCATGGCAAGACCCTGGGCATCATCGGCATGGGCCGCATTGGCGAAGCGCTGGCCCAGCGTGGGCATTTTGGCTTTGGCATGCCGGTGATCTATCACAGCCATTCGCCCAAGCCGGCAGTGGAAGCGCGTTTTGGTGCACAATTCCGCAGCCTGAACGACTTGCTGCAACAGGCCGACTTTGTTTGCCTGACCTTGCCGCTCACCGCTGAAACCGAGAAATTGATTGGCGCCGAACAGTTCGCGCTGATGGGGCCGGAGACGATCTTCATCAACATTTCGCGGGGCAAAGTGGTGGATGAAGCAGCGCTGGTGGAAGCGCTGCAACAACGCACCATTCGGGCGGCGGGGTTGGATGTGTTTGAGAAGGAGCCGCTGGATCACGGCTCGCCGTTGTTGCGTTTGAACAATGTCGTCGCGACGCCGCATATCGGTTCGGCCACCCATGAGACGCGGGAGGCCATGGCCAAATGTGCGGTGGATAATCTGTTGCAGGCGTTGGCAGGTGAGCGACCAAAAAACTTGGTGAATGCGGCCGCCTGGAAACACTGATTCTACTGTGGTGAGCGAGCTTGCCTCGCGCGGGGCAAGCCCGCTCACCACAAAGTGCAGGTTCCTGACGCATTCAGATAACGAACCGCGCCACCATCCCATTCAAATCCACCGCCAGGCGCGACAGTTCATGGCTGGCCGCGCTGGTCTGGTTGGCACCCGCCGCCGACTGGGTCGCCAGGTCGCGGATGTTGACGAGGTTGCGGTCCACTTCGCGGGAGACTTGGGCCTGTTCTTCCGAGGCGCTGGCGATGACGAGGTTGCGTTCGTTGATCAGGCTGATGGATTGGGTGATCTGCTCCAGGGCTACCCCGGCGGCGCGGGCCATTTCCAGGGTGTCCTGGGTGCGCTGGTTGCTCTGCTGCATCGATTGCACGGCTTCACCGGTGCCGTTCTGGATGCCGGCGACCATTTTCTCGATCTCCTGGGTCGACTGCGCGGTGCGATGGGCCAGCGCACGCACCTCATCGGCCACCACCGCAAAGCCACGCCCGGCTTCACCGGCACGCGCCGCCTCGATGGCGGCGTTGAGCGCCAGCAGGTTGGTCTGTTCGGCAATCGCGCGAATCACGTCCAGCACTTTGCCGATATCGCGGCCTTGGGTGGCCAGGCCTTCGATCATCGCGGCGGTGTTTTGTACGTCCTGCGTCATGGTCTGAATCGCACCGACGGTTTCCACCACGCGGTCGCGGCCTTCGCGGGCGGCCTGGTTGGACTGGGTCGAGGCCTCAGAGGTGGAGACCGCGTTGCGCGCCACTTCTTCCACCGCCGCCGTCATCTCGTTGACCGCCGTAGCGGCCTGGTCGATTTCGTTGTTCTGTTGTTGCAAGCCTTTGGAAGCTTCTTCGGTGACCGCGCTTAACTCTTCCGCCGCCGAAGCCAGCTGCGTCGCGGAGCCGGCGATGTGCTGGATGGTCTGGCGCAGGTTGGCCTGCATCGCGGCCAGGGCGCCGAGCAGGCGGGCGGGTTCGTCCTTGCCGTCGTCTTCGATAGTTTTGCTCAGGTTACCGCTGGCGATGGTTTCTGCGACTTCCACGGCTTTGCGCAGCGGCGTGACGATGCTGCGCGTCAACAACCACGCCAACAGCACGGTCAGCAGCGCGGCAGCGACAGAGACCGCAATCACGCCCGTGATGGCGCCGTCGTAACTTTGCCCGGCTTCAGCGTCGGCGGTCTTGGCATCCGCCGCGTTGATGGCGATGAGCTTATTCAACTGCTCGCCCATCTGGTCAGTGCCGTCCTTGATGCGCGTGTTGATCAAGGCACGCATGCCATCCAGGTTGCCCTGCCTGGACAGTGCCAGCATGTCGGCCTGAGCCTTGAAGTAGTTGTCCAGGGTGACCACAAACGTCTTGTAAAGCGCAGTCTCCTCCGGGCCGGCCGGCAGCGCAGCGTACGTGGCCTGGGCCGTCTTGACCTTGTCGGCGAGCACGCCCATGCGCGTTTCGGCTTCTTGCAGGCTGGCAGGCTCACGGTTGATCAACACACGGAACGACAGGATACGCAGGCGCAGTACGTTTTCCGTGATAACGCCCAGCGACGTCACGCTGGGCACCTGGTTGGCACTCATGTCCACCGAAGACTGCCGGATCTGCGTCATACGGTTGACCGCAAACACCCCCAATAGAATCACTAACAATGCAATGAACGCGAAACCGAGAAACGCTCGTGGGGCAATATTCAGTTGACGGAGGGACATAGGGGGAGCTCTCAGAAGTAGTGTTTGCGAGCGTCCCTGCCGCGAAACGATCAGTCGGCGTCAACGCGCCGTTCTGACCTTTGGTCACCACTGTTATCGTTGGTATGTGGGCCTATCCTCGATATCGGCAGGGCCTGGGGTTTCCCACAGGTCCTCCATAAATATTTTTTTACACTTCTGACGACCGGCAGTTTCTGGCATCCTGCGCCTCCATTTTCTGACCCGAGCCCGTATTTTGTCTGACGCTCAAGCCCCCCGCCCGCGCTATAAATCCGACCTGATCTACGGCCTGGAAGACCGCCCCCACTTCACCGCCGCGATTTTTGCCGCGCTGCAGCATGTGCTGGCGAGTTTTGTCGGGATCATCACGCCCACGCTGATCGTCGGCGGCGTGCTGGGCCTGGAAAGCGAAGTGCCGTATCTGGTGAGCATGGCGCTGTTTGTGTCGGGGCTCGGCACCTTTGTGCAGGCACGCAAGTTCGGCCCGATCGGTTCCGGGCTGTTGTGCCTGCAGGGCACCAGTTTTTCGTTTATCAGCGTGATCCTCAGCGCGGGTTTCATGGTCAAGGCGCGTGGTGGCGGCACCGATGAGATTCTCTCGACGATCTTTGGTATCTGCTTTTTCGCCGCGTTTATCGAGGTGGTGCTGAGCCAGTTCATCGGCAAGCTGCGCATGCTGATCACCCCGGTGGTCACCGGCACCATCATTACCCTGATGGGCTTGTCACTGATCAAGGTCGCGGTCACCGACATGGCCGGCGGCTATGGCGCCCAGGACCTCGGCGCGGCCGCCAACATGGGCCTCGCGGCCTTGGTGCTGCTGACCATCGTCGTCCTCAACCGCTTCAGCAACCCTTTCCTGCGCCTGGGCTCCATCGTCATCGGCTTGACCCTGGGCTTTGTGGTGGCCTGGATGATCGGCCGCGTAGACATGGCGGCGTTGCCGCACGTGCCGTTGATCAGCGTGCCGGTGCCGTTCAAATACGGGTTTTCGTTCGACTGGGTGGCGTTTATCCCGGTGGCGGTGATCTTCCTGATTTCGCCGTTGGAAGCGGCCGGTGACTTGACCGCCAACTCGATGATTTCCCAGCAGCCGGTCAAGGGCCCGCTGTATATCAAGCGCATCAAGTCGGGCCTGCTCGCCGACGGCCTCAACTCAGCGATGGCGGCCACTTTCAACAGCCTGCCAATGGTGACTTTTGCCCAGAACAACGGCGTGATCCAGTTGACCGGCGTGGCCAGCCGCTACGTGGCGTACTTCATCGCAGGCCTCTTGGTGCTGCTGGGGTTGTTCCCGATGATCGGCGCGGTGTTGCAACTGATGCCCAAGCCGGTACTGGGTGGCGCGACCCTGATCATGTTCGGCACCGTGGCCGTCGCAGGCATCAAGATCCTCGCCGAAGCCGGCCTGCATCGACGCAACGTGCTGATCGTGGCGATCTCCCTGGGCATGGGCCTGGGCGTTGCCGCCGTGCCGGAAGTGCTGCGCGACCTGCCCAAGGCGCTGCACAACATCTTCGAGTCGCCGATCACCGTGGGGGCTTTCTGTGCAATCCTGCTGAACATTTTCCTGCCGGAAGAGTTCATAGAGCTGGAAGAAGATGAATTTGATCCGGAGTCCTCGACCCTCAAAGTGATGCAGGACCCGGACGTCACGAAATAGGAGCACTGTTATATGCGCAAGCTCATGGTTCTATCGCTGTTGCTGCTGACCCTGAGCGCCTGCGCGCTGTTCCCCAACCGCGACCCGGTAAACATCAACGTGGTGGGCATCGAGCCCCTGCAAAGCCAGGACCTGGAAGTGCGTTTCGCCGTGAAACTGCGGGTACAGAACCCCAATGAAACGGCGATCGACTACAACGGCGTCGCCCTGGACCTGGAGGTCAATGGCCGGCCGCTGGCGTCGGGGGTGAGTGATCAACGCGGTTCCATCCCTCGCTTTTCCGAGACCGTTCTGATGGTGCCGGTGAGTGTTTCGGCGTTTTCGGTGTTGCGCCAGACCCTGGGCCTGAGCCAGACCCAGAGTTTGAACAATCTGCCCTATGTGCTGCGGGGCAAGCTGGCCGGTGGGCTGTTTGGCACGATGCGTTTTGTCGACCGTGGCACACTGGACCTGCCGAATACCGCTACCTGGTAAACGCCATGCAACTAACATTGCTGACCTGTGGTTGTGGCGAGCCACAGTAGTGTTTTAGTCGGTGATGTAGCGCACGCCTGGCCTGGCACGCTCATCCACCACCAACTCGAATACATCCGGCCGGGCGTAATGCCCCACCACGTCATAGTCATACCGCGCACGCACCAAATCCTCCGTGTTGATTTGCGCCGTCAGCAGCCCGACTTCCCCCAGCAACGGCCCCGCCAGAATGTCGCCCATGGGGCCGACGATCACACTGCCCCCTGCGATCAACGGTCGCTCAGCCGGCCAGTTGGCAACCTCGATGCCCAACGCCTCGGGCGACGCCTGCACCTGGCACGCACTCACCACAAAACAGCGCCCTTCATGGGCCACATGGCGCATGCTCACCTGCCACATCTCGCGCTCATCAACCGTCGGCGCGCACCACACCTCCACGCCCTTGGCGTACATCGCCGTGCGCAGCAACGGCATCATGTTTTCCCAGCACACCGCGCCGCCGACACGTCCCACAGCCGTATCGATCACCGGCAGGGTCGAGCCGTCGCCCTTGCCCCAGATCAGCCGTTCGGTACCGGTCGGCATTAATTTGCGGTGCTTGGCCACCAGCCCAACCGTCGGTTCGAAATACAGCACGGTGCAATACAGCGTGCTACCGCTGCGCTCGATCACACCCAGAACCAGGCTGGCGCCGGTGCGTGCCGACAGCCCGGCCAGCGCCTGTGTTTCAGGGCCTGGCACATCGATAGCATTGGCAAAATAGCGGGCAAAGGCTTCACGCCCTTCCGGCAGGCGGTAACCCAATTGCGTGCCGAACCCTTCGCCCTTGGGATAGCCACCGAGCAACGCCTCCGGCATGACCACCAATTGCGCACCGCTACGGGCAATTTCGTCTTCATAACCCAGTATTTGCGCCAGGGTTTCAGCCTTGCCGCCGGGCAAGGAACCGATTTGCAACGCAGCCACGGTAGAAACAGGCATCACGATCACTCCAAAGTCAGGGGTTGCCCATTCTCCCGCCAGCCTCGATCATGAATCCCGCACCGACAGATTTTTTGGACTTTTTGGCCATTTTGGAACCTCTAAACACCTGCTACCGACGCTTTTCGTAGACTTCTAGCCATGAAGGGACACAATTGATGTACTAATCGTAGATAGCGACGTAAATGGCGGATATTTAATCGTTAGACTTCAGTTGAATGTGCGGGTGGCGTCTGTTGAGAGTCCTGCGACTGCGCGATTTTGAAACTTTCCGAGTCTGAATATCCCTATTGCTGCCTTTGTGTTCGAAAATTTGAAACTGTGGGGGTAAAAATTTGTTCAAATTCGTGACTCTGGTGATTGGTTCTGCACGCTTCCTTTTCCATTTCTCCCGGCAGGCGAAATGCCGCTGAGCGTTGCAGCTCCCAGTTTGAAGCTACGCTGTCGGATGTATGTTTCTTCTAGATTGCACGCATGCATCCCATTCAGTACATAATCGAGCTAGCCTTGATAGGTCCACCCCCGATTCAGAGTGATCCTTATGGTTTCTAGTCGGCCTCAAATGCCTAAATCACCTCTTATGTCTGCCAAGGCAACAGATTATCTTACTCAAAACAGAATTGATCAGCTAAGCGATCTCCGGATTTTCATGCTCGCGAAGGACGGTTTCACGCTGCAAGATGTCCGGGCCATGGTCTCGATTTCTAGGCTTTACTCGTCATCAGAGATTATTGAGCGAATCTACGGAGCGTCCGTCGGAGAAAAACATTGGGAAAAAAATGAGGTAGCTTCTCGGCTTAGTGCTTCCCAGAGCGCTGTGGCCTTTCAGTTCGCCAGAGTTCTCGACCACGCAACGACCGTCTTTGGCAATTTGCAGCTCGCTGAAGAATGGCTTGAAAAGCCCTGCAGGAACTTAGCAGGCAATGTCCCTCTTGATATGGTCGACAACCCGCTGGGGTTTAAAGTAGTTGAGGACTATCTAGAGCGAGTCGCTCTGGGGATTTACCAATGAACCGACGCACTGTGCGTTATGCGAGAAACTCGGCTCACTTGAGCGCGTCGGTGGCGTCCGAGTGCGGGATGGCGTGGTGTCGCATAACTAATGCCCCCCTCCCCCTCTAATCTTTTGCTCGGCTAACTAGTGTGAGAGTTCTCGTCTCGTCCCCAATTTTTTGAAGCAGAAGCTCGACGTTATCGGGACTCTCTTTGTCAGCGTACGTGGCCAAAAGAATTGTCAGCGGGTGGACGCCCAAAACCCCTGCAATCTGATCAATTTTCTCAAGGGTTGGGCTCTTAAGGCCGCGCTCCAGCGTGCTCAGATATGTGCGGCTGCTCACCATAGCGAAATCTTCCTGGGTGAGATTTCTGCCGTTTCGAATCTGTTTCAGCGCCAAGCCGAACGCAATGTTGAGTTCCAATTTGCTGATCTCGCAAAAGGAACGATGAGGCGCTATGGAGTCCTATAGAGCTACAATCTATAGTGTTCATTTTTGAGGGGCGTGCCATGTTTACTACTTACCCAGGGGCAGAGATCACCTTCGACGCGCCCGACACCAAAAAATCACACACCGTCCAGAAGGTTTGGAGTTTCGTTGAGCAAGAGTTGCTGCTCCCTTGGATATATCTTCAGGTAAGCCGCAGGTCCGGCCGGGAGAACTATGCCAGCATGCTTATGATCTACCACGCTCACGAGCTGAAACAGTTCATCGATGCCCAATCGAACCGTGTGCGGGTCGAGCAGGTTCATCTAGTAACGCCTCCTCACGTGAATGGCCAATCTACGTGGCTCATGGAACCACTTACTATGGTGAGGATCGCTGCTGACCCACGAGATGGCTCGCGCTTCATCGTCTATCAGGTCGAAAACGGAATGAATTATTCACTGAGGAGCGATGCTGACTTGCATCTGAAACCGTATGAAATTTTATTTTCTGATGAGCGAGACCTAAAAAGGTAAGGCCTTCACGTACGGGCTGCGGCTGGCGGGACTCTGTAACTCTGATTCAGCGACGAAACCATGCTTGATATTGTGTGCCTTGAATGCGCCCGCTCCAAGACCTCTTGGCGATCAGCCTCCCCTTAGGGATATTCGGATGCGTCACCCAAGATCGCCAGGGATTTAACGGCTCACATGGCGTCCGGCAACATGAATCATCGGTTTTTGTTGAACCCCATACGCACGAGATACTTTATGGCAAAGAGGTGTCTATGAAACCCGGAGCGATTTATAACACCTGCACACGCTAGCTAATCATTCCTGAGCAAAACAGGCCAATGCCTTTCGAGCCCACATGGGCATCTTACAAGCCATGAGCTTGCTCAATTCCTCGGCGCTAAGCGAGCTGAGGACCTTACTGATGGCTTGCTCATTCACGCCTTCTTTCCCGAGATACAGCAGCGCAATCAAGGCTAAGCCTACTGGCGTCCCTGCTTGCTGGAGTCGTTGCCAAGACGAATGACGCAACCGAACTACCGCGTTGCCTATTTTGATTTCTCGTGTCGACCCGCTGGTGTAGTAAGTCGGTAGAACCTGCATCTGGGTGCTGATTCCCAGTCTACGTGCAGCTTCTACTCCATGAACCTGGATTGTCTCGCCTATGGCCCTTGCAACCATTTCCATGACTGATATCGGGCTAGCTCGAATCTTCTTACCGGTATACTCACTCAGCCTAGGGCGCATCGTTATCTTGACCTTGCCGCTGGACTGAAACCTTTGCTGACAGAGGTGGATGGTTTCATCTCCGTAGAGCGTTTCCAAAGCCTGAGTGAACCAGGGAAGGTACTATCGTTGTCGTTTTGGCGTGACGAAGAGGCTATCAAGCGGTGGCGCGGCCTTGAGATGCATCGTGCCGCCCAATTAGTCGGTCGTAAGGAGGTTTTCAGTAACTACGCATCGCGCACTGCTCCCGTGATACGAGATTACAGTCTTGAAGAACGCGTCCAAGCGCCGAGCGATAGCAGGCAAGCTCATGAGAGAATTACTAAATGATCGTTTCCACCTAGAAAACTGTGTAACGCCAACGGGTCATGTTCAGAGCCAAGAAGGGCTGCCCCGTCTGCAGCTTGGCTCTTTCTCATGGAAGTGAGTGCCTGCTCCTGGCCGGAAGCTGTCTTTCGTGAAGGGCAGCTTCCGGCCAAAAGGAGCCAGTCGAAGGCATCTGGGAAATTACGGGCGATTCGCATCTACCCTGCAAAAAACCTATAAGGCCTCCCAAACAATCACTTGATGATCCACAATGGATCTGACTCCTAGATCTTTGGTGAAGCATGGCCGCTATTTCGAATCGCCGTTTTGTCCTACCTATCCTGATAGCGTGCTCGTTCGCGACTGGTTTATTTTTCGGACTAGTAGCAAAAGGTTTGTTAAGTCCTTCAGGTTGGGCTGAGGCCCTTTCCGGAGTCGCTACGGTAGTAGCTCTCATTCTAGCTGTCGTCACATATATAGGATGGCACAAACAAAAGATTAGAGAAGACGCATACTCAACAAAGAAGCTATATATTTCAACACTTGTTCAGATCGAATCAACCACAGTGCAAATAGCAAATCTGCTGTTCAATCTTGTCCCGGAAGCTGGTATGCTGGTGCCTAGTGATTCTCAAGCAAAGTCTAATTTAGAGAAAGTAGTTGATAAGAACAACGAACTGAAACTCTATTCCCAATCTCTTACTTCCGTTAATAGCGAGCTTGGCTTTTGGGGGGCTTCATTGAGCCAGGACTCAGCCGTCGAGCACGTCAAACTGATGGATGCAATAAACGAGTACTTAACGTCTCTCCATTACCTTCATAACTGCCTGATAAATTTTTACGTCCACAAATCAAACGACAATACCATTCAGCAATGGAAAACAAGATTTATTGAGGCCAACAAGACCATATTTGATTTGTTCAACTCAAGAAAGAGAAAAAGCATGAGCACAGTTTTTCTAGACTAGCTTTATTTCAGATGCTCTGCGGACATGTAGGTTACAGCATCAACGCTCTTACGTACGCCTGACAGGCCAGTCGCGCGATCAGCCCGTTATCCCCGTCTCGGTGATGGTCACATTCGTTGAGCATGCGTAGGGTCAAGTCAGACGCAAACGACGCATGAGCCAGGCCGATGATTGAAACGATTGCTGCCCCTTATCAGCCAAAAGGAGCCAGTCGGATGCCTCCAGGAAATTAGGGGGTGATTCAAAATAACCACGCAACCCAGAACTTCACCCCACGCGTCGTGAAAGAACATCAACCCACTTCGCATTCATCTCCGCAAAAACTGTATGGAAGTGGTTGTCAGGAAATTTGGCAAGCCTGCCAAATTTATCAGTTGCATCCATCAGTACCATCAACGAGGTGGAAATGATCGTTTCTACAAACTTAGGTGAATCAGCCTGTTTATAGACCATATTCGTTTCATTCTGATGTCGGAATGCTAGCACGGCTAGATCGTTATGTGAGAAAGCACGAAGCCTCGAATAAGGTCCAACTAAATGACCTAACCCGGCAGCACCAATATCGTCGCTTATTTTCTTGGGCTTGAGGCCGGCAGCACGAAAAACCTCACACTCGGAATGACAGATATCGTCCATTTCTTTTATTGAAATTTTCAATTATTCAGGAATATGAGGGTCAGCAATTATCCCCTTGTAGACACGTCGCTCACCTTTTAATTTTTCATATCGCATCTGGTCAATATAGGTGTTACTCGTCTCAAGCATCTTCATAGCTACGAGTGCCTCGATCATTGACCTCACATGAGTGGCTGCGTGCGTACTCATATCGGCATTAGCCAAATGCAACATTGCCTCAAACTGCTCAGCAATGGTTAGTACAAGGCTGACCCGCAAACGATCTGGTGAAACCAATGGGGGCCGAGCACGAATAATAAGGCTTCGAAGACCTTCAAGTATTTGCTCCGCCGATTTTAGAAGTTGTAGGGCCGTCGTTGTACTCATCTACTCTCCACCAATAGGTTCATTCTCGCATCAAAATGGACCGCCGAATGCGTTAGGCAAAGCGTTACGGATGGCGTGAGTGAGCAAAACGAATTCTGCTGGCTCATCGCTTCCCATGCCCGAAGCTACCCGGCAGGCGCGCCCATGAGTCGAGCATATCAACACGCTTTGGCGCCTTCCTCTCCTTCGTAGAAACAGGCTTCACCGGTACTTTTGCCTTAAATTTCGCTCCGGCGAACTCTTCCACACTTACCTTAAAGCTCATATGCGTATTTGGAGGTTTCCCGCTCCTTGCGAATACGGCCCCCACCGGCCCCATTTTGCTTGTCAGCCCAAGGCGTTCACAGATCCATGCTGAAACGAACAGCTTAAAGTCACGACCGTCGAATACGTTCACCAATGCACCAAGAAGGCTGTAATCACCATGCTTTTCCGAATGTTCTATACAGTGCGTAAGCGCCTGGCTATACAGGTAGGACATGAGAACCTTCTTTTCGTCGAGAAGTGTTCGTACTGATCCTTTGCTCAGGGCTACGATCTGTTTATATGAGTCCTTCATACTGCTTCCAACTCCTGCCGTTCATGTATTGAGGCCAATTTAACCTAAAAAGCAGGAGCTCTGAATGTCCCTCTTTTCGTAGGCGAACCATAACTCCATTTTTGCCAGTTGCCATTAGGGCTGATGGTCCGCTTTTGGCCGGTGACTGCCGTTCGCGACTGGCAGTCACCGGCCAAAAGCAGTCATTCAATGCTCAACAAAATTAGAGCCAAGTCGCCCCATCTCAACTACCGGGCTAATTCCGGGGAGAGTGGGCATCGAAAACACGCGCTCACCCATCCGGCAAAGACCGGTACGCAAAGCAATAGCGTCCAATCTGTCCGCCCCCTCAAAGATGGTTGGCAAGCCAAGACCTGTGTTTACTGCCAATCCAGAATCATAACAGGTATTAATTCAGCTTCTTTACTGCCCTCAACAGCACTGCTACTGCTGTATATCACTGATCACAATATGTGAACTTCCCTCGATCCTTCTGACTTCTACAGTCATGCTCCCGTGCTCGCCTTTGACCAAGTAAAGGTACTGATGAAAACCTGGCTCAGTGTCACTTTTATAATATGTGAACCGCTTCAGCAATGTTAAGGAAGCGACATTGCCTATCTGAGTAGCGATCTGTTGGTTTGAGCGTAAATACTCTTGAAACGCAATATTAGCCTCATCCTTTGCCTCGTAGTACCTCAGCACAAATCCTGCGATAACGACGATCAACACTATCGCAATTAGAGGCCTGATTTTTTGAATCTCGGGCGTTTTAAACTACGCATATCCATTCCCTAAAAATGGTTATATCCACCAAATTCTACGTTGATATTAGTACCCCAACGTCCACCCCAATTCACTGCGTTAGGATCAATAGAAAATACGACCGATGGGCTCCCAAAGCCACCACCCACTTTGTTCGTGATGGCGTTACCTGTCGCCCCCTTGTAGGAAATGCCTGCTGCTAGAGGGCCGACGCCTATCGCCACGCCACCTTCGACCGTTGTCCTGGCGATATACCCAGATCCAGACGACGACGTATGGAGAGAAGGGGTCCCTTTTGGATCATAAGTAAATCCAGCCCCCAGGCCTAATCCAAACTTCCCCGTGACCTCAAGAGCACCTTTAGACCAGCTTAGTGATATACCACCACCGACAACGCGATACGCTTCGATAGAGAGTGAAAAATTGGAGTTATAGGCAGAGTCCCCATACGCCCCCAGTTTGGCCGACAAATTATTCAACTGCGATTTAAACAAGCCCGAGGAATCATTGAAATTCAGAGCGTTATTACCGGCATAAGCGTATAGGTTCATATCATCGGAATACCCTATAGGATCAGTTTGTAAAAAACGCCCCAAGGTTGCCGAATAGAACCTTGCCTTATAGTAATAGAGATTGAGTTGAGGTAGAAACTGTTGCCCGGTATAGCGAAAGCGCACACCCGCGGTAGTATTCGGCTCGCCAAATGGGCCATATGCATACACAGAAGTGCTAGTACCTGTGGTATTAGCCAACGCCACAACGCTACCTTGATGATCAGAATAGAGCCAATTTTTGTTGGTAAGGGCTGCGCCGTCGTAAACGACTAGCACCTCGTCAGCACCTGAGCCATGAACATAACGTTTAAGCAGTGTTCCCGTGCTGTCATACTCGCCAATCAGGCGCTCACCGTCATACAGTAGGTCAATTTGAATACCGCCCAATGATGTACGGCGCATGCGTCCTTCAGCATCATAACTTAGCGTATTGACTACACTACCCTGAGTGGCGCTACGAAGTCGATTTTCACGATCATACTGATAAGAAAATACACCATCATTGGACAAATTGGCATTACCATCATAACTTGGAGTAACACCTGCCGCGCTGAGGTACTGGTTACGCCCGTTAGCAGTATAGCTATTAATACCTGACTGCGCACCGTCCCATTGATATAAATTATTAGTTGTCGACACCTGCGCTAAATCACCCACTTGGTTCCTAGCATAGGTATATTTAACGTCCTGCGCAGTACCTGCCAAAAAATGCTCCAGGCTGCTTAACCTACCCTGATTATCGAAAGCATATCCCGTGCTAGTCCCATTACCTTGCGTCACCGTGGCACGCCGATTCAAATCGTCATACACATAGTTAACAAGCGCAGTAACATTATTCTCCTTAATCGACGTAAGTCGATTCAAACTATCATAAGCGCTTTGGACATAGACATTATCCGGCCACGTCAAGGCGATACGATTATCCGCCGCATCATACTGGTATTTGACGAGTTTGCCACCCGCATTGCTTGAAGTAAGACGCCCAGCATTGTCCCAAGCATTGTTGATATTATAACTAGAATCGGCAAAATTACTTTGAGTCTTAAGCCCTCGAAGATCGTAGGCAAAATTTACATTATCACCGCTATCAAAATAATAACGTGACGTAAGCCTATTCAGCTTATCCCAGGTGTTCCCCATGACCTCTCCCGAGCGTAGCCGATGGAAGATCACGTTGTCGTTAGCATCGTATTCAAACTGCTCAAAGTCGTTCGCATTACCCTGGCCTACGGTATCGGGCAAAGGGTAATACAATCGCAACAATCGATCTAAACCATCTAACTCACGAACCGTCAAGTAACCACGAGCATCCTGGCTAGTGAACAGCTTTCCATTATTATTATAGGTGTACGTTGCATAGTCTTGCAGCTGTGCTGTGCCTACCGCCTTTTTAATTTTTTGCACTGTATCATCCAGATTATAGACGGTCTGGGTGATGCGGTTCCCCCCTTCACTCGCCGGCAAGTAAATTGTTGAGGTCACTGCACGATCCAAATTGTCGTACGCCGTATCAGTGATCGCGACTGGAGAAGCTTGTGCCGGGCACGTCGAAGAAGCAGCTGTCAAAGCAGGCCCCCACTCACGAACGACTTTTCCAGTGACACTGTATGTGCTGCATTTAACTAGCCATTGGCTGCCAAACTGTGAAGCAGCCCTCACTATCCGACCTTCCGCATCGTAGCCAGTAATACTTTGTTTGCCGACAGCATTAATAGTGGTGATGCCACGTCGTTCCGCATCGAATACGAAGTCAGTAGTGTCTACAACGTCAGTCCTTGGTCCATCAACACTCGTCAGATTGCCCACCGCATCGTAAGTGAGAGTACTTGTAAGGTTAAGCCGCCCAGAGCCACTGTCCACCACGCGAGCACTGGGCACGTACTTATTGGACGCATTATAGACAATCGTATTGACAACCGACCTGCCCGAATCAATTTTAACAGTTTGACTCGATGGCAAGTAAAAATTATTCCAGCCACTCCGACTGAAAACACTATAACCGTATGAGGTTTGCGGAGCGACACCAAGACTATCTTGAGGTTGTGTTACCTGATTAATATAACCTTGCGACGTATATGTAGTCACCGTAGTATTACCGAGCGCATCCGTAACCGTGGCAACCTTATTAAAGGCGCTTTCATAGGTATACGCGATTGTTTGCGTTGGTACACCCGACCCCTGCTTTGCCACTTTTTTTACTGAACTCAGGTTGTGAGTGCAGCGTTTATCTATCGACGCACAGGTCGCATCATCATATGTATATTCAGTGGCGTTACCTTCAGGTTCCACCGCCCTAATAACACGCTGCAGGCCATCGTACTCATATACCGTCCAGCGGCTCATGGGATCTCCAAACTGCAACGTTTTACCAGCGCCATTAATATAGTTAACGCGCGTAACGCCATCAGGCCCTATCTCAGACGTCCGAAAGCCCGCAAATAAATAGTTATAGAGCTGCCCCTTTGCGTTGGTCTGGGTTTCGACCCTATTAAAACTGTCATATACGTTAGTCACAACAGCGACGCTCGGCGCCGCTGGCGAAAAATGCTTGGTCATCCGGCCCGGTAGATCGTATTGAAAAGTCGTCGTTTGATTTGTCGCATCAGTGGAAGACGTTAAATTACCATTGGCATCGTACAGGTACTTGATAGCGCGTCCTCCAGCGCCGTCAGTCACCTGAGCAATTCGATTATTGGTGTAAGAAAAATTTAGTGTTCGTCCCAAACTATTTTCCACTAAAGCCAGATTATCTCCCGAATAGGTAAACTTGACTTGGATACCACTGGGATCATCATAACGAGTAATTTTGCCACTTAGATCAAACCACTTCTTCGCGCGGTTCAACTCTTCCAGCGCATAGGTTCCATCCGAGTTCTTAATAAGGCGCGCTGAGTTCCCTGGTGGAGGGTTATAACTTCCGTCAGGCAGTTTTACAAAGACCATACCGTTGAGCCCTTGCCCGACAACCACGGTGTTATTGACTATCTGTTCACCCAACCAATTTTGACTTATCGCTGAAATCACATAACTCTCAGTAGAATCACTGATATCCATAAATAGATCGTAGGTTGCCCGTATTGCAACTAACGCGTTAACGGCATCGAGCGCAGAATCTTCGCCCAGCCCTTGGTAACCATCTGACCCCACGCGAACACTACTATTAAAATTATGGGCCCAGCCTTTACCCAGCGAACCATCCCGATAGCGTAAGCCTGAA
The DNA here is from genome assembly GCF_001579805.1 of Pseudomonas azotoformans. Lineage (NCBI taxonomy): Bacteria > Pseudomonadati > Pseudomonadota > Gammaproteobacteria > Pseudomonadales > Pseudomonadaceae > Pseudomonas > Pseudomonas azotoformans. The sequence continues at coordinate 4,504,734 of NZ_CP014546.1, read as the reverse complement.
CTGTAGACGCGTTGCAAACCTAAGCTGGCTGGAAACTCTCCGACGCCTGCTTTCATGTCAGCATGTTCGTATAGAAAATTTCCGTTAACCATGTCGACAGGATCACTCCAGGCGCTACCGAAGAACTGCGTCCAAGAATTTGGGCTTTTAGTGTTGGTTTCTGCGCTTGCAACCATTAACCCTACTGATTGAGGGAAACTGCTGTACCCCCCGGCATACCCACCGCTAATCATGGCTCCCATCAAGGGTGTCACTGCATTGGTAAACGTAAAATAGCCAAACCCGGTCCAACCACCCTCAATTTGGGTGCAGGAAGCTGGCAATATTACCCTCCCTCCCGGGTTAATAACTGACTCTAAAGCAGTGTAATAAGCGCTACAGCCGGTTAAATTGGGCTTAACCTGACTGAGATAATTGCTCGTTTTCGCGCTGAAAATTTTCATACCCGCGACCGACGCTTTATCCAGCAGGCTCACTGTTGACACGGCTTTAACACCTGTCACTTGCTGTACGGTTGTCGACTCAAATGCACTCGAGTGCCCCACAGAGCTACGAAAAGCAGCGTTTTCCTTTAAAGTGTTCCCCGCCGCGTTAACCAACGCGACGATACCACCTGGCAAATCAACATAAGACGACTTATAGTAGCCGGCAATACCGGTTTGGTGGTAATGAAACATCAGCGAGCCACTGATACGGCCGCTGATACTATCCAGCTCTTGCGTTTGTCCCAACCACTGTGCACCTAGCACGGCAAGGCTTGTACCTAACACAGGCTCGGTTGTTTCCGCAGCACCTGTAGCTCTCAGCGTCTCTAAGTTAGCAAGATGGAATTGCGCCAACCCTCGCCCCGTTGGCCCCCAACCATTATTGATTATATATGTCCCTCCCCCTTTTATATTTTGAGAAAACTCCTGATTCGCTTTGGGATCTGTAAAAGCATTATGCACAATTGTCATTGTAATAGAGCTGTCCGCGCCAACAGCAACAGCACTTCCCGTCGCCAGAATAACGCCATCCAGCTTGAGTTCAGGCTGATTGTTTGAGTTATAGGAAATACTCAGACGACGTCCATAAATAGCGTCAGACGTAAAAGTCTTATCGATGCCCTGATAACGTAATCTAAGCGTCGGTTTCGAAGCCGGCTCGAGAAAAGTCCCTTCACTGATACCGTATGCGGGATCCTGATAGGGAAGTGAACTCTGACGTTGTGTTTGCCCCAAGTAAGGCTCAATCGTCCACCCACCTATTACATCATCCATGGTCGCCGTAGGTTTGTTCACCCTTAGCCAAGCCGCTAAATTTGATGCCGCCGAGGTTAGACCGCTAGTGATATTTGAACGGTTCAAATTCTGTACAAAATCAGCATTGATCGTAGCGCCTGATTTGGCGTTACTCAAGAAAGTGGCGGCGTTATATCCAGTGACTGCCGAATAATCTAGCCCCACCTTCTTAACATGTGGTTTATAACTAGGATCAAACACATAATCCGTGCCTCCTATATTGGTTTTCACCCACACATGCTGAATAGAGACCGCCGCCAATCCAGCATTCAAGCCAGGGCAAGTACCTCCAACCGTCGCAGTTATGTCACCGTAAGGAATTTGGCTCTGACCTAACAAATTGATTACCGCACACACATTATCAGTCTCAAACCCCCACCAATCCCGAAGCTGTGCTGCTGTCAGATGGATAACTCCGACTACATAATTAGCGTTATAGCCGGAGGCACGAAGCAACTCAACCATCAGCGCTGCTTGATCATAGGCTGTGCCCTGGTTGTCCAGAAGTGCACCTACGGCACCTTTTTGCACACCATTCACAGGGTAAAAATCAATATTATTTCTAATATATTGATAAATTCTGTCAGGATGGTAGTTCAGTGCCCGCGCTAGAACGGTAATAGACGCAGGTCCAACAGGTGCAGAACTCGAAGAAAGAGAACGCTGCGCACTGCTGATCGATTTTGGCTTATTACTGCCGTTGGTGCTCGAACTGTCGCCTTGTATTAAATTTGAAGGAAACGTTCTCGTCGCGCGAACTGCTTTTGCTTCATCAATTGAAACCGGTGCCATAAATGCACGGGCGGTCCCTGCCGGTTTAAGCTCGATCGGTCCCCTGCCTTTCAGGGCTTTATCCTGCACACCCCCAATGAGAGTGTCGTAGTTGACGGCGGTTTTTCCGGGTATCAGGTGCACATTCCCCTGTGCAGCGACGACGGCTGGAATAGCAAACGTCGCCATCCATAGCGCGGCAAAAAATTTGCTTAGCGAAAAAAACTTCATAGACTCCTCCCCTCCCGATATATTATCGGACTGCAAAAGCTCTGGCGCTGCCACTGTCAATAGCGCTCGCACAGAGATTAACTGCACACGGTAGTTAACGTTAACGGTTACATCAGGGAGATCGAGTGGTAACCACTGAAGTGCGGTTGCCCAACGCATCATATTGATAAGTGATGGTGGTTGTCGTTATACCATCGGTATAGACGACTTGAGTGATACGCCCTAAGGGGTCATAGGTGTAGTTGGCTGCCCCCGCCCATGTCGGGGTGGATGAGATCAATAAAAAACTGAACAATGCCGAACGCCACGATAAAGGCCTCATCGAGAATAGCGTTTCTTTATTCTGCTCAACGTCCATGTTGTCCTCGCAAGGGTTGTACCCATTACAGCGATACAGGCGAACCATCCATGGCAATCAGTTTTGTGGTTGCCGAACGGCATGTGAATGTGAGCTTAGGGAAGAAGTAGCATTTTGCCAGTCTCCACTTAAATATTTTTTCATCTGCGTGATAAGGCTCTCAATTCGCTTTCGTCTCGTACGTAAACCGTGGCCTTCATGGACTTGAATAAACAAACTCCCAAGATTCATAGCCCACTGATAACCCTATAGAAACACTCTCCGGAGGATGAGTTCCTATAGGCTGAGACGCGGACGAGCTCCGCACACCAGAAATACCTCCACGCTGAAACACAATCAGCTTAAAGGGCTGTCCAGTCATGGGGTCTGGATATAGGTGTCGAATGTAACGTCGTACCACTACGTGTCGCGGATCGCGTAACAAATCCTCCAGACGCTCCGGGTACTGGAACAACCCATTCGGTGAACTGAGGTAATATTGGCCAATAGCCTCTTGATAAAGTGTTCCAACCCGCAACAATTCCGCTTCTTTCAAGCGTCGCACCACACTCGACTGAAAATCAAGGTACTGCCCTATCCCCAGGGATAACACTAAAATGACTAGCAGAAACCAGAAGTAGGTCAGGCCCTCTTGCCTTGCCCGCCGCCCTACCATGAGCGGTAATCTGTTCCGTCTGCAGCTGTGCCTGACGCGCCACTTAACACGTCGATAACCCTGGAAATACCAGAGTCTTCTTCAGTCACCGTCTCCCAGCTGTCATTGCGGCGGGTCCAAGGGTCAACGGGCAATTTGCGCAGATAACGCTCTTCCACCAAGGCCTGCAACGAGTCCGGGTAGTGGTCTTTATCCGCATAATAGTGGTCCAGTGCTTGACGCAAGATAACGAGGTTTTCGCGCAATGCAGCATCTTGGGCTTTGTCGACCTGGTGCACGTAGCGTGGTGCGACTATGCTCAATAGTGTGGCGACAATGGCTAATACCACCAACAACTCGATAAGCGTGAAACCTTTCACGTGAAAACTGGCCACTTCACCACTCCTTGTAAGGTACACCGTTTAGGCCGGCCCCTGACTTCATCGAGTACACATCGTAAACGTCATCTCCCGGCTGCGGAGCCGCCCCTTCACTGGCATAACTTCGCAAGCCCCAGGTGCGTTCCGCGGGTAACCTTGAGTCAGTGGCCATAGGATCACGTGGCAGACGACGAAGGAAAAATATCTTTTTCCCCTTCAGATCGCGTTGGTCAGGTACTCCATCTACCAACACCTGCAGGTTCTCCGGATACCCCGTAGTCATGCCTGATCGGTAAACACGCCCCTCATCCCCCGCCTTCTTGTAAGCGTCGATTGCCTCACGTATTTGCCGTAACGCGATTTTGAGCTCTTGCTCCTTCGAACGCTGAACGGTCATCTGTGCCATCGGTGTGACGATCGACGCTAATAAGGCTACTAATGCAACTGTCACGACCATCTCGATAAGCGTGAAACCCTTCATGCAATGCCGCACGACTTTCACTGCGTCCGCTCATCAAGAGTGCTCGAACTATATTGCCCTTTGGGCGTCAATCGCTGCGGATGAGTAGACGCGCGCTCCGAAGTCCCAGAGTCAAACCCTACCGTCGTTGTCGCAGGCATCTGTCCAGGACGAACAATATGTGGGGTGATTTGCAAGACGATTTCCGAACGGGTATTGGTTTTACTCTTATTGGAAAACAGCCGCCCTATTCCTGGAATCCAACCAAGCCCCGGGATTTCAGAAGATGCCTGCTGTGCTTCATCTTTAAGCAGCCCGGCCAAGACTTGTTTCTCACCATCTCGCAAACGCAAAACCGTCGTGGCGTTGCGAGTACCTATTTGATAAGCCAGCAACCCGTTCGCCGAACGAATCTCCTTAGCTATATTGCTGACCTCAAGATCGATAGTGATTGAGACATCATCATTGAAATGTATTTCCGGAATCACCTCCAGTTTCAAGCCGACGTCGAGGTAACTGACAGACTCCATTGATGCACTGGATGTTTGGTTCACCGTGGTCGTGATGACCGGGACCTTGTCACCAATCAAAATCTTCGCTTTCTGGCGACTGCTAACGCGAATGCGTGGGTTGGCCAGCATCCGCGCGTCGCCCCCGGTTTGCTTAAAATTCAAAATGGCTAACGGGTCAGGATAATAGAGCTGAAAATTGCTGCTATTCACATGGCCCAAATCTTTGAAACTGATGGAGCCAGGTTTTTCGCCACTACCTTGCAACCCCACACTCAAGGTATCCGGGTATTGAACACCCAAGTTACTTTTGCCGTCCGTGTTGACCTCCATAATCTCGACCTCCAGCACCACTTCAGATTCAGGTACGTCGTAAAGCTCCACCAACCGTTCCACCGCTGCAATCACGCTAGGGCGATCACGGACCACCAAAATCCGCTGAGCATCATCAACATAGACGGTACGTGGCGACGCCAGCACTTTGATCATGTCCTGAATCTTGATGGGATCTGCACTGCGCAAATAGAACGTTCGCACGGTCAGCTCCTCATAGCGATTACGTTTGTCCTCCTTGTCCGGATAGATCAAAAACGCGGTATCACTTAGCGGTTTACGCGCCAACTGGTTCATATTCAAGATCAAGTCAAGCGCTGACAAGACCGTCGTTTTACGCGTATAGATCGTCGTGCGCAGATCGGTTGGTACATCCTTATCCAAGACGAAATTCACCCCCGAGGTCTGGGACAACAAACGCAACAGGTCTTGCAGGCTGATGTCACTCAACTCAAGAGTTATTTCCTCCTGCAATCTGGGGTTCAAAAGGTTTGAATCCGAGGCCATTAGTTGTTCTTGCCGCTGGATGACATCCTGCTGTTGCAAAGCGTCGCGCTGTGTCGGATGGTCATGTAATAAAGCCTGTAACTGCCGTTTGGCGCCACCAGAATCCCCGCGTGCCAAGGACTCGCGTACCTTGTCCAGCTTATCAGTAACTACCTGCTCACTGGGCAGCGCTTGGAGAGCCCTGACTGCGATTTCCTGCCTTGGCTCAATGTTCAACACTTTACGGTAAAGCCTCGCCGCTTCATCCCAACGCCGATTATCACGGGCGGTCTTGGCTTGTTGCAGCAAGTCTCTCAAAACGCTGTCGCGCAGTTGGATATAGCGAAGCCCATACGCCATGGGATCCCTATTGGCCAGATCCCTGTAACGCTCCAATCCTTCCTCGAACTGCCCCTGTTCGATCAGGCGCTGCGCATCATCGCCTTGTGATTGCCCAGTCGTACAACCTGTCGAAAGACCTCCCAACAGCAGCCCAATCATCCAACGTCTGTGTAGCTTAACGGCTGACATCATGTCCATTTTCACTGTATAGGAAGGCCACGGGATAAACTTTGGGTACGATTGTCTGTGCCCATTTGCTGGGTATTTTCACGAAACATCTTCACTTCACGCACGGTTCCTAAATGCCGATCGCGCAGTTTTACTGTCTGTCCTGTGATGCGAGTGACCTGCCAATTGCCTGTGAGCGTGTCTCCTTGCTTGTACGCACGAGCCCCCTCGCCCGCGTCCAGAAATACGTAGTCTTCCTGTGCCTGCTTAAGGCGACCGAGATAAATAACATTAGGTGTCGGCGCCATCATCGGAGCGGGCTCAGAAGATGCAAGCTCAATCAATTCTGGGGGGGCTATCAGGGTGACGTCGGTCGAAGGTAGGTCGGCAGGCAACGTTGCTTCAACCAACACAACAGGCTGGCGTACCCACTGCATGCCGTCTTGTACACTTTCGTTTTTTTGAGTTGTTGATCGTTGACGAGTTGTAGGTTCGGCAAGGGTTATGCGTTCTGGTTTGAGTAAAGCAACAGCACTCAGTACCAGCACGATAGCCAACAGCAACTGCAGTTCGCGCGCGATCATTCTGAGGCTATTCATGGCGCACCTGCGGCCGGATGCTCGACCGTAAGTACAGCCGTGTATCCAAGGTCAAACGCGTTTGGCCCGGATTGGCCCCGGTGAGAAATTCATAGGACAAGTTCTCAATCGCTAAACTGGGCATCTCCAGCAACAGGCGGTCAACGTATCGTCGTACCGCTAATGTTTGCCCTGAGAGCACCAGCCGAGCGCCAAGCTCGCTTACAGGCAGATTGACGTTTTTCCCGATCTGGTAATTCACTTGAAGCAACTGAACGTCCAAGTCCACGGCAAGCCGGTGAAAACCGTCAATAAAATCGAGGCGTTTCTCCTCTGCCGGCAAAAAATCTAGAAATGCTGCCAGGTTATAAGCAAGAGGTAATGTTTCGCGCGGTTTGTCACCCGCCACTGGGATTTCCACCAAATTCAGCGACGTTATGTCACGTTCAAGACCAACGATTACGGTCCTCCAAAGGAGAACTGAAAAGAGCCCAAGTGCAGCCAAAACAATCAACCTGCTGTCCAGCGCCCACCAGAACTTGCGTAGAAACCATAGTGCTCGCGCAGATGCACGAAGTGACGACAGCTTCCATTCAAGACTCATCGGCCCACTCCAAAGCAAGCTGGAATACCACACCGGCGCCCCCAACCCCTGGCGTTGTTACCTGCTGCGCCTCACTCTCCAGCACTACTGAACGCCAAGCAGGCATCGACTCCAACTGCCGCAGATAATCCAGCATCGAGGTGTTGTCCGGTGCCTGTACGGTAAGGCGCCAAAGCCTGGGCTCACGGGCGGACGGCTCTAGATGAAGTATCACGGTCGTGCCCTGAGCCTGTTGTAATGCCGCCCAGACAGCACCCCAGGGATATCGTAATGAAGCGCTAATTTTTCTGAGCTCTTTACCCGCCCCTTCGTTGGCACCAGATGCACCGCCAGCTTCACCCTGCCCCCGCGAAGACCCAGAGTGCAGGAGTATCAGTGCATCACGCTGACTCAGGAGGTCTGCACGCCACCACAGCATTAAAACGGCCAAAAAACACATGACCCCGATGGCGAGAGGCCAATACGTGCGCCCTGAGGGCCCGAAGTTGATATCTAGACGACGCATTCAGTTAGTGCCCGCGCAGCGTACATACCCAAAAGAGTCAAGCTGCTTTCCAGACTCAATGCTCAGTGCAATCAGAGGCCGAGGAACCGATTGCCCGGGGGCAAACACGTAAAGCGATTCCGCCAAGGGGGTCCCCAACAAATCATCCGGCGCCACACAAGGCTGTGTAGAAATAGACTTGGGGCTGCCGCCCTGAACCCTGACCACCAAAACTCTGCCTCCTTCCAGTATTGCTAGCGCGCCTGCACCTTCGGGCAATTCGGGCAACCGATTCCACACCACCGCAAGTAAGGGCTCGGCGCGTCCGAGTTGCACACCCCTGTTTTCCAGTAAAAGTCGTAAACTCTCAATCAGCTCGACTGACACAAAGGTGGCAACCTGTGACTTTAGATATTCCGGTTTGGTCAGGATCACATGATGCCCCTGCGCGCTGCTGTCGAAACGTTTTTCGAAATTCACGCGAGCCACTGCAATGGCCAGCGCGGGATCAACCAGGCGGTGGTCCCACGCAAGCAGGACGTGCCTGCACCAGCTAAGGCCGAGAATAATATTGATACGTACACGACGACTGATGCCCAAGACGCCTAAACCTTTCTCCACGGCTTGCACAACGCCTGCAATTTGCAGGTCAGACAGCGGCTGAACACTATATGTAGTCTGCCCCTGTACTCGATGGTCTGCCCATTGCAACTGCGCATCCCCGACGTACAGATCCAACTCATGACGCTGGCGCAGGCCTTCAATCAACGAAAGTGACACGATTGATCTCCTCCAGAGACGTCAAACCTTCCTTCACCGCTTGCAAAGCTTGATCACGCAGAGAACGCATACCTTGCTGTCTCGCCAACGTTTTAAGCTCGGTAATTGGGGCTTGTCCTAAAATCAATTCACGCATGCCATCCGTGAGCACAAGCACCTCCGCAAGTGCCTTTCGCCCCTTGTAGCCCAGCCCGCGGCAATGAGCACAACCGCGCCCCTGCCTGAACGCCCAATCATCCGTAGTGGCTGAGTTGAGCCCAGATGCGCCCAATAGGGTTGCATCTGGCTCTGACGGCTCTGCGCAATGCATGCACAACAAACGGACTAACCTCTGGGCGACGACACCATTGAGAGCAGTGACAAAGCTATAGATATCAACGCCCATATGGCGGAAACGGCTCAATACGTCAAACACGCTGTTGGCATGTACCGTGGTGTAGACCAAGTGGCCAGTGAGCGCCGCTTGCACGGCTATTTCCGCAGTTTCCTTGTCTCGGATCTCACCCACTAGAATTCTGTCAGGGTCGTGACGGAGAATGGACCTGAGGCCTCGAGCAAACGTCAGGCCTTTTCTTTCGTTCACAGGAATCTGCAAAGCCCCGGGCAGCTGATACTCCACGGGATCCTCGATGGTAATGATCTTGTCTTTACCCTGATTGATTTCACTGAGCGTGGCGTACAGTGTCGTAGTCTTGCCGGAACCGGTTGGCCCTGTGACCAACAACATGCCATAGGGCTGCGAAGCCAGTTTGCGAATGGCATCACAACTCATCGAATCGAAACCCAATATTTGCAAATCCAAACGTGCCAATTCAGCCGTAAGTGACTGCTTGTCGAGGATACGTAATACCACGTCCTCACCGAACATACTGGGCATTACCGAGACTCGAAAGTCGATGGTTCTGGCGTTCATGGCGACGGCAAAGCGGCCGTCTTGCGGGATACGCTTTTCACCAATATCTAACTCGGCCATGACCTTGATACGAGAGATCACCTCCTCGGTAACCGATCGATCCGCCAATGTTCGCGCCGGGGAAAGCACACCGTCTGTACGGTATTTCACTACCAAACCTTGGCCTGTGTTCTCGAAATGGATGTCGCTGGCCCCCTGACGATGAGCATCATAGAGTGTGGAGTTAACCAGGCGTATAACCTGGCTTTGATCCCGAGCAATACTCCCTGGTGAGATCTCCTCCACACGCGGTGCATCCTCAATTCGTAGCGAAAGAGGTGACAAGCGAGTGATGGCGTGGTCCTGCCCCTCGTAAACAGCTAGCTGAGTCTTAATAACCTGAGGATGAGCAAACGCGAGCTGAAAGAGACCATCAAATTTATAGCTGGCCCAACTGGCAAGGTCAGGATCCAATGGGTCGGAAGTCACAAGCCAACGTTGTTTATCAGCCCCGGCCATGAACAAGCATTCACGTTTCAAGCACTCGGCGTATTCAAGTTCGTTGAAATCCGCACTCATCTGTTCGACGTCGTGCTGTTCCAGCAAGAGCCACCCGGTGTAAGCATGCACGGCGGCAAGTACCTCGGCGGTAGGTCGGCCGCTTAACCTCTGCAGTGCTAGCAGCACCGGCTCACGTTCAAGCTCAAAAGAAGATCGTGCTGACGCAATGAAAACCTCGATCCACACGGCAGCATCTGTTGTCATTGCAGGCTTCCCGCAAGATCGAAGATTGGCAAGTACAACAATATGACAATGGCACCAATCACTAATCCGATAACGATCATCAGCAGCGGTTCAAACAAACGAGAAAACCGATCAATCCACTGTGTGACTTCCGCGTCGTGAAATAGAGCCACTTGCTCCAGCATGTTCGATATCTGCCCATTGCGCTCCCCCACACGTAGCAGTCGCAATGCGACGGAGGTGGTTAGGCCGTTATTGAGTAAACCAATACTCAGACGCTTACCTTCCTCAACGTCAGAAATCGCCTTTTCCAACGCGTGGCTTTGAGCGGCAGGTAATAGAGCCCGCACCATCTGCATTGCCTTCACTATCGGGATGCCGCCACTGAGGAGTAGACCCAGAGCTCGATAGAATCGCGAAAGCTGTCCAAGCCGTACTTTGGGGCCAATCCAGCGGTTGCCAGTGATCAGTTTTTTCAACTGAAAACGAACGGCTGGCCGTTTCAGCAACAACACAAACGACGTCACCGATCCAACACCACCCGCGAGTACCCACTGCCAATGGCCATTCACCCACTGGCCCCAGTGCATCAGCCAACGCGACATAAACGGCAGTTCGGTATTGATGTTGTTGTAAACCTCGCTGAACCGTGGGACGAGATAACACAATAGAAAGAGCCCCACTGCTGCACCTGCGACCATCAAAAGAATCGGGTACAGCGATGCGCTGAGAATTTTTTGTCGAATTTGAGTCGCTTGTGCGTGGTAACGAAGGTATCGCTCCAACGATTCGACCAAGTCTCCCGTCTGCTCACTTGCCGCTACAGATGCTACGAACAGATTGGGAAACTCTTCAGGGAACTCCGATAACGCCCTGGAAAAAGGTTGCCCTTCACGAATCCGCGCAAGAACACTCGACAGAATACGTAGATCCCGTAAGACGACATGTTCTCGCTCGATTAACGCCTCAAGCGTTTCGATCAACGATAAGCCGGCGCGTAACAGCGACACCACTTCATGAGTAAGCAATCCCAGATCAAGGCTACTCTCTCTCGAAGATAAAGAAATCCGCCAACCGACTGGGCGTATATCAACGACGCGAATACCTGATTCGATTGCTTGCTTATGGGCATGATCAATTGAGCTGGCTATCAACATAACTTCGTTGATGGCACCGACTGAAGACACCCCGCGGACCCTATATTTGGCCATGATGAACCAATAAGAAAGGTGAAAGGAGCCTTAGTAGGCGATGTCAGCATTCTCTCCGGCGCCACCTAGAGCTCGATCTTTTCCAAAAGAAAATAGGTCAAAATCGATATTTGGCTGGCTGGCTGGAAAACGATATTGGTAAACGACTCCCCAGGGGTCTGCGGGGACATCCTTTTTTAGATAGGGGCCACGCCACCGGACCTCGCCGGGTGGCTGGACATTCAACACAGTCAACCCCTCTTGCGTAGAGGGATACCTGCCGACGTCAAGGCGAAACTGGTCGACCGCTTTGCCCAAGATATCCAATTGGGCCTTGGCGGCGGTAATTTCCGATTTGGTGACGTTACCGAAGAGACGAGGGCCCACAATACTGGCAAGCAAACCGATAATGACGAGTACAACCAATAATTCCAGTAATGTGAAACCGCGCATGCGCGCCCTACTAGCTGCAGCTGCTGCTTTGCCAACCATGGCCAGTGCTCCCTTACCAAATCCTTTAGTCGGTGCGCCTTTATTATTTAACTGGCGGCTCCCGTATTTCCAGCAGCAGAAAAATATTGCTCTCGACGAGCAGTAGCGTTTGCGCTACCGCGAGTGCGCTCCGGCAAATGCGTTCACGTCCCCATCGATAATTGCACAATGCCATAAAGCTAGCAATTCTAAACCCCCATCGAAGTATTTTTTCACGTGTGATGAGCATCACGACCACATGCAATAACATTACAGAAAGGCACGCTTGGGTATAAACGTGATCTGGGTTGATAGCTACGATCAAGTTCCAATGATTATTCGCTCCCTCAGATAGAAATCGGGGGCTCATCTATTTTTACAAGCGGCAGCTATTGGCCCAGAGTGTGTAAAAACGCTAGATCCCGCTTCGATCTTCAAGGCTGAGCGGCTTCGTAGCCTGATCAAGGCACGACCTCTCTTTCTGATGGGCTAAACCGCCCCTGCAACGCGCCAGATCATCGGGACACGTAAAAACAGGCGGTTTTTAGGCCGTTAGCACTTTCATCAAGTGATGGATACCGATGATTTTCATGACCCGTTTCAAGTTGTAGGCGAGCACATTCAAGCTCATGTCCGTACTCACCCCGGCCAGCTTTCGTGTCAGGAAGTGCGTTGCACCCATCCATTGTTTGAGCGTCCCGAAGGGATGCTCAACAGTCCGTTTTCGGACGCGCATCATCTCCGATGCTTTGCTCAGCCGAAGCTGCATTTCCTCCAATACAGCTTCATGCTCCCAGCGTCGAACTCGTCGTTCCGTGCTCGGGGTGCATTGCGACTTCAAGACGCAGCCCTGGCTGGGAAATTGCACCCCACCTGACCACCTGATTGCATTGCCACTGACCAGTCATTTGCATTGGTACTGACCAGGTGTTTGCGTTGCATTTGACCACGCGAGCGCCTGCTCGATGGCAAAGACGCGTCGCCTGAAACGTCCGTCAATCGTCTGATGGCGTGTTTGGGATCGGAGATGATCCATCTGCTGACCATTTCCTAGAACGAAATGGGCGGCATCACCTGCGGCGTACCGTCGATAATGCACTTCCAGCCCCAATTCCGGAGTGCAGACATCTTTTTGAATTCATCGATAAGATCTGCCGAAATGTCGCCGATATCCGTCCTCAGCTCATATTCCGGGAGCATGGCATGCATGACGTCAAACCCCATATCCCCGGCAATCAGCTTGAGCATAATTTTTGTTCGCTGCTTCCAAGGTAAGCTTTTCCCACGTCGTTGTGGATGCTGGTAAACCATCGTGTTCAGATGTGCTGACGTGTAGATGTAATCGATGCTGGTCATGCATGCCTGTAGGTGCCCATTGGTAAGCGCCTTCCTGACGATCCGCCACAAGCAAAAGTGTCCACCCAGCCCGGAGTAGCAAGTTCGCGTTTTCTTCGCTCCGGGTATTGGTCAACTTCGTCGTCTTGTCGATGCTCATTTGGCGCCTTTATGCTGAGACCATTGAAGAAATATAGCCTTGAACCTGCATGGTCTCAGACTTTACGACCATGCTCATCAATAACAACTTGCCCGTCCTCTTTGACAAAGCTGCCGCGCTGTTCTTGAATCGCCCCGGGTTTCCTAGACACCTCTTTGCCTTAAACTGAGGCCAATTAGGAGGTGCCATGAGCAACCCGCGTTACCCCGAAGAATTCAAAATACAAGCGGTCAATCAAGTGACCGAAAAGAAGCTACCTGTCGCTGATGTGGCGGCCCGTCTCGACGTGTCGACGCATAGCCTCTATGCCTGGATAAAGCGCTACAGCAAACCTCAAGAAGAACGGCAGCAAGACGAAGATCAGCACGCTGAATTGCGTCGTCTGCGAGCCGAACTAAAGCGTGTTACTGAAGAGCGAGACATCTTAAAAAAGGCCGCCGCGTACTTTGCCAAGGAGTGCGGTTGAAGTACGCCTTTATCAAGCAGCGAGCCGGCGACTATTCCATTCGACGGCTTTGCCTGACGCTGAAAGTCCATCCCAGCGGCTATTACGCCTGGTTGTCTGAGCCGCAATCTGCACGCGCTAAAGACGACCAGCGACTGCTGGGTTTGATCAAGCATTCCTGGCTGGAGAACGGCGGCGTTTATGGCCATCGCAAAATCCATGACGATCTGCGCGAGGTCGGTGAAGTTTGCGGGCGCCATCGTGTGGCAAGGCTGATGCGTCTTGAAGGGCTGCGCTCTCAGACAGGTTATCGACGCCGCCCTGAAAAGTACGGCGGTAAGCCAGCGGTCGCCTCACCCAATTTGCTGAAGCGCCAGTTCGATGTCGTAGAGCCCAACAAGGTTTGGGTCACCGACATCACCTACATTCGTACCTATGAAGGCTGGCTGTATTTGGCAGTAGTGCTGGATCTGTTTTCTCGTCAGGTCGTTGGCTGGTCAATGAAGGCGCAGATGACCAGTGATTTGGCTATTGATGCATTGTTGATGGCGGTTTGGAGGCGTAAACCGAAGCAAGAGGTGATGGTTCATTCCGACCAGGGCAGCCAGTACAGCAGCTCCGATTGGCGCAGTTTTTTGAAGGCAAACAATTTGGACGCCAGCATGAGTCGTCGAGGTAACTGTCATGACAACGCCGTGGCCGAGAGCTTTTTCCAGCTTCTGAAACGAGAACGGATCAAGCGGAAAATTTACACCAGACGTGAAGATGCTCTTAGCGATGTGTTCGATTACATCGAAATGTTCTACAACTCAAAACGTCGACATGGTTTCAACAATCAGCTGTCACCGGTAGAGTTTGAAAAGCATCATGCAATGAGCTTGCAAGGTGTCTAGAGAATCCGGGGCGATTCATTCCTTAGCAAAACCGGTCAATACCTTTCGAATCCATCTGGGCATCTTGCAGGCCATGAGTTTGCTGAACTCCTCGGCGCTAAGCGAGCTAAGGATCTTACTGGTGAATTGCTCAGTCACGCCCTCTTTCCCAAGATAAAACAAAGCAGTCAAGACTAAACCTACTGGCGTGCCTGCATGCTGGAGTCGTTGCCAAGACGAATGACGCAACCGACCTACCGCGTTGCCTATTTTGATTTCTCGTGTCGACCCGCTGGTGTAGTAAGTCGGTAAGACCTGCATCTGGGTGCTGATTCCCAGTCTGCGTGCAGCTTCCACTCCATGAATCTGGATTGTCTCGCCTCTGGCCCTTGCAACCATTTCCATGATTGATATCGGGCTAGCTCGAATCTTCTTACCGGTATACTCACTCAGCTTAGGGCGCATGTAGATGCCGCGAGCAACGCGCTCTAGTACGCCGCTGTGCACCATCCGAGACAGTGCTTTATTGACGGAGGTGCGAGAGCCCTCCTCTGCAAAAACTGACCTGGTGAAGGGTTTGCCCTTCTGCATGTACTTTATACGCTTAGAAATAGACTTAGCGACCGGCATGGATGACTCTTATTCCGAAGTTTCTGTATGGGGCGCGACTTCATTAACACAAACCTTTGGCACTTGGCCACTCGAATTGCTTGTCTTCCAGATCACTCCGTAGCGAAAATCGGACAGCAGCGATCGTATGCTTGATTCATTCGGCTCTATTGACAAGGTTGCATGCTGACCGAAGGCGCTACAATCTAAGCTGCCCATGAACCATACGTATTCACAGCAGATACAAGTTCTATGGCAAACCGAAATAAGTTTTCCTCAAAACAATAATCAGAACAATGGCGGCTCGCGTAGGGCATCACTGCTCCAATCCTCGCTGCGTCCGACCCACATCCGGCCCGGCTGTGGAAGAAGAATGAACCATCAACGTAGATGAGGTAGCGGGCCTTGCACGCTCGCAACGCCAGCACGCTCGAAGGTGCTTCTTCTTAATCACAGAGGAGGACAAAGAAATACAAATTGCCCAGACGCAGCATGCTAAAGCAGGCTGACAGAATCTTGGGCATCACGTTGAATTTTTTGCTTTCAAATTGCGTATGCAGCCAAGATATATGATCAGCAAAAAAACCGCCCTATAGCCCAACCTGAGTTGCGGTGAGAGTGCCTTGGAGAATGTTCCGACATAAATGACGCGAGCCTCTGCGTCCATGGATTGCAGCGCGTCGATGGGCCGCTGGCCATAGCGAAACTCGCCGCCGTAATCGTCCTCAATGATCCACGCGTGATGTCGACTCGCCCAACTCAGCAGTTCGAGGCGACGAGCGACAGGAAGCACCGCCCCCATGGGAAACTGGTGAGACGGAGTGACAAAGGCCAAGCGCACACGATCACCTTCCGGCAAGGCACTGGTATCCAGTCCAGAGGCATCGACGGGTATGGGCAGCGCCGTCGCGCCCGTGGCCTCAAAGCAATATCTGGCCATGCGGTAGCCAGGCTCCTCGAAGACGAATGCATCTTGCGGGTCGCCCACCGCCAGTTGGCCTTTGGCATGCAGCACCGCCATGCGCGCCTTTAGCGTTGGACCACTGCGAGTACCACGCGCGGAACAAGGCGAACTGTGTTTCGACGTAACGGCGCTGCGAGTCACTCAGCACGCCGGTATCGTAGAAATGCAAGGTGTATCCAGATCTCCGTTGAGCACCATCACGTACATGTAATACAGCACAAGATCGGTGCCTTCATCGAACGAAGACAATACGGCCAACGCCGCTTCCAGTTCTTTGGCGTGCTGGCGTGCCTTGGCATCGCCTTTGGCCGCAGCCTTGCTCAGTTGCGCCAGGTGCATCCCTTCACGCGGCAAGGCGTTGCCTATGCCGGTGATGGCGTTGCACTTGACGAAACCGTGCACCACTTGGGTATCCACGCCCACCATCAGAGTGACTACGTCGTCTTTGGAGGGGATGAATTCTGCCGCGCCGCCGAACTCCTCGAGCCTATGAGGTTCGGGAACTCGCGACGCAATTCGAGGAACAAGTCGGCACGAGTGGCAAAGCCGTAGTAAGGGCTGTTGTAAATCACTGCCGGCAACTGTCGCGCTGCATTAAAAATAGCCGCGAAGTGGGCTTTCTGCGCGGAAGCCGAGGCACCGCGCGACGATACACGTGGAATGACCATCAACCCGCTCGCGCCCATTTTCGCCGCATGCGCCGCGTGGGCAACTGCTTCACGCGAGTTCACCGCCACGGTGCCGACAATAGTCGGGATGCCTGCCGCCACCATGCGTGCAACGCCTTCCTGGCGCCGGGCTTCGGTGAGTAGTGGCCAGTCGCCCATGGAGCCGCAGTAAACGACGGCACTCATGCCGATCTCGATCAGCTCACGGTCTTTGGCCACCTGCGCGTCACTCGGCTTCTAGCTCCTCATATAGCGCCTGTAAGGACGGCTCACCTCTTTCCATTTTTTAATGCTGCTATTGAGCGATTAAGCTCGGCAAGCTGATTTTGCCTGCTTGCGACCTCCGCCTTACTCGGGATGAAATAGTACGCGGCTGCGGCCAAAGTCATGGCGAAAACAACCTGGGATACAGCCGTGGCAATCCAATACTTACGCCAAACGGTGTTGCCCGCAGTTCGGAACAACTGCGTGGCATCACTTGCGGCCTGGTTTGCGTGAATAAATTTTTCGCTTAGCTGCACAGCAGCCCCCTGCGCTACGGCGCTCGACAATTTGTTCAGCGAACCCTCAATAGTTCGTGGAATCTGTGCCAGAGACTGATCGACTTTGCTTTCCAATCGTTGCAATTTTTGGAGAATCTCACTAACAGCTACTCGATCACTCTCTGCGGCGTCGAGGATATTTTGCGCAGCGGTGACTATCACTCTGACTCGATCAAACTGTTGCGGGTCCATTTGCGACATTGTGCGTACTCGGTTTCAGATTAATAATTCATTTCATACGAAAGGAGATTTCAGGCTCAGGCTCGCGCTTAAACGAGGGACCTCCCTTCTCATGTTGGATGGATAGGTCCGAGGGCTGCCTTTCAGGCCCAGTAAGAACCTTTTCGAGCCACAACCGATCCGGCAAATTAAGATCAACGAGATCTTGCACCTGGGCGAAGTGCATGCAGCCATGGGTATCCATCACCAGCAATAGTCCTCCTGCTCCGACCGGTTTTTCTTTTCCCAAAGTCAAACGCACCAGGTCCAAATAGGCTCGTGCCTGTTCACGCGATAGTGGATCAACTTCTAATACCGCCTGCCGAGCCGTCTGCTCTACCATCTCCTCGATGCCGCCGGGCCTGAGCAACTCTGAATCAGTAAACGCATCCAGGTAAGGAACTACCCGCGATATCAATGGCGCTGTAAGGTTTTTCGCGGAAAGCTCGACGTACCAGTGAACACTCCTAGACGTCTCGACCAACATGGCATTTTCGCCCATTAACGCCAGGGAAAGGGCTCGATGCCTACGCCTTTCCTTCTTCAAACTTGCGCCTTTCATTTTGAATTCAATCAATCTCACCAGACCTGGGAATGTCAGTAAGACATCGCCCAACTCCTTATCCACAGGTGTCTGCTGGAGGAGATTTACCACACTAGGGAACGGAATATTTGTGTCGAGGTGAGACCGTATCGAGAACCCCAAGGAATACAGAAAATTCCCTATGACCACATTCTCGTAGACTTTCATTAGCACCTACTTACAGATCATTTCTGACTTGAGCAAAAAACACGACGTCGTAACTCCAGTTCGACAGAGGTGCCATAGTTGAACGCCACTGGTCGAAAAGTGGCAATATGCCACACCGCTCGACCCTTGGTATCGTAAACCTCACATCATCAGGAACTCCAGCGATAGAGATCGGCACGGAGGCCGAACCCCAGCATACTGATGCTGACTGTCATATGCCCCCAGATTGGAGTTGCAAACTGCACCACCAAAACAGCCAACTCCACCTCGCGACCGCCTCGGCATAACCAAAAATAGGACTCTCACGGCACAACTGTGGCTCGTCCCTATAGCACCAATCAGCTGTGTTTTTGATACCCGAGCGAAATGCGCTACTAACCTTTTGGTCAGCGCTTTAAGCGCTACAAGAACTTGCATCCAGGTATTATTTAAATCATTAGCTCATTAGTTTTTCTGTCGTAAATTTGACAGAAAAGTATGCCATATTTCCGACGCCAAACTAGATTTAGGTGCAGTCTTTGCATAGCCTAACGTGGCCCGCCAGGACAAATTGTAACATTAAATTTCGAGTGAAATTTGGCAGCCCCTTGAAACACAAGGCCTGTGCATCCGTACAGCCTAAAATCGGATCCAATACGCGAATTTTGCGCTAACCATTCGTATAGAAGGTGCTTGCGGCCACCAATTATTTTGAATATGTTGTAGTGGCTCTTTGGAATAATCACTAGATGTTGTGTTTTTTGTGTGGCGGAAGCTGACTGCTTCCAGGAAGACGGGAGGACCGGTAGCCGATGGAATTCCCTGCGCATGGCAGCCAGCGAAAAAATAAAGCCATTCGCGTTGAGGATGATCGTCAAGTATGCCGGTGGGGTACTCATCGGGCAGGTGACGAAAGCTTCAAAAACAACTGGGCCTTCCGAAGTCCGCATTAAACGCTCACTGAAAAAATACAACTCGCCATAATAAAATTTCATTCGTGTTCCGCCTTTATCTTTAGGCTGATGCCTTTTAAAGATAAATAATTTCAGATAATTGAAGATGGCGCCCGGATTTAACTAGGGGCTGTTTTGCAGATAGCGTAAGGAGGTACAAGTGCCAGCTAAATTTTCCTTCTTCCAAGTAGGTAACGGGGATATGACCCTAGTGCGCTTGGCTGACTTCAACGTGACAACCATCCTGATCGATTGCCATATTCGGGCGAAGGCGGATGACTCGAATGACGATACACCCGATGTCGCGCGAGCATTGCGCGAGCGGGTGATGTACGACAACGATGATCGCCCTTTCGTTAATGCATTCATGTTGAGCCATCCGGACAAGGATCACTGTGGTGGTCTGAGCAAGCATTTCTGGCTTGGCCCACCAGACCAATACCCGGATGACAAACTGGATCGCTGGGAAAAGCGGATCATCATCCGTGAGCTTTGGTCATCACCTCTGGTCTTCAGGCGGAGGTCAAAAAACCATGCCCTTTGCGATGATGCTCTGGCATTTAACAAAGAGGCGCGTCGGCGCGTGCAGCACTGGCGAGATTATGGCTGGGCGTTCAGCGGAAACCGAATCAAGATCATGGGCGAAGACGTCGACGGCAAGACCGATGACCTTCGCTCGATCTTAGTCAAATCGGGGGAATGGTTCAGCACCATAGATGGTGATGCATCGTCGGTGTTCCGGGCCCAGCTTCTGGCGCCCGCGCCTCATGAGGATGACGCTCAACTGGAAGAGGAATTGACCAAGAACGAGTCCAGTATCGTCATGAACTTAGAAATCACACCCTCTCTCTTCAGCAGTAAGCGCACGCGGTTCTTGATAGGCGGCGATGCCGAAGTTCTGATCTGGGAGCGGATGTGGAAACGTTTTGAGAACGACTCTCAGACCCTTGCTTATGATTTACTGCTCGCACCACACCATTGTTCGTGGCACACCCTGTCGTGGGACAGTTGGTCGGGCAAAGGCGAGAACGCCAAAGTTTCAGAGGCTGCACGCAATGCCCTGAGCCAGGCTAAGAAGTCAGCAACGATCATCTCCAGCAGCAAGAAAATCGCCGATGACTTCAATGATCCACCGTGCATCCGCGCCAAGCGTGAGTACAAGGCGATCTTGCGGGGTGTCGATGGTTGGTTTGCTTGCACGGAAGAGAACGGTTCTAAGGGCGTGCTTGAACTGGAGTCGGCATCAGACGGTACCGTTATCAAAGCGGCGGTGGTGGTTGCCGCAGCAGCCATGTCCGCTGCGGCGGCGGCTGCACCTCGCGCAGGTGCCCTTAACAAATGACCAGCTTCTACATAGTAGGGGAGCCAATAGGCGAGCAGCCCGAACCTATTCATGCCGGCACCAAAGCGTTGGTAAAGGCATGCAAGGAGTTCTCGGGCGTCGAATTCCTCGAGCTTCGGCGGGAAAGCGAAGCCGGCGGTGTGACGGAGTACGTCGTGATCGAGGCCGGCGACGGGACTATCGTTGGTGAGAACTCAGGGGGAATCCATCGCGTAGAGACGCTGGCAATTGCCGTCAATCCACGGCTTCGCATCCCCGTGACAGCTCGCGCACTGCGCAAAGATTTTCCCGCGTTGTCACACCTCCACGGCTCGGAGCCGGGTAAGCCCAAGATCCTCTGCCTTTACGACGTAGATTGGAGCGGCGTCGAGCGAATCTGGACAGCTGAACGTTTCCTAGAGCGGATGTTCTGGTGGCTGCGCAAATCATCTGAGCTCCGACTGCACCGAGACGATCAGCCACTGGAACAGATGTTTTATGAAAGCCCTTTTCAGCTCATCTTGCCCACAATTGATCCAAGTCAGCTGGCTAGCGGTGAATGCAAACTTCGCGTCGAGATAACCGATAACATCGGGAAAATTACGCTGCGTGCGTTTGCCGATTCCGATGCATCTGCCAAGCAATCTGGTTACCAGTTGCTGAATATCATGGTGGAGCCTGTCGAGCCCACCTCCGTGGTCATGTTCCCATTCAACCTGGGTGAGTTGCATGATCAGTTGGTTAAGTGGGGCAGTGAGCTGTACAAGCATCTTGCTGACGCTGTGCGCGAGGCAGCATCTGGCGGGCTTCGTAAATCTGACCAAACCGATAAACAAGGGATTTTGATCCTGGCCTGGGTGCCGAGACTTCGTAATGGCGAAGTGGATCGGATGGATGTCAAAGGCTACATGCTGGAGATCAATCTGTTTGATCTGGCAGCTTCATTCGAGATGCTGGCACCGCCAACTCCCCAGGGTATTTATTATCCGGCTCTGCAGCTTGGAGGGCACACAGGAGAGACCTGGAAAGGCCTTGCCATTCGACCCGTTGAGGTGCGGGGCACCTTGAACACGGAGTTTGCTAGAGACCTGTCTGCAGTCGACCCCGTTACTGCGACGTTCAAGGGCGTGCTGGCAGGGACAGGAGCGCTCGGAGGCATGCTCGCAGACATCTGGACTCGCTTGGCCTGGGGTACCTGGACGTATGTAGACCCGGATCTGCTGCTACCGCATAACGTAGCCAGGCATGTCGCTTGCGATGACTACGTTGGCTTTCGGAAAGCGGATGTACTTCGAGAGATGATGCGACGCATCTATCCAGGAGAGCCCGCTCCGGACGCTATTATCAAAGGTATTCTGGCCGATGATGCGCGTATCCACGAGGCGATCGAACATGCCGACCTGTTGGTAGACGCAACAACGACGCTGGCTGCCCCCCGCGATTTGGCACTACGGGATCAGGCCCCTCGGATCGCGAGTGTATTTCTCACCCCATCCGGGATGTCCAGCGTCATTTTACTCGAAGACTCGTTGCGGCTGCAGCGTGTCGATGCTCTGGAGGGCCAGTACTACCGGGCCATATTGAACAGCACATGGGGTGAGACTCATCTCGTTAATCATCTGGGTGATCGATGGGTGGGTGGCGGTTGTCGAGATGTCTCGTTTCGCATGCCCAACGAAAACATCCACGTCCATGCAGGATTGATTTCACGGCGGCTGCGCAAGGTTGTTATTAATTCTGAAGCCAGGATCCTGGTTTCAACACAGAATGACGAGTCAGGCAGCATTGAATCTAATGACGTACAGGTTCACCCCGTCTCTTGCACGAAAGTTGGCGAATGGTCGGTGAAATATGACAGTGGCCTCATCGCAAAGATCAAGGCACAGAGGCTTTCGGCTCTCCCTAACGAAACCGGAGGATCGATTCTCGGTATTACTGACCTGAAAAGTAAAACCATCATCCTCGTAGATACCATGCTGCCGCCACCGGACAGCGAGTCGAGCCCCACCCACTTCATTCGGGGTAAAGAAGGACAGCTGGAGGCTCTCAAGGAGGTACATGACCTCACCGCAGGCATCGTCGACTACGTGGGTGATTGGCATTCACATCCCAATGGTTGCTCAGCGATGCCAAGTGCCGACGATCACGTCTTATTTACCACCTTGGTAAAAAGGATGAAGAGGGAAGGTCTGCCGGCTGTGATGCTGATCGTTTCGGATACTGACTTGGGTGTATATGTCAGCTAGTAGCCGTCACGTGATAGTTCAAATATAAATCTCCTTCTTTGGTGTAGTGGGAGGCGGTTTTTTACGCTACGTGACAGTCACGGATGGATAAATGGAAATTTTTAGCCAATTCGACACATACAGCCTAAAGGCACGTGTCTTCCCAGCTCTGATATCAGGCTTACCTACCCTAGTTCTTTTGTTCATGCTTGTGCCCTGGGATCACCTCGCGCTCTCTCAAGTGATCGCAGCCGGCATGGGCCTGGTACTTGTTTTCGCCTTCGCCGACATGGCTAGACACAAAGGGAAGAAACTCCAAGAGCGTCTGGGGACAGGCGAAACCCCAAACCAATGGCACCGGGGAAATCCAGATGTACCGGAAGGTTCGAAGGATCGGTATCGTAACTTCATCGCCAATCAGTTGATGCTACCCGCCCCTACGCCAGAGGATGAGACAAATTTCCCGCAGCGTTCGACCGACTTCTATCGATCTGCAAACGCCTGGTTACGCGAAGAAACACGCGATCACACCACTTATCCACTGCTCTTCAGCGAGAATATTACATACGGTTTCCGCCGAAACCTCACAGGCCTCAAGCCGACCGCTCTCGTATGCAATCTGGTTGTTTTGCTTCTCTGCGTTGGAATCTTGCACCTCGAGCCAATTTACTTCGTCTCCCTCCCAAATATGGGTGAAAAAATTTATTTGACCGTAGCCGCTGTTATCTTGCATTCCGCCTACCTGATGATCGCAGTTAACAAATCAGCAGTTATAGAAGCATCTAGAGCCTATGGCCGCCAGCTAATCCTAAGTTGCGAAGCACTGATTCGCGCCCACAAACCCAACACAACCAAGTAAGGTCCGTTATGGCGATGATCCGATCTTTTACTGTCGGCAACGGCGATATGTTTTATATTAAACACGACAGTGATAGCTTCACCGTTATAGACTGCCAGCTCTTCGGCGAGCACAAAGAATGGCTAGTCGACGAACTCATTCAGGAGTCCCGAGGCAAGGGCATCACACGTTTCATTTCCACACACCCTGATGAAGACCATCTGCAAGGTATTGAGCATCTTGACGCAAGGATGCCCATACAAAACTTCTATGTCGTGAGAAATGACGCTAATAAACCAGATGAGTCGGAGTCATTTAAATATTATAAAAAGCTTCGAGACGGGAGCAAAGCTTTTTATGTGTATAAGGACTGTAACCGAAAATGGATCAACGTAGGCGATGATGAACGAGACGCCTCCGGGTTAAAATTTCTGTGGCCTGATCTTAACAATGAGGATTTTCAAGCGGCCCTCCAGGCCTCTACAGACGGAAAAGCGTTCAACAACACCTCGCTGGTTGTCCGATACGCGATAAAGAACGGCCCGAGCTTCCTCTGGCTTGGCGACTTGGAAACGGACTTTATGGAGAAGATATTTGATCATATCGAACTCCCTGAAACGACGATTGTATTCGCCCCACACCACGGACGGGAATCGGGAAAACTCCCTGGGAAATGGTTGGAGAAATTGAAACCCAAGATCATTGTAATCGGTGAGGCACGCAGCCGGCATCTAACCTACTATCAAGGCTATAAAAAAATCACCCAAAACAAAGCGGGCGATATTACTTTCATCCCTGAGGGGCGTAAAGTTCATTGCTACGCCTCCTGGGAGACGTATGGCAAGCGCGATTGGCTCACTGATGAGAGGAAACCGGACGGAGATTTCGGTGTTCGAGATCGTGACTATTATATCGGCACACTTAACTTTTAACCTTAGAGCAGGTCGGCAATTAGTCTACTCGCCATGAATGGAATGGATGCTCCGAGCATGCCTTGAGTGGCGAGGCGGGCCCTTAAAACTGCCAGTGCTCTGTGAACTGCGCACGGACAGTCTGTCCACCTCGCCCCTACCAACCGTTCAAACATTCCTTGTCCACCGCATTGAAAGGTTGTGCTCGATGACCTCAAGCCGTGGGGTGGCAATTAACTCCTGAATGGCCAGATTCTTGATCGAACTCTTGCCGCTGCCCCATAGCCCCGTCAGGGCAATGACCAGGCTCTCTTGGTTTTTCCAACCGACAATCGCCGCCGCGAGGTTTTTAGCAAAAGCTGATCGTCCCAGCAGATCCTGCTCGGCAGCCTTGATTGGCCGGTCATTAGCGAAACCCAATTCATCCATCTTACATTCCTTGCGTTGTGTCATTCCCAACCGTTTAAGCTAGAGCGCCGTATGCTGAATATGTAGCCTTGCGTGCTTATTTCGCTGGCTTGGGCACGGGCTGTTTCCTCGCGCGTGTCTTGCGCTCGCTGGCCGGTGGTGAGCGCAGTTGCACTAACTGCTGCTCCAGCGTATCGCCACGCGCCTGCTGTGCTGCGGCGTTCTGCAGGGCTTGACCCAGCGCGGCCTGCGCACCTTCAATCCTTTGCTGCAACTGCTCCAGTTGGTTGCCTGCTTCCTTCACTTGGGCGGCCATGCGCTTGCTCTCTTCCCGGGCACGATCGACTTCACGATGCGCACGATCCTCGACCCCGCGCAGGTAGCTCTCCTGCGCGACGCGTTCCTGCTCGACCTTGAGTCGCAACTCCAGCAGCTCCTGCTGCAAGGTGTGGCTGTGCTGCCGCGCGTCACCACAGTCCCGCAGCAGGCTGTCGCGCTGCTGCTGCAGGTCTTGAATCTGCGTCGAACGCTGTTCCAGAAGCAGCTCCAGGTCCGCCAAACGAGTCTCGCTGACTTGCTGTGCTGCCTGGGCGGCCATCGCATGTTGCCGAACGAGCGCGGCGTCCTGACGAGCCCGGTCCTCGACGGAGGCGACTCGTTCGCGTTCGGCGACCAAAACCTGACGCTGTTCGGACAACGCCTGCTCAGCCACGGCCTGTGCCAAATGGATCGCCTGTTGCCACACGGCAACAAAGGCTTGTGACACTTCACCGGGTAATGTCGGCAGTCGCGTTTGCCCATTCAGGCGTTCGGCCAAACGCGCCCACCAAATATCCAGTAGCCCGCCGACTCGCGCCGGGCTACCTCGACCCAGTTCCAGACGCACACGTTCGACCGTCGGCCGCTCACCGCGGGCCAACACTGCATCCGCGGCGGCAAACACGTCGTTTTCCGGCACCCCTACTGCCATGGCTCACCTCGGCGTATATTAGGTCTGATAATTAAATTTTATCCGACGTTATTTTCTGAATAATGGAATTATCATACGTTGAACGTATTAAATATTACAGATCAGTTAACCCTAGTCGACGAACACCCACTGGATCCGCATTCCCAGGCCATGAACGCGCAGCACGCAGCCGCGGCGTTTATCGCCGCCGGCACGGCAGCCAACACCGTGCGCAGCTATCGCAGCGCCCTCGCCTATTGGTCCGCCTGGCTGCAACTGCGCTATGGCCAGACGCTGGGCGACGCCCCTCTGCCGGCAACAATGGCGGTACAGTTCGTCCTGGATCACCTGGCCCGACCGCTAGGCGACGGCACATGGGCGCACCTGCTACCGCCAGCGATCGATGCCGCCTTGGTGGCCGCACGGGTCAAGGCCGGATTAGGGGCGCTGGCCTATAACACGGTCAGTCATCGCCTTTCGGTGCTCGGCAAATGGCACCGCGTGCAGGGCTGGGACAGACCCACCGAAGCACCAGCCCTGAAAACCCTGCTGCGCGACGCACGCAAGGCCCAGTCGCGCCAGGGTGTCAGCGTGAGCAAGAAAACCGCGATCGTGCTTGAGCCGCTGCGGGCACTATTGGCCACCTGCACCGATGGCGTGCGCGGGAAGCGTGACCGCGCCCTGCTCCTATTAGCCTGGAGTGGGGGTGGCCGACGGCGTTCCGAGGTGGTTGGTTTGCAGATCAGCGATCTGCGTCGCCTGGATGCTGACACCTGGCTGTATGCCTTAGGCACCACCAAGACCGACACCGGCGGCACCCGTCGTGAAAAACCGTTGCGCGGCCCCGCCGCTCAAGCGTTGACCGAATGGCTGAAGGCTGCGCCTGCCGAGTCGGGACCGCTGTTTCGGCGCCTGTATAGGGGTGACAACGTGGGCACGGCAGCCTTATCAGCTGACCAGGTGGCCCGCATCGTTCAACGTCGTGCAAAACTCGCGGGTTTGGAGGGCGACTGGGCGGCGCACAGTTTGCGCTCAGGGTTCGTGACCGAGGCCGGCCGTCAGGGGGTGCCACTGGGTGAAGTCATGGCGATGACCGAGCACCGCAGCGTGAGTACGGTCATGGGCTACTTTCAAGCCGGTGCACTGCTCGAAAGTCGAGCCACAACTCTACTTAAATCATCGACCGTTGATGACGAAAAAACACCGGAGGATATGCACGCTGGGGCAAACGAAGCTACCCAGCCAACTTAGTTGCTGGGTACACATACCGACGCGCGCACTGCGCGCGGGTCGGTTTGAGTTTGAGTGCGTGTCGAATGCTGGCGGTTCATCGCCTGGCCGCCCGCTAGCAGACGCTCGCCTTGTGCCTTCACCCGACGCGCTTCAAGCAGGATGCGACCGATCAAAAAAAGAGACGGCCGCCGCTGCAATGGCGGTGGCTCACCATTCGCTTGAGATCCGTCATCCTGTCAGCGCTAAGACGCTGGCAGCGGCCACAATCTTAAAGCGCGTCAGCGTGATCTCCTTTCTCCAGCCGCATGAGGTAACAATCGCAACCCTGGCACCTAAAATCCGCCTCGATCACACCGGGCAGATTTTTAACGATACGGCGATACGCAGTTACATCGACTTGACCGATACCACCTCCACATACCTGAATTTTTTCCGCGCCGCCTTGGCTGCCTCTTGCTCTGCGAGCACAGAGCTCAACGTGTCGGCCTCATGCACCAGCTCGTGCATTTGACCTTTAAAGTCGTTCCCCACACGCGGGCCAGACACCTCTTTCATGGACAGGTGTACCGCTTCCAGCGGTGTGGCGCCGTGCTCGATGTGGCGCTCGACGTTTTCCACCACCACGATGGCGTCGCCCACCACGATGCCTATCGCCAGCACCAAGCCGAACAGTGTCAATGTGTTGATGGAATAACCCAACAGCAACAGCACCGCGAAGCGAGACTGGCACCGCCAGCAAAGGAATGATTGAGGCACGCCAAGTCTGGAGGAACAGGATCACCACCAGCACTACCAGCAAGGTCGCTTCGAGCAGCGTCGTAATCACCACGCTGATCGAGTCGCGCACGAAAACCGTCGTGTCATACACCGAGCTGACCTTCAGCCCAGGCGGTAGAGTCTGGCGGATCTGCTCCATCTGCTCCACCACCGCATCGCGAATTTCCAGTGCGTTGGCGCCCGGTGCCTGAAAGATGCCCACGCCGGCGGCATTCATGCCATCCAGGCGAGCGCGCATCGCATAGCTTCCGGCCGCAAGCTCGATACGCGCAACATCAGCCAGGCGCACGAGCTGGCCGTTGGCGCCGGTCCTGAGCACGATGTCGCCGAATTCCTCCACGGTTTCCAGGCGACCCTTGGCATTGATCGGCAGCAGAAAATCGCGGCCATTGGGCATGGGTTCGGCACCCAACTGGCCCGCGGAGACCTGCACGTTCTGCTCGCGAACCGCGCGCAGCACGTCACCGGCAGTCATGTCGCACGCGGCGACCTTGTCGGGGTCCAACCATAGCCGCATGGCGTAGTCGCCACTGCCAAACAGTTGGACATCGCCCACGCCAGGGATCTTGGCGAGTCGGTCTCGGATGTGCAGGCGCATGTAGTTGCGCAGGTACAGCGAATCATGCCTGCCATCTTCGGAGGTCAGGTGCACCACCATCAGGAAGACCGGCGATTGCTTTTGCGTGGTCACACCCTGCCGGCGCACATCTTCTGGCAAGCGGGCCTGTGCCTGCGCGACCCGGTTCTGCACGCGTACCGCGGCTTCGTCCGGGTTGGTGCCCGGACGGAAGGTCACGGTCAGTTGCAGCACGCCATCGGAACCGGCAACGGACTTGTAGTACATCATGTCCTCGACACCGCTGATGGCTTCTTCCAGCGGTGTGGCGACGGTTTCGGCAATCACCTTCGGGTTGGCGCCCGGATAGACCGTTCGCACGACCACCGAGGGCGGTACGACTTCCGGGTATTCGCTGATCGGCAGCAAAAGGATGGCGATCAAGCCAGCGGCGAAAATCACAATCGATAGCACCGTGGCGAAGATCGGCCGTTCTATGAAGATTTTGGAAAAGTCCAAGGTGTATCCCTGAGTTTGGGACGAGTTGCCCCGACCTGCTGGCGAAGCGGCAGGTGAAGGCACGACACAGGGGGATAGATGGCTTTTAGTTGGAGGTGTCGACTTTTGCCGGGGCCGTGGAGGCTTCCGTAATCGCCAGCTCGGGCTTGTCCGCCGCGCCAGGCACGAATGCCTTCTGATCCATCGCGACCAGGGTGGGCGTAACGGGCATGCCCGGCATGAACACCCTCTGCACACCGCTGACGATCACCCGGTCGCCGGCGGCCAGCCCCTTTTTCACGACGCGCAAGCCGTCGGCCATCCGGCCCACCTGCACGTCACGGCGCTGTGCTTTGCCGTCCGCATCGACCACGTAGACGTACTTTCGGTCCTGGTCGGTCAGCACGGCCTTGTCGTCGATCAGCGCTGCCTCGAACTCGCCACTGCCCAGCAGGCGCACGCGCGCATACAGACCAGGTGTGAAGCGGCGGTCAGCATTGTCCAGCACGGCACGGGCGAGAATGGTGCCGTTGCGGCGATCGACCTGGTTGTCCAGGAAGTCCACCGTGCCGGCGTGCGGAAAACCGGCCTCGTTGGCCAGCGCAACCTGCACCAGCAGCTTCCCGTCGCGTTCACTTGGACGCTCGCCCTTACGGGCCATCTCGGCGTAGCGCAGGAAAGCACGCTCGTCGGCGTCGAAGGGCACATGCACCTTGTTCAGCGAGACCACCGTGGTCAGCACGCTGGCGGCATCACCGGCAGTCACTAGGTTGCCCGTGGTGACCAGCGCGCGGCCAGAGCGGCCATCGATGTGCGCACGCACCTGGGTCCATTCCAGGTTGAGGCGTGAACTTTCCACCGCCGCCTGCGCGGCCGCGACGTTGGCCTGCGCCTGATCGGCGTTGGCGCGGCGCTGTTCGTACACTTCCGTCGATAGCGCCTGCACTTCGGCCAGGATCTTGGCGCGCGTGGCCTCGCTGTGGTTCAGTTCGGCCTGGGTGCGCGCGCGTGCCAGTTCGGCCTCCGCGCGCTCCAACTCGGCATGGTAGCTGCGCGCGTCGATAGTGAAGAGCACATCGCCCTTCTTCGCTTCCTGGCCTTCGGTGTAGTTGAACCGATGGATGTAGCCGGACACACGCAGGCGTAGATCGACGCGCTCGATGGCCTCGACGCGGCCACTGAACTCGTCCCACGACTAATCGTCCTGACCGGCACGAGCGCCACGCTGACACCCGGCGTTCTCTGCGGCCTGGTCGCTGCAGCCGGCCAGTACGGCCAGGCTCAAGGCGAGCACACTCGCACTGCCGAGGACCGATGTTGATCGCGAAAAGTTGCGGGAGCGGATTTGCATGACCATGAAAAGATCCTCGTGAGCGGGCGAGTCGCGGCGGCGCTCGCCGTCAGCCAGCCCGCGCCAGTGCAACGGCGTCGGCACCCGCCGGAAAATGCAGGCGGCCGGAGGTGTCGTTGGCGGCATCCCAGACGCCTTCGGCGACATCCGTCGAGGTCGTCACCGCGGAGAGCTGGCCGAATCCCGCGAACACTTCATGGGCGAGGTGCTCGTAGGGCTTCGTGATCAGGCCCTGCATGCGCTGCTGGCCGTTGGCGGTGAAGCTCGTGGAAGGTCCGTAACCGGGCTCGACCAGCTTGACCCGCACGCCCACTGCCTTGAGTTCATGTTCCAGCGATGCCGTGAAGCCTTCAATGGCGGTCTTGCTGGCCGTGTAAGCGGCCACCAGCGGGAACGGGGCCAGCGTCACGCTGGACGTGACGTTGACGATCGTGCCGGCTCCGCGTTCGCGGAACTGCGGAATCACCGCCCGGCACATCGCCATGACGCCGAACGTGTTGGTCTCGAAGATCTCCCGCACCGCGGACATCGGGGTGGCCTCGAATGCACCGAACAGACCGATGCCGGCGTTGTTCACCAGCACATCGATGGGGCCAGCGGCCTCCAAGGCCCGGTCGATGCTCTCGGGCTGGGTGACATCGATCGGCAGGATGCGCAGGTTGTCCGAGGCGGGAAGCAGGTCCGCACGGGGCGTCCGCATGGTCGCGATGACCTTCCAGCCGTTTGCCAGGAAGTGACAGGCAGTTTCCAGGCCATAGCCGGACGAACAGCCAGTAATCAGTACAGTCTTCATTTCGTGCTCCAAGGTGGTTGACTCAGACACAACGATAAAGAACTATTTCAGGATCTACGATGCGATATCGTCCACTTTATTTTAGCGATAATCCTAAATGAGTGATCCACTCTCCGAAATCGTCCGGCTGCTGCACCCGCAGACTGTGTTCGCCAACCTGATCAGTGGAAAGGGCAATTGGGCAGTGCGCTACTCCGAGTTTGGCAAGCCTAGCTTCTGCATTATGCTGGAAGGCAGTTGTCGACTGGCCGTGGATGGTCACGAGCCGACGACGATAAACGCTGGCGACTTCGTGCTGCTCCCCACCACGCCCAGCTTCACGATATCCAGCTTCGTTCCTGCGCCGCCGATCTACATGGACCCCAACAAAGTACCGGTGGGGCCGGAACTACGCTATGGCGAGCAGACCGGTAAACCCGACATGCGCTCGTTAGGAGGCTCGTTCGTGTTTGACTGCGCCGATCCAGGCTTGTTGGTGTCGCTGCTGCCGAAAGTGGTGCATGTGCAAGGTTCAACGCGCCTGTCACAGCTAGTACAGATGGTGGGCGAGGAAAGCGCGGATGAAAAGCCAGGTAACGAGTTCATGCGCACCCGACTGGCTGAAATGCTGCTCGTCGAGGCCATGCGTTCAACCACCTCCGGAAGCGCACCGCCGGGCTTGCTCCGTGGGTTGGGCGATGAGCGATTGGCAGCCGCGCTGAAGCAGATGCATACGCACCTTGATCAACGCTGGTCGATTGCGCAACTAGCCAAGATCGCTGCCCTATCACGATCCAGCTTTTTTGAGCGATTTACGCGAACAGTCGGGGTCGCACCTATGGAATACCTGCTCTCGTGGCGGATGGAAATTGCGAAGGAACTCCTTCGTCGTGGTGAATTGTCCGTTTCGGAGATTGCAGAACGCATTGGCTACGGCTCGACCAGCGCGTTTAGCGTGGCATTCACCAGGCACATTGGACAACCACCCAGCCACTATGCGCGCGCAGTGTAATTACCCACGCTTATCAAGAAATGAAAAGGCGGCGCGCTCGTCCAATCTCCCATTTCAACCCGCCACCGTGCACCATCCCGGTGAGCTGCTACCCCAGCAGCCGCGCGATCACGGCTCGCCCTGACACGAGGCCGAATCCGATGTCCTCATCGAGCATCGCGTAGCATCCGCTGGCGAGCATGACGTAGCGCCGGTAGATAGCTGCCCTAAGCCCCCATCCGCTATATCCTTCGCCGCCCGCAGATGAACTGCTGATCGAGCCGGATAGCCCAATCACCCGAGCCAGCAGCTCAATCGGCAGATGCGTTTTCAGCTCTGCGGCCACGCCACCTAGCCGTTGCACATAGTAGTGGAACCTACGCTCGGCCTATTCGTCTGACACCTTCCATACCCTGCCGCCATCCGGCCCACGATACCGGCACGGAATAGGTTTCCAGCCGGCGAGCTGAGGCAGAGTCGACTTCCTGCGGACGCGGTCAGCTTCGCACCGGCCTTATTCGATAGCACGGTGATAGTCGGGCAATAGCGGTCATCGCTCGCCAAGACAACAATGTTCTTGGCAGCCGCCCGCATCTCGGCGGAAACGTCAACTTCTCGCACCGCGCCGGCAGAGTAGTTAGCCAGCTCAACTCTGGAGTTCAAGGCGAGTTAGTGGGCCTTGACGACCACACGGCCGATGATAGTTCGGCCATCGTTACCCAGCTTGAACACCTTCCGCTCGGGCGGATGGTCTCTCATGGCCCAGGGCTCGCAAGGTCTTCTCGCATCCGCATGGATTGCCTTAGCGCTAGCGTTGCAACAGGCTTTGTTGAAACGCTCGACCTGAACCTGGCCATCCGCTCAGACTTCGTACGATTTTTTCTTGCACCATAATGACTTAACTCGCTGTTCAGTGCTACGTTGGCGGAAAGCCAAAAGGTGACTTTCAAGCTATTTTAGTGAGGGTATTGGGCACTGAAATCTTGCTCCAGCCTCCATCATTTCTGCTTGTGCCAAAGTTGGCGCGAAACGGTGTATAAGCTGTCGCTAGCTCACACCACACCCAGAGCAAACAACTGCCTACCTGATAAATGGAGATCAACATGTGTGTGTGGGCTTACGCACGAATGCGGTGCGTCAGTCAACAGGTTCATTGGCTGATTCACCGCATTCGCGAGCAAGCCCGAGTCCACCGTGTTAGCCGAGTACAACACAAAAAACGATCGCCTTTAAGGCCACCGCACTTTTGCTTTTGATCTTATGCGCCCTGCCAAACACGCTGGCCGACCGTAAGTTTTGGAACATAGACAACCCGGCAGGACGCCGGGTTAGCCGCGCGAGGTATAGGCCCAGACTACGAAGCCGGCGGGCACACCGAGCCCACGCTAGGTATCGAATGTTGGGGCGAAGCGCTTTTGATTACTTTTGGCGCTCGTCTCGTCCAAAAGTGACCCGCTGCAAGAGCGAAACCAATACCAGCCACCACCAAAATAACGGATATACGCACCATTAACCCACCTCCAAAAACCACCCCGGAATATCCGCCAACAAACTCCGCGTATACCCACTCCCCGGCGCCGTAAAAATCTGCTCGCAATCCCCCTGCTCAACCACCCTACCCGAGCGCATCACCACCACATGATCAGAAATCTGCCGCACCACCGCCAAATCATGAGAAATAAACAAATAGCTCAACCCCAACCGCTCCTGCAGCTCCCCCAGCAACTTCAAGATCTGCCCCTGAATCGACGCATCCAGCGCCGACAACGGCTCATCCAACACCAACAACTGCGGCTCCAACGCCAACGCCCGCGCAATTGCCACGCGCTGGCGTTGCCCGCCGGACAACTCCACCGCTCGACTCCCCAGCAACCGCGCCGGTAATTCGACCTGCTCCAGCAAGGTCGCCGCGCGCTGTCGCCGCCAGGCCGCGTCGCCGATATCAAACGCCTGCAGCGGCTCGCTGATGATCTGCTCCAAACTCAAGCGTGGGTTCAGCGACGCGTAGGGGTTCTGATACACCACCTGGATCCGCCGTCGCAACGCCTGCCAATCGCGCCGCGACACCCGGCTGATGTCTTGCCCGTCAAACATCACACTGCCGCTGTCCAACCGCTCCAGCCCCAGGATCAACCGCGCCGTGGTGGATTTGCCCGAGCCCGACTCGCCGACCAGGCTGGTCGTGCCGTGGCGTGGCAAGTGGAACGACACATCGTCCACCGCCAACGGCCCCGGCTGGCGCCAGGTGGAGAAGTCCTTGCTCAACCCCTGCACCGTCAACAGCGGCGCTTCATCAACCCGCACTGCACTCACCTGCCGCCGCTGCTGCACCAACAAACTCGGCGCCGCTTCCAGCAGTTGCCGCGTATAGGCATGCTGCGGCGCCTGGAATACCTGGCGCGCCGCGCCCGTCTCGACAATCCGGCCCTGGTGCATCACCAACAGCCGATCCGCCCGGTCCAGCGCCACGCCCAGGTCATGGGTGATCAACAACACCGCCGTGCCGCGCTCGCGGGCCAGGGTTTGCAGGCGGTCGAGAATCTGCCGCTGCACGCCCACATCCAGCGCGCTGGTGGGTTCGTCGGCGATCACCAGCGGTGGGTCGTTGGCCAGGGCGATGGCGATCAGTACCCGTTGGCGCATGCCGCCGGAGAGTTGGTAGGGATAGCCTCGCGCAACCCGTTCGGCCTCCACCAAACCGACTTCCCGCAGCAGGTCCAAGCTGCGTTTGCGCGCCAGCGGTTTGGGTACGCCGTGCAGGGTCAACGCTTCCACCAGCTGCTGGCCGATGCGTTTCACCGGGTCCAGGGACAACGCCGGGTCCTGGGGCACAAACCCCACGCTGCGCCCGCGAATGCTTTGCCATTGGCGCTCGCTGGCGGTGGTCAGTTCCTGCCCCGCCAGGCGAATGCTGCCGGATTCGATCTGCGCATTGCCCGCCAGCAACCCCACCAGCGCCGCAGCGGTGGTGGATTTGCCTGAGCCGGACTCGCCGACAATCGCCAGGATTTCCCCGGCCTTGAGTTGAAAATCGATACCCGCCACGCCTTCGGTGCGCCCGTCACGGCCGTGGTAGGCGATGCGCAGTTCGCGTACATCCAACAACACTTGCTCGGTCATCTCACAGCCCCTTGATCCTGTTGCAACGCCCGCGCCAATTGGTTGGCCGATACCACCACCGCCACCACCACCAGGCCCGGCAGGCTGGTGTACCACCAGGCGGAGATCATGTAGTTACGCCCTTCGGCCACCAACATCCCCCATTCCGGTTGCGGTGGCGGTGCGCCAAAGCCGAGAAAACTCAGGGCCGAGACCGACAGCACCGCGCTGCCGAATTCCAGCGCCGCCAAGGCCAACACCGGCGCGCTGGCGTGGGGCAGGATGTGCCGCACGATAATGGTCCACGGCCCCACGCCACAGGCCGACGCCGCTTCGACAAAAGTACTGGCGCGCCAGCGCAACACTTCACCCCGCACCAGGCGGGCGAAGGTCGCCACCGACGACAACCCCACCGCCAAGGCGATATTCACCGTGCCAAACCCCAGCACCGTGATCACTGCCATCGCCAGCAAGAGCGCGGGGATTGCCATCAGTACTTCCACCAAGCGCATCAGCAACGCGTCGACCCAGCCACCAAAGAAGCCGGCCAATACACCCAGCACAATGCCGCTGAACAACGCGATCAACACCGCCAGTAACGTCGCGCGCAACGACAGCCCAGCGCCGTACACGGTGCGGCTGTAGAGGTCACGCCCCAGGTGATCGGTGCCGAACCAATGCGTAGTCGAGGGGCTTTGCAATGCGTTGGACGGCACGCCGAGCAACGGATCGAAATGCGTAAACAACTGCGGCCACAGCGCCCAACCGAGTACCAGCAACAACACGATCACGCCCAGCGGCAACAACGGACGCCGCCGCAGCAGCGTGAAATAACGCGGCCGTGGCAGCACGGCAGTCAATGCAAGGCTCATCGTGCGGCTCCGCGAATGCGTGGATCGAGCAAGGGATACAACAGGTCCACCAACAGGTTGACCGTGATGAATATCAGCGCCGCCAACACCACCACGCCCTGCACCACCGGGATGTCTTGGCTGCTCACCGCGCCTTGGGCCAGGCGGCCGATACCTTCGCGGGAGAACACGGTTTCGGTGACCACGGAACCTGCCAGCAGCGAGCCGACAATCACCCCGCTGAGGCTGAGGATCGGGATCACCGCGTTATGCAGCACATGGGTCAGCAGCACCCGCAACGGGCTCAGGCCCTTGGCGCGCAGGGCATCGACGAAGGGCAGCCGCGAGGTGGCCGCCAGCGAACGCGCCAATACCTGGGCGATCACTGCGCTGGTGGGAATCGCCAAGGTCAGTGTCGGAAGCACCAACGAGGCCAGCCCCTGATTGCCCATCGCCGGGAACAGGTGCCAGCCAAACGAAAACCACTGCAACAGCAGCAACCCCACCCAAAAGGTCGGTAGCGACACCGCCACCGCCGGCAAACCGAGCAGTAAATCGCGCAGCCAACGCTGGCGGGTCAGGCTGGCCAGCAGCGCCAGGCCCACACCCAGCACCAATGAAACCGCCAACGACACCAGCGCCAGCGCCGCCGTCTTCGGCAACGCTTCAGCCAGCGAGGCCGACACCGGCTGGCCACTCTGGATCGAGTTGCCAAAATCCAGCTGCACCGCATGCCACAACGCAATGCCGTACTGCACCGCCAGCGGTTCATCCAGGTGGTACTGCGCACGCAACTGCGCCACTTGCTGCTGGTTGACCGTGCTCTGCTCGCCACTCTGGTTCAGCATGATGCTCACCGGGTCGCTGGGCAGCGCATACAGAATCACGAACGACAAGCTGAACGCCGCCCACAACACCAACAACGCCTGCCCGCCCCGGGCCAACAGGTAAAACGCCGCGCCTTTCATGGTTGCAACCAGGTGTCGAAGAATTGCAGGCGTGACGACGCTTCGTAATGCAGGCCCTGGACTTTCTTGCCGTGAGCCAACACCGTTGCCAGCTCCACCAAGGCAATCGCATGGCCGTCGCGCAGCAGCAACTCACTGGCCTGGTCGACCAGCACTTGGCGCTTGGCGGTGTCGAGGGTTTCGGAGGACTCGCGCAACAACCGGTCCACTTCACTCGGCTGGCGTTGGTTAATGTTGTAACCCTGGGCGTAATACACCGTGCGCAACACGTCCGGGTCGGCACGGGTGAGGTTGAGGAAGCGCACACTGAAATCCCCGTTAGCCTGAATCGCAGTGACCTGGCTGATGGTGGACTTGTTCAACTGGAACTCGATGCCCACGCCTTTCAGCTGTTGCTGCACCAGTTCCAGGATCGGCGTCTGCTGCCAGTAATCCAGGCGAAACGACAGGCGCTTACCATCCTTGACCCGCACACCGTCAGCACCCACTTGCCAACCGGCTTCGTCCAGCAGTTTGCGTGCGCCGTCCGGGTCATAGGCCAACAGGCTGGAAAAGTCGCGGTACAGCGGTGTGCTGGTGGCCAGCAACGCAGTCGCCGGTTTCTGATAGCGTGAAATGATGCGCTGCAACTCAGCGCGGTCAATCGCCTTGCTCAGCGCCTGACGCACCTTGATGTCGGCGAACAGCGGCGTCGATTCGTTCAGTGCCAGGTTGAATACCACACCGGGATTGGCACGGGT
Source organism: Pseudomonas azotoformans (assembly GCF_001579805.1). Taxonomy (NCBI): domain Bacteria; kingdom Pseudomonadati; phylum Pseudomonadota; class Gammaproteobacteria; order Pseudomonadales; family Pseudomonadaceae; genus Pseudomonas; species Pseudomonas azotoformans. Next base: position 4,467,054 of record NZ_CP014546.1, on the reverse strand, counting down.
CAACAGCACCAGGCCTTGCCCTCCGATGCTCGGTTCATCCTGGGGTGCCACGCTGGTGTTCACCTCGATCTGCCCGGAAGCCAGGCTGCCCAGGCGCACGCCGGATTCGGGAATGATCAGGAACTCGATAGCGTCCAGCCAGGCCTTGCCCTTGTGCGCCGACAGCGATGAACCCCACGCATAGTCGTCACGGCGCACCAGCGAGACCTTCTGGTTATGCACGAATGACTTGAGCACAAACGGCCCCGAACCGACCAACTGACCCTGGCAGCGGTCGCCCGAAGGCAGCGCCAGGTTGGCCGGCGACAACAACCCCAAAGTCATGGTCGAGGTGGCTTGGAGGAATTGCGCGTTGGGTTGCTCGAACGCCACCACCACGGTGTGGCTGTCCGGCGTCTCGATGCTTTTGAGGCCCGCCAGGTAGGTCGAGCCCAGTATCGAACGCGCGCCCAAGGCGACGATGGCTTCCAGGTTGGCCTTGACGGCAGCCGCGTCCACCGGCGCGCCATCGCTGAACGTGGCGCCTTGGCGCAGCACGAAGGTAAAGCGCCGCGAATCCGCGTCCACCTCCCAACGCTCGGCCAGCCATGGCACGATGTCGCCGGTAACCGGGTCTTGATCGGTCAGCGAATCCACCAGTTGCCGCCCCACGTTCAGCGCGGTGTTGTTGCCGGCCTGCTGCGGGTCGACGCACTGCGGGTCGCCGTCCAGCGCCACGCGCAAGGTGCCGCCGCTTTGGGGTTTGGAGGCATCCGCCTGGGTGACCTTGTCGGACGGCCCGCCGCACGCCGCCAAGAGCAACGCCAGCATCGCGACTGAAAGCTGCTTCATGTACGCGCTCCCTGATGACGGTTGGCGATATACGGCAGCCCAAGGTTCTCGCGCAGGGTCTGGCCCTGGTATTCCCGACGGAACAGGCCACGACGCTGCAACTCCGGCACCACGCCCTCGGTGAAGTCCGTGATGCTTTGGTGCAGCCCGGAAAACATCACGTTGAAGCCATCGGCAGCGCCACTTTCGAACCATTCCTGGAAGTCATCCGCCACGCTTTCGGGCGTACCGATCAGGATGCGATGCCCACCCGCGGTGAGTTTGTTGAACAGCTCGCGCACCGTTGGGCGCTCGCGGCGGATCAGGTCAAACACCAGTTTCTGCCGGCTCTTGTGGGTGTTGGTGTCGAAGTGCTCCGGCGGCAACGGCACCAGCGAATCGAACGGCAGCTCCGACAGGTCAAAACCCAGACTGGTAAAGCGCGAGATCGAACTGAGGAAGGTTTTCGGGTCTAGCAGCTCCTGCAACTGGTCGTACTTGGCATGGGCTTCCGCCTGGGTACGGCCAATCACGGTGGACACCCCCGGCAGCACCTTCAGGTGCTCGGGGTTGCGCCCCAATGCAGCAGCGGTCTGCTTAATCTCCTGGTAGAACGCCAGGCCCTGCTCCACCGTGTGTTGCGCGGTGAAAATCAACTCCCCTGCCCGCGCAGCCAGCCGCCGACCGGTGTCGGAGGACCCGGCCTGGGCGATCACCGGATACCCCTGCACTGGCCGCGAGGCATTCAGCGGGCCTTGCACCTGGAAGTGTTTGCCGTGGTGGTTGAGCACATGCAGCTTGTCGGTATCCAGCCATTTCCCGCTGGCCTTGTCCTGGATAAAGGCATCGTCGGCCCAGCTGTCCCACAGGCCGGTGACCACGTCATAGAACTCTTCGGCGCGCTCGTAGCGGTCGGCATGCTTAATGTGATCATCACGATTGAAATTCTCGCCGCCGCCCAGGGACGTCACCAGGTTCCAACCGACCCGGCCACCGCTCAAGTGGTCGATGTTGGCGAACTTGCGTGCAATGTTGTACGGCTCGTTGTAGGTGGTGCTGGCGGTCGCGATCAGGCCGATATGGCGCGTGACCAACGCCAGCGCCGGCAGCAGCACCAGCGGGTCCCAGCGCACGCTGTTGGGCCCGCGTGCCAGGGCCTGCAGGTCGAGTTCGACGTTCACCGAGTCATTGAAGAACAGCGCATGAAAGCGCGCTGCTTCAAGTTTTTCGGCGATCCAGCGGTAGTGTTCGAAGTCTCGGAACGAGTCCGTGGCGGCGCTCGGGTGGCGCCACGCAGAGCCCATGATGCCCGCACTGGGGATGAAGGCGCCGAGCAGGATTTGGCGGTCGTGTTGGCTCATGTCGCAGTCCTCATCAGAAGTTGTAGGTGGCGCGGGTGTACCAGAACGCACCGTAGGGATCGAACGGCGAGATGCTGCCGAACTTCGGAAAACCGTTGATATCGCCTTGGGGGAATGCGTTGTTGTCGGCCTTGACGTTGAGGATGTTGTTGGCGCCCACCGCCAGGTTCAGGTCCTTGGTGAGGTTGTAGGCCACCTCCAGGTCGGTCAGCCATTTGGCGCCGTAGGTCACGTCATAAGCGGGGTTGGCGTCGCGGGCGATGACCTTGTCGTAGCGGGTCAGGCCAGCGTTGATGTCGAAGTTGTCGACCTTCCAGTTGGCGCTGAGGATCAGCTTGGTCTTGGGGTTGGCCACGGTCAGGTAACCCTGGGCCACGCGGTCGAACAGCACCAGGTTGCTGCCGGCGGCGGTGAGGGAGGCAGGCGTCGACTTGATGCTGTCGATGGTGGTTTTGTTGTAGTTCGCCGCGACGCCGTACTTGACGGTACCCAGGGCGCCGTAGTCGACGCGGTAGTCGGTGACCAGGTCGATACCGCGCGTGGTGGTGTCGGCGGCGTTGGTGAAGTACTTCACCCGGTAGCCAGGGCGGAAACCGTTGGCTTGCAGGATCTGGTCAACGCCGGTGCCATACAGGAAGCCGGTCTGGGCGATGCGGTCACGGATCTCGATCTGGTAGGCATCCAGGGTCACGTTGGCTTCCTGGACCGGCTTCCAGGCAAACCCGACGCTGATATTGCGCGACTTCTCCGGTTTGAGCGCCTCAGCACCGAGGGCCTGGCCCAGCACGGAATCGACCCGTACCGACTTGGCCTCGACGAACTGCGCCACGCCGTTGACCGAGGTGTACTGGTTGGCGGTTTGCGCATACACCGACTGCGACAGCGACGGTGCGCGGAAACCATTGCTCAAGGTGCCGCGCAAGGCGAACTCTGGGGTCAGGTCGTAACGCAGCGACAGCTTGCCGCTGCGGGTGTTGCCGGAGTCGTCGTCGTAATGCTCGAAGCGCCCGGCCACGCCGACGTAGAGCTTTTCGGTGGGGTTGACGCCCACATCCAAATAGCTGGCGTAGCTGCTGCGACTGGCCTGGCCTTCGTCTTCCGGCGTCAGGGTGATCGCACCCTGCGCGCCCACTGCGCCAGGCTGCCCGGCCAGTGGGCCGCTTGGGTAGATATAGCCACCGTTGATGTACGACAGCGGGTTGCCGGACTCGGTCTTGTAACGCTCATGCCGGTGCTCAAGGCCGCCGGAGATTTGCAGCGGCTTGCTCAGGCCCACGTCAAAGGCGCGGGTGAGGTCGAGGTTGTTGGTCCACTGGTCGAAGTAGTTGGTGTAGGTGGTGAAGTGGGTCGGGCTCGACGGACCCAGCGACGCGTTGAGGGTGTCATCGGCACCGGCCACGCCTTTGTCGCGGCCAAAGGTCGAACTCAAATCCCAGTTCCACTCGGCGACCTTGCCCTTGCCACCGGCTGCCACTTGGTAGTCGGTCTCGCGCAGGGTGTAGAACGGCGCGGTGCCGTCAGGGTAGATCGACGGGATGATGTTGGTGGAGTTCGGTCGCCGGTAGTTCTGCCCACCGCGCGCATCGCGGTTACTGAGGGTGGAGAACGAATACAGGGTCACATCGTCCAGCGGCAATTCGGCGTTGTAGGCGACGTTGATTGCCTTGATTTTCGGCAGGCCGTTTTTCTGCACGTCCTTGTCGTTGGCCTCGCGCGGGTCGGCCGAGCCGTCGGGCTGGCGGTAATAGAACGCGCCCGTCGCATCCCGCGCACGCACGGCAGTCTGCTGGGACTTGGCGTCCAGGGACAGGTTGAAGAAGCCGTCATTGGGCAAGGCAAACCCGCTGTTCAGCGTCTGGCGAATGGTACCGCCATCGCCTTTGGTGTATTCGCCGTAGGAGGTGCTGACCGAGCCGCCATGGTCGTTTTGCTTGAGGATGATGTTGATCACCCCGGCAATCGCATCCGAACCATATTGCGCCGAGGCGCCGTCGCGCAGCACCTCGATATGGTCGATGGCACTGACCGGGATCATATCCAGGTCCACCGGGTTGGTGCCGTAGGCCGCCGTGGAGTCGAGGTTGATCACTGCACTGTTGTGACGGCGCTTGCCATTGACCAGCACTAGCACGTTGGAACCGTTGAGGCCGCGCAGGCTATAGGGCCGGGCGACGCTGTCGTTGGAGGTGCCCGAGGGACGCTGGGAAAACGACGGCAAGGTTTTCTGCAACGCGGCACGCAGGCTGCTGGAGCCGGTTTTTTCCAGTTGCTGGGCGCTGATCACATCGATCGGCGCCGGGCTGCTGGTGACGGTGCGCGCTTCGCTGCCCCGGGAGCCGGTGACGATCACCGTGTCCAGGGTGTCATCAGTGGTGGCGGCATAGACCGGCAGCATGCTGAAGCCGGCGAACATCAGGGGTGCAAGTTGCAGGGTGGAACGGTAGGCAGTGAGTTTCATGGCAGGTCAACTGTTCAAAATAGGGTTGAAGTCGTCGCGCCACAGCGGTCGTGCATCGACGCTCTGGCTAATCAAATGGTTTTGGTAAAACAGGTCGGCCACCTGCTGCTGGGAGTTGATGGCGTCGGTATCGATGCCTAGCAGGCGCGCCGGTCGGCTGCGCTGCTGGAACTGGCGCAAGTACAACGCGCGGTCGATACCGGTCAGCGCTTCACTGCGCTCGGCCCAGCGTTCGGGATGGGCATTGACCCAGTCCCAGGTGGCTCTCTCACGCTGCAAAAAATCGCCTACCTGGCTGCGGCGTTGAGGGTTGGCCAATACCTGTTGCGTGGTCGCAATCACGTATTTGCCGGAGTAGTAGCGGATGACGTCCGCCAGCAACTCGCCGTCCATTTGGCTGATGGCTTGCAGGGCACTGATGCCGCCCGTGACAATGGCATCCACATGGCCGTTGCGAAACGCGGTGAGCGCGTCCTGCACCGGCTGCGGCACGGCCTCCACATCGGCCAGGGACAAGCCGTTTTGTGCGAACATGTTCAGTATGAAGTAGTGGGTGTTGGTGGCCCGCACATAGCTGATGGTCTTGCCCTTGAGGTCCTGGACCGTGCGCAGGCCGCTGTCTTTTTTCACCACCAGGCTGGTGTCGTTCTGGTCGCCTTGAAACAGCGCAACCAACGCAATCGGCACCTTGGCAATCGAGGCAAAAATCGGCGGAATCTCGCTCATGAAGGCGTAATCCAGATGACCGCTGCTCAAGGCTTCCAACACTAGGTTGCCGCCGCTGACGTCCACCCATTCCACCGGGTACGGCGTATCCGCCTGGCCGGCATCGGCCATGAACGACGCGGCCATGCCTTTGTAGCGCCAGACACGCAACGGTTCGGCGGCGTGAGCTTGACGGCCCAGCAAAGAACCAGCTGCAAGCACGCCACCGGCCAGCAGCAATTGCCGTCGGGAAAGACTGTGCATGGTGGGCGCCTTAGTTGAGCAGGTCGGGTTCTTCAGTGCGGATCTGGTCCCACAGCGGCAGGAAGTTGAGCCAGGCGAAAAACTCATGCCGCGCCCTGTCGATACCGCCTTCCAATGCATCCGGCGCAGGAATCAACGGTGCACCCGCCGAGTGCGCCAGCAGGTGCACACGAGCGGTGTCTTCGGCGAGGATGAAACGCCAGGCGGCGCTTTCCACGGTCTCGCCGGTGACCCACAGGCCGTGGTTCTGCCACACCAGCAGGTTGTTCTGGGCGAAGGTTTCGACAAAGGCCTGGGCGACGATCTTGCGGTCTTGTTCCAGCGCGCCAGTGGCGGTTCGTAGGGCGTGGCGCGGGAAGATCACCTGGTCATCGAGGAACGCGCCGGACTCGGCGGTGATCGGGTCAAACAAGCGGCCCAGCGACGACCACACTCGACCGTGGAAGCCGTGCAGGTGGGCAATGCCGACCACTTCAGGCCGCGCCTGTTGCAAGTCGTGGTGCAGTTCCAGGGCGCTGGTGTTGAGCATGCCTTCGCCTTCGACGACTTGGCCGTTGCTATCCACGCGCAGCAGGTGCGAGACGGTGATTTGCGAGAACGGCACGCCCAGTGGGTTGATCCAGTAGTGGTCCCGGTGCACCGGGTCACGGGCGGTGAAGTGCCCTGCCACGCCAACCTCGTAGCCCAGACGGCCGAACAGGCGGTAGGCGGCGGCGAGTTTTTGCTTGCGGTTCACGCGTTCTTGCAGGGGGTCGTCCAGCTTGGGCACTGCGCCCAGGGCCAGGCGGTTGTTGTCGTAGGGCAAGGTGTAGATGGTTTGGGGGAACAGTGTGGAATGGCTCATACGGTGACCCTGATCATTTTTTTTGGGCGAGCGAATTCGTGGCTCGGCTTGGCCGGCGGTGGAAACGCAAGGACGGTGTGGCGGCGGGGAAAGCGGTCAGGTTGTCATGATCAGGGGGCCCCTCGCAGTTGGGTTGGGTCGGTGCTCACCTCCACCATGCGAGGGGTCGGGTCGAGTGTGGTGTCTCTGTACTGAAAGATATTCGTCTAAGAAACGCCTGTGAAAGTCTTTGTAGTCATATGCTAATAATCAGTTTTTTTAATATTTAAACAATATATAATCATATAATTGCATTTTTATTTTAGTGGGGGGGGGGGGGCATATCCGTTATTTAGGTAACGGCTAACATTGGTTGCGCCCTTACGGCCATACCTTTGAAGGTCTAGATTAAACGCTGATAATCAGCCTTAGTTGCCTTGAACACCCGATCTGTTGATGTATGAGCCCGCGCCGCTTGCCCCTTCAATACGCCTTTGGTTTGGCAACCTTGGGACCGACTATTTTTTTAGAGATTTGTTTGGTCCTCTACAAACGCTATTGGCTACCTGCACAAATGGTCTTCGCGGTCAGCGTGACCGAGCCCTGCTCCTGTTAGCCTGGAGTGGTGGTGGCCGACGGAGCTCCGAGGTGGTTGGTTTGCAGATCGGCGACCTGTGTCGCCTGAATGCTGATACATGGTTGTATGCCTTAGGCACCACCAAGACCGACACCGGCGGCACTCGCCGTGAAAAATCGCTGCGCGGCCCCGTCGCTCAAGCGCTGACCGAATGGCTGAAGATTACGCCTGCAGCGTCGGGACCGCTGTTTCGGCGCCTGTATAAGGGTGACAACGCGGGAACGGCAGGCTTATCGGCTGACCAGGTGGCCCGTTTCGTTCAGCGCCGTGCAAAGCTGGCAGGCTTGGACGGCTATTAGTCGGCGCACAGTTTGTGCTCAGGGCTCATGACCGAGGCCGGCCGTCAGGGAGTGCCATTGGGTGAAGTAATGACGATGACCGAGCACCGCAGCGTGAGTACGGTAATGGGTTAATTTCAAGCCGGTGCACTCCTGGAAAGTCGAGCCACGCCCCCTACTTAAATCATCGATCGCGGATGACGAAAAAATTCCGAGGACCTGTACATTGGGGCAATAGAGGATATCCAGCAACCCTAGTTGCTTCGTACCCTCACGCACCTCTACTGCCCGACGAACACATCAATCTGCGTGCCCCTGGCTACTACCACTGATCTAAAAAAGGAGCGCAAAATGCTACCCAATCCCATCCTGGACAAGTTGCAAACCCTGCGCCTGCAAGACCTGATCAAGGCGCTTGGCGAGCGGCATGCAACGCCCGACATCAACGACCTCAGCTTCGATGAACGCTTGGGACTGATGGCCGACGGCGAGCTGACCGAACGTGAATACGCACGCCTGACGACCCGCCTCAAAGTAGCAAGACTGAGACACAACGCCTGATTGGAAGACATCGATTACCGCAGGCCACACGACCTGGACAAGCCCCTGACCTGCAATTAGGCAGCGGCCAATCGCTTCAAGACGGCCTGAACCTGATCATCGACGGCCCCACCGGAGTGGGCAAAACCTGGCTGGCCTAAGCGCTGGCCCACAAGGTCTGCCGAGACGGCAACAGCGTGCGCTACCCACGTCTGCCGCGCCTGGTGGCAGAACTGGGGCTACCTCACGGAGACGTGCGCTTCGCGAAACTGATGGCGGGTTATGCCAAAACCGACCTACTGATCCTCGACGGCTGGGATCTGGTGCCATTTACTGCGACGCAACGGTGGGACATGTTGGAACTGCTGGACGACTGCTATGGGAACCGCTCGACGCTGGTCACCAGCCAGACGCCGATGGACAAATGGCGTGTGCTGATCGATTATCCGACCTTGGGCGATGCGACCCTCGACCGTCTTGTGCACAACACTTACAGCATCGAACCCAAGGGCGATTCGCTGCGCAGGCGCGCGACGAAATTGACGACGGCAGGGACTTAAGACTAGCAATGCCAACCTGCGTCGCCGGATGGCGTGGAATGCGCACATCAGTTGCTTGAATCTGCAGGGCGCCCCTCCCGGGTTGAAATTTAAAGCTAGGTGCTCACCTCAAACTGCCCCACCAATTTTTGGAGTTTATTGGCATTAAGCCTCACGGTCTCAGCACTGCCTTGTAACACTACCACCATCTGCTGCATTTCTGAGGAGGACTGCTCGACCTGTTTGATCGTCTTACCGTAATCGAGGCTCCGATTGTTGAGTTGCTGAATGATCGCAAACATACTTTCCACCGCTTGGTGCAGATGCACATTTTCCGAGGAGGCATCTTCGGCCAGATGCAGGCTGTTATCTACGTCTCTGACTCCCTCCTTCATAAAACCAACGGCGTTTTGCGTTTCATTCTGCAAGCCTTCGATCATCTGCCTAATGTCGTCGGCGGCCCGAGAGGTTCGTGAGGCAAGAGTACGTACCTCATCGGCAACCACCGCAAAACCTCGCCCATGCTCTCCCGCACGCGCAGCCTCGATGGCGGCATTGAGTGCAAGGAGATTGGTCTGATTGGTGATGTCACTGATCAAGCCGGTAATGTTGCCGATTTGCGTCATGCGGCTGTCAAGCAACTGTACGCTCGAAGAAGAACGCTCAACCACATCCCGAATCGACCGCGTATCTGACTGCACGATAAGAAACTGCTCGCGGGCACGGGTAACAACTTCGTCCATTGCCTGTTTCATTTGCTCTGCGCTTGCGGAGGCTCGCTGGATTTCACCCAATTGGTCCTCAACGATAATCATCATCTGACGCACGGCGTCGGCCACTTCCGCCGAAGTGACGCCAGCTTCCTGGCTGCACTCCAACATCTTCTGATTGGTGGCGCCGACGGTGCGACATGACTTGACCACTTGCCCAACAACCGAATCCAGATTATCGATGAAGCTGTTGATCCAGCGCCCCATGTCACCAGTCTCATCGTTGGACATTCGAGTAGCGTCTAGACGTTGACGAAGGTTGCCCTCACCCTCGGCGATGGTCCTGATTACACCCGTCATCTCGCGCAACCTAAGCGCAAGTCGTTGAGGCCCCAACAGGCTAAACAATAAGGTGGCGCAGACCATACCCAAAACCTCGATACTATCGATTACCCCCTGCGCCAAGCCGCTATAATGCTGGACTATGAAGTTTAAGGTAAAGAGCCCTGTCATGGTTGCAATGTAAGGTTTTAGCAAGCCGTAACTGAGTGAGCGCCGACGGTAAACCTCCTCCAGATCGGCCTCACACATCATTCCCCAGCAATCAGGGGATCCTTGCATCTGGAATGTAACCCCTTTGCCAACCACCGGAATGTGCCTGTAGTCCGGGTAACCGGGATAAGTCACAAACAGGTTGGAGCCTGTACGAATGGTTTCGCGGACACCTGGATGCAACTGCTGGGTCGCGGGATCGGTAAAGCGCAATTCCAGCTCGGTATGTCGTTGAATCTGCACGGTATTGTAAGGCGTGCGCACACCACTTTTCAGGTTTTCGCCGAGGGTAAACTCACCGTCTTCGAAACGTGAGCGCGACAACGCGGTTCCCGGTGCAATCATCGGATCAAAGTGTGATTGCGCCATGAACAGATAATTGTCGCCCGACTCAGTATAGATATGCCCTGCCTCGCGCTGGATAAGATCACCCAACACATCGTTCGGTACACGACCGCAGAGACAACCGACGACTTTTCCATCAACCCTCAGAGGCTGATAAAACATCAATGTCACTTCGTCGTGAAAGCGTGAAGTCGATGGGCCGATTTGCAAGGTCAATGGATCGCTGTATGGGCCGTGAAGAAACGGCGCCTTCAACCCTTCGACCAGGGCGCAGCTTTTCTCAAGCTTATATTGGCAACGTTCGCTCCAAGTAGAGGCGATAACAACACCGTCGACACCCACAACAAACAACTCGGAAAAATCTTCAGCCTGACTGAGCTTTTCCATCAGCGAACTGCGGTCGATATGAACAAAATCCCGCCCGAGACATTCCGCCAGTTCAGCGAGGTGCTCCCATTGTTCGCGCGCCCAGTTATGAAGCAACTGGGCGCGGGTTTGGGCAATGGCTTCAAATGTTTGCTCGATCACAGGGTAAGCCGACTGATTGAGTCGGCATGACCAACTCATCATCATTTTCCCAGTTTTGCCGAACCAAGGTAACCAGTGCTTTTCGCTGTAGGATAACCGCATTAAATTACTTGAAAGCGACATTTGCCTCTCCAATTAAGACCACATTGATGGCAATTTGATAGCAAGTACCAAGCCAAGCCGTAAGCAACCTAACAATTTTGCATCGATCGAAGGATTTTCTGCAGTCGACAGCATTCTATTTGCTTCAACCTGTCAGACCGCATGCTTCACCTCAGTGCGCCTAGCACCACGTGCACTGAAAAAGCTTTTTCCGAACTGAGTGACAGCTCGTTTGGGATTGGTGCGAGAGTCTAGTAAGCGTGACGCTACCGCATGCACCCAGAAACCGCGGCGATGTCGATCCTGATCAGCACATGCATCAAACCCAGCCAAGAACAACTTTTTCTGATTGGCCGCGCTCGGTTGCAACGGAAAAATCCACTACAAAAATTACTTTAATCTCACAATTTAAAAGCGACTCGTTATATAAACTACTACCTGATCGGAGCAGTGAGTTTCAGCTAACCTGACCATCAGTACCGAGGAGGGGTCTAGATTCACACATTCCCAATACGAATCAATTTAAGAATTGAAGCAAGGTAGTGGGAACGAATACTTCTAGCAAAGATGGGGCACCCTCACAAAAAACATACGAAAGTCAGTCTACTGAACAGTGAAGCATTTTTGGTGTGATTACTGCGTTAGGCACATCAGTTGTTAGCGCTCATTGAAACCAGCCCCTAGACTACCATACCTCCAAACCAACACTAATCCGTAAAGGGCAAACACACAGTCCGAAAGTCAATCATCCGCCTAAGAAACCAAGCATTCAGCATTTTATCGACAACATAACTACTCTTTGCTCAACAGACGTAATCCTTAACTTTAGACTCAGATGGAGTCGCGATAAAAACCAGTTTAATATTGCTTGCAACTTCCATGACCGTAACGTTCAGTGGATATGCTGCCGCTATCTCACTGCTCAGCTGGGAGATCGCTGAAAATCGCCTCCTGAGCCTTCTTAGATAAACGCCCTATAGGAAATACACACTACACGATCACCGTTTGGCTTCACTGATCAATTACACTGCGCACAGCGGATCTTATCACATCGCGACAACTTCCAATGCTATCTGACAAGTACTGGAAACAGCCTAGCGCCATCAGCAATATAGCCAACAGGCTGTTAGTTAAGAAAACTAGGATTTACGCCCACAGAGTCTTTTTTGCATTGGCTTACTTCTCAAACCGAGAACAATACACACGTACACGAGCTCGACGAATTTAACCTCTCCGTCGTATATTTCCGCTAAAAACCAAAAACATCATAAATAAATTCGCCAACAGACACCTCTCAATTTTTATTTGAATTTAACATATCAATTCACATAACACTTAAGCACCTACGGCATTAAAAAACCAGGCATATGATCGACATGTTGCTCGCCCTTTCGACCATGGTAAGTTACAACTTTCCCTAAAATCCATACTGCGTATCCGACACAACCGGCAGCCTGAATGTCGCGCGTGAAGTCGGGAAATATAAGCTCCCCACGCTGCAACCCATTGACAGCGGCCTGAATACACATATTTGAAAATTCATACGGAATACTCTTTCCCGGTGGGTCCACCTCGAGAATGAAGACGTCGCCGTTACGCATGTAACAAATGACACGACAAGCACGATAGTCGACCCAATAGGATTCTACCCCAGCTGAGGCAAGTGAGGTGGTGACCTCATCAAGACTCATGCTCCCTTCATTAGAGCGTCTGAAAATTACTTTTATCATTGACGCGACAAAGTGATTCACTGGTGGAACCTCGGCAAGTTTTTGATAGTGCGGCGCCATTCGCGCCATGCACAAGTTCAAAGAACGTCGACTATATAATGAATCACTCTCGAAAATTTCTACTCAAAAGGCGCTTGTTCAACGATACCAACAAAAAATATCAACTTCCCCAGTTAAGTGCAGGCACCTTTCTCACTCTTCGAAAATAGCCACTGCTCGTACAAAACCCGCCGAGGCATGTTTAATTTTGTATGGAAAACAAGACACTTCAAATCCATGAGCCGGTAAGCACTCCAAGTTGGTGAGCTTTTCCATTTGACCATACCCAATGTCTCTGCCAGCTTTGTGCCCCTCCCAGATAATCGAAGCATCATTGGTGGCGGCGAAACGAGCGCGGGTATGGCTGAATGGCGCATCCCAACTCCAGGCGTCCGTCCCAACAACGCGTACACCCTGCTCAAGCAGAAACATCGTCGCTTCGCGGCCAATGCCAACGCCCGCGTCTAAATAGCCCGGTTGGCCAAAGATCGAACCCGCACGGGTATTGATAAGGACAATATCCAACGGCTGCAACACGTGCTCGATCCTTGCCAACTCGGCAGCTATTTCGGCAGCACTCACCACATGCCCATCAGGCAAGTGACGAAAATCTAACTTAACCCCTGGTCGCAAGCACCACTCCAACGGAAGCTCATCAATTCCGTAAGCAGGTTTCCCGCCATCGGTCGTCGAGGCGTAGTGCCAAGGTGCGTCCATATGGGTGCCGCTATGAGTTGTAATCTGCAGGCGTTCAGCAGCCCAGCCTTCACTTCCGGGAAGATCTTCGATACGAAGTCCTGGAAACATGGCCAATAGTTCCGGCGCGCCGGTCTGGTGATCGACATAATCAATTTTCGGCAGCAACGGTGGTGGATCGGTGTAGGGATTATTATCCAGCGTGACCGATAGATCGACGAGTCGACGAGTACGAGAAGTCATTATTACCGCTCTCAGTTTGGGGAAGGATGGACTGTGATACGTTGATCGATCGCGCCGAAAACACTATCTCCGTTTGAATCAAGTGCTTCCAAACGAACGCGATCGCCGTGCCGCATGAACCGGGTACGTGGTTGACCGTTTTCTATAATTTCAATCGCACGGCGTTCGGAAATGCAGGCTGAACCGGCTTCACAGTCAACATTGGAAACGGTTCCTGAACCGATAATGGTCCCTGCGCGCAAGCGTCGTGTGAGTGCGGCATGGGCAATCAGCTCAGCAAAACTGAAACTCATCTCACCGCCGTTGGGTTGCCCAAACCAAGCGTGGTTCCAACTCACCAACAAAGGCAGACAAACCCGCCCGTGCCGCCAGGCTGTGCCCAGCTCTTGAGGGGTTACGGCAACCGGGGAAAAACTGGACGAAGGCTTGGCTTGCAAAAAGCCAAAGCCTGACTTGATTTCACGTTGTATGAAGCCGCGTAAGCTGACGTCATTAACCAGCATGACCAACCGTACATATTGCAACGCCTGCGAAGCGGGGCATCCCATGGGCACTTCATCTACGACGACCGCGAACTCGCCTTCGAAGTCGATTCCATGCTCTTCACTGGGTAATATCACGTCATCGCAAGGTCCGAGGAAGTCATCACTGGCTCCTTGGTACATCAGCGGAACGGACTCTTCCGGTTGCGGCGGGAGATCAAAGGCTCGCTGAATCAAATGACCATGATTGAGAAAAGCAGAACCATCACACCATTGATAAGCACGGGGTAGAGGTGACTCCAACATTTCCGGTTGCAAATCAAAGCAATGGGATATTTCGCCGCGGTTTAAAGCCTCATAACACTGTTTCAATACAGGCTCAGCAACTGACCAAGCCTCTAAAGCCTGTTGCATCGTAGTGTATGACTCGGGCGTAACGGCGTAGCGCAGATTCCGGGAAACGACCACAAGCCTCCCGTCCCGGCTACCGTCTTTCAAAGTAGCGAGTTTCATTTGGCAATCCTCGTATGCAGTTAATACATAGTGCTGAGTCCCTGACTGCGCAGGGGTTAATGCAACGTTATGTCGCCCTTCGCTTGAATCGGGTCAAATAACCGAAGTCCCGCCAATCTAGGTGCAATCAACGAAAACACCGCCGCAAGCAACAGTGCCCAGCCGACCGCGCCGACCGCTTCAGAGCGCTCACCGAAGACGGAAATAAGCGCCATGATCAGCAGCGGGCTGGCGAATTGCCCACCAAAGAAGCTTGCATTGAATACACCCGTGCCTCGACCACGATGCTCGAAGCTCAAGCTCGACAGTGCCCAATTCACTACCGTGGGCAGCATGAGCCCGCACCCGAGCCCGTTGATCAACACTGCAATGACGACAGAGGGGTAATCGGCCGCTGTCGCTAACAAAATCAGCCCGACACCCGAGACTAGAAATGCCGCAGAAAGCAGTAGTCCCGGTCCGAAACGACTTAGCCATCGAAAGCTCAAGGCACCCGCAAACACTGCCGCATGGCTAATACCGATAGCCATCCCAGTACTTTTTGGAGAGTCGATCCCAATGTGGCCTAGCAAAAATCCGGTTTGTACCGGAATGATGAAAAAGCCCAGAGTAGCCACGGTAGTCAGCAGACAGATGACCGAAAGGGAGCGCCAAGGAAACCTGCTATTGCCGGTGACCCGCTTTGTCGACTCTTGCCGGAATTTGGACTGCATCGGTTCCCACAAGGTCAGGTACATCAACGGGACGAACAACAACCCTATGAAATACACCGAGAATGGCGTTCTCCAACCGTGTTCACCCAGCATGCCGCCAACCATGAAAAATGTAGCTGCGGATAAAGACGTCGCAATGGTTTGCCACGCTAACAACCGTGCCCTCGCCTGCCCTTCGTAATAATCACCGATCAAAGTAGTGCAGCACGTCATGATCGCGGCTTCTGCCAGCCCCAATCCGGCTCGGCTGAGCAGAATCGTCGTAAGGTCGTCGAGTATCAACGGCAGCGGGCCACAAATTCCGTACACGGCCATCGCTAGAATCAGCAGACGCTTACGTCCTAACCGATCAGCGAACCACCCCGCAAAAGGTGAGAACAAAGCGATCATCAACGCAGGAAGCGTCAACACAATAGGCACAAGCAACGCTGTGTTTGCGCTGCCCGCAAAATGCCCGGCGATCCGCGGCAATACGGGAGCAATCAACACACCACCCAGGATGGGGAGGCAACTTCCGAGTAGTAATAGAAGGCCTGCACCCGGTCGCGGGCGACGCTGAGTCTCCTTCTCGAGGGAATCATTCATAGCGTTTGATCCTTTTTGTTGTGAGTTATTGAGTCCGCCAAGACTGGGGTCGATAAAGCCATGACTCCACGCTCCGGGTCGATTACGTTAAACGTTCACAGTTGAGGGCTGAGGCCGTTCGACATCGCTCTTTTGAACGCTACGCCAGTCCCAGCGCCAAGTACGCGCATGGGGTAACAAGAAGTGCGCCAGCGCGGGTAACAACACCAGCGCGCCGACCATGTTCAACAGGAACATGAACGCCAGCAGGATGCCCATGTCAGCCTGGAACTTGATCGGCGAAAACACCCAGGTAGCCACGCCGATGGACAACGTGACGCCGGTTAACATCACCACCTTCCCGGTAAACAGAAGTGCGTGATAGTAAGCATCGGAAAGACTCTCTCCGGCCTTGAGACGCGCTAGCAATATGCTCATGACATACAAGGCGTAGTCGACGCCTATGCCAACGCCTAGTGCGATTACCGGCAAGGTTGCGACTTTGACCCCTATACCGAGCCAAACCATCAACGCTTCACACAAGATGGAGGTGAGTGCCAGTGGCAATATCACGCAGACGACTGCCAGCATTGAGCGGAACGTAATCAGGCAAAGAACGATCACTGCTCCGTAGACCCAGAACAACATGTCGTGATTGGCTTGTTTGACCACGATATTAGTTGCGGCCTCGATCCCGGCATTACCGGCGGCCAACAAAAACTTCACGTCGGGACTGTTGTTGGCTTGGGAGAAAGCCTCCACTTCGTCGACCAGCCGGGTGAGCGTGGCAGCTTTATGGTCACGTAAATATGCGTAAAGCGTGATGGTGTTACAGCTCTGATTGAACAACTCACGCGGCGCACGACCGGTGATCGAATTGAGCAGTGACTGGTTCTGCGTCAGGTCATACCATTTCGGATTCCCCTCACTCATGCCCACCAGCAAACTGCGATTTAAACTGGCCAAAGATGCGGTCGATTCCACGCCTGGCAACTGACGCAAGCGCCACTCCAGGGCATCAAGGCGCATCAAAGCAGGATAACTGGAACAGCCACCGTCCGGCGTACGCACGATCACCGCAAACACGTCACTGCTGGCTCCATAGTGGGTGGCTATATACGCATTGTCCTGGTTGTAGCGCGAATCAGCCCGCAACTCAGGTGCGCCAGGGTCCAGATCGCCAACCTGCAAGTGTAGGCTCACCCAAAAACCAAACGCACTCAGCAATAGACTGGCGATGATGGTCACTGCAGCCCAGCGTCTGCGTGTGAATAGATCCAGAAATGCCCAAAGCGGATGTTTGACGCCCTGCTCCGCCGCCTCTTCGCTGCGCAGGCTCCGCGCAGCGGCGTTGGCGCCAACCCCGCAAAAACTAAGCAGAATTGGCAGCAGGATAAGGTTAGTGAACACTAGAACCGCCACACCGATACTGGCGATCAGGGCCAAGTCCTGAATAACCTTAATGTCGATCAGCATCAACACGCCGAACCCGACAGCATCACACAGCAGCGCAGTGAGGCCGGCGAGGAACAGTCTACGAAAGGTGAAACGAGCCGCCACCAGTCGGTGCATGCCGCGCCCGATATCTTGCATGATGCCGTTCATTTTCTGCGCGCCATGGCTCATGCCGATGGCCAACACCAGAAACGGGACCAATACCGAGTACGGGTCCAGTTCAAACCCCAGCAATGCAACAAGGCCCAACTGCCAGGCCACTGCAACAAGCGAGCAAGCCATAACCAGCAGCGTGCTGCGAACGCATCTGGTAAACCAATACAGCATAATGGTGGCAATCAGGATGGCGACCGCGAAGAACATCAGTATCTGTTTCAAGCCGTCAATCAGATCGCCGACGACTTTGGCAAAGCCTGTGATATGGATATTCAACCCCTGAGCCTGGAAGTCTGCGCGAAGCTGTTCCAGCTCGTTGGACAACATGGCGTAATCCAAGGCCTTACCCGTTTGAGGGTCAATTTCCAGCAGTGGCACAAATAACAGGCTTGAGCGCGCATCCAAAGCGATGGTCTGGCCTATCTCTCCCGATCGTGCTGCGTTCTGGCGAACGGTTTCCAGGCTTGCGACTGAACCGTCGTAATCATCCGGAATGACGCGCCCCCCTTCAACGCCTTCTTCGGTGACCGCCATCCACCGCATGTTCGGCGTCCACAACGACTTCATGAACGGGCGGTCGACCCCAGGCAACAAGAAGACTTTGTCACTGAGTTTGGCGAGCAACTCAAGGTAATGTGCGTCGTAAATGGAATCTGCCGGCGACTCGACGACAATGCGTACCGAGTTGCCCAACCCCGTCAGTTCGCCCTGGTTGGCGAGATAGTTGGCGATGTAGGGATGGCCAGTCGGGATCATCTTTTCGAAACTGGCGTTGAGGCCCAAACGCGTGCTCGCTGCTCCCAGCCCCAGCGTGAGCAGGAAACACAACAACAAGACCAGTCCACGATGGTTGAACAGGCTTCTTTCGATGAAAGAGCCCGAATCGAGGTCAAAGTCTTTCAAGCTCTGTTCGGCTGATACGGGTCGGTCACCCGAAGTCTGAACCGCATTCATTTTACTTCTCCTCGCACGTCCACGCGTGTTACCCCACGAGCGCCGACCACAATCCATTGGCCACCGGCTGTTTGAGTCAGCGCCGATACAGGGGCGCGAGTGGATGATGTCTGCACCCTTAGTTGATCGTCGCTGCTCGAACTCAGGAGAAAGTGTCCGCTCTGATCAGCGAACATGACGAGCCCGTCATTAGTAGCCCGGGCAGCCATCAAACTTGACTTCAAGGGATTACTCAGAGATTGCCAGTGCTGACCTTTATCTCGCGTGCGCCACGCATTACCACGCAGGCCTGCCAACAGCAAATCACCATCGGCCGCCAGGTTCATGGCAAAAAAACTGCCCTCATAGGGGGTCGGCACACGTTTGAAATGTGCGCCACTGTCATCGGATGCAAACAACAAGCCCTGTTCTCCAGCGATGTAGATCTGCTCCCCCTGACCGGTAACGGCGTAGAGATGGTTACCGGCCGAGTTATCCAGTCGATCGACCCACGACTGCCAAGTTTGGCCGCCATCCTCGGTATGTAGGACCAACCCGAACGCTCCGACGACGGTACCCTGGCGATCATTGCTGAAATGCACAGCGAGGAACGGCTTGTCAGCCCCATCGGCGACAAACCGCTGAGCCACTTTCATCGCCTGGCCATTGGCGGAAGATGCGTTCAATACAGCATCCATCACTTGCTGAGCTGCCGCCTTTCCATCCAGTTGCAAGGTCCAGTGCTCTCCCCCGTCGGCTGTATGAAGGACGCTGCCCGCATGTCCCACAGCCCAACCATGGTCAGGTGAAGGGAACGTAAGCGCGGTAAGACTGACACTGATCGGCACGGACGCCTGGCGCCAGTTTTCGCCATCATCATCCGAGAGCAGGATCAAGCCCTGCTCACCTACCGCGACCACACGCCTGCCCGCTCGGGCAACATCAATGAGAACAGCCTGTGTCGGCTGGCTGACGAGCAGGGCCGGCCGCTGCAACACATCCTTCACCAGAGGATCACCTGCATGGGCTGACAGATTCGTCAACAGCAGCCCGACAATCGAACAAAAAGACAGCAATTTCATTACCGCACCCCGTCAGCGGCGAGACCATCGGGACTGAAGTCACTGTCAGGAAACGGTTTGACTATTTCGTTCTGGACGCGTTTTTCAGTGACCACGTTGTTGGCCATCCAGGCGCCGGTTTGCAGGTCGTATTGGGCAAACATGCCGCGAACTAATCCTGGCAACTCAGGTGTGGCGTAGGGCAATTGCAAGTAGGTCCGCCACAGTTTCTGGTTGGCATCCCAGCTATCGCCGAGCATAGCCATCCAGGTGTCCTCGTCTACATACAGGCGCCGCTTGGGCATGCTATGACGCTTTCCAGCAACCAGGTTGCCTTCAACGACCCATACCCGGTGCAACTCCCAACGCATGTGATCAGGGTTCAGGAACCGATCGCTCAGGATCTCATCGTCTTTACTCGGCTGCAGGATCTTGTTGCTGTTATAGGGAATGAGCATTTCCTGGCGACCGACAATCGTCCAGTCGTAGCGATCCAGCGGCCCAGTGAATACCGATACTTCGTCGAAATTGGCCACGCCGGAACTAGTGGGCGTCGGTGTATCGTAGGAAGATACCGGCAGTTTTCGTACGCGTCGTTGGCCTGTCAGATAAACCCAGGATTGCGGCCCGCCATTGGCGTAATCCAATGGTTCACGCCCTAGTAAGGCCTCACCCGCTCGCAACGGAGGGCCAAGGTTGACCAGTTTGGTCATCCAATAAACACCTTTGTATTCAGACTTTACGCTTTGAAAGTAATAAGGCATTTCCCGCTGTGACTGGATGGTGCTGGAAAGAATTCGCTGGCCATTGGCGGTAATGATGTAAACGTTGAAATCGTTCTTCCAAGCTTCCCCACGCCAACTCAGTTGATGGTTCCAGACAACTTCGGCACCCGATTTAGGAATTGGGAATGGTATCCCTCCGCTTGCGCCTTCCAAGGTATTGTTCTGATTGGTCAGGTGTGCGCTGGTCGCATTTTTCAGGGTATTGTCGTAAACCCACTGAGGCGCGGCTGCCGTGCGTCGAGTCGGATAAACGTCGATTCGATAATTCGGATATTTGGCGAAGAGCGCCTTCTGCCCATCACTCAGTTTGTCGGCGTATTGACTGAGATTCTGCGAGGTCACCGAATATAAAACTTTATCACTGGCAAAATAGTCTGGAATCCGCGGCCCAGGCTTGACACCCGCTGGCACTTGGGTAAAACCCTGGCTCCATGCAGGGATGCTGCCATCGGAGTTTCCGGCACGCTCACCACCCAGGGGGGTGAGGCTAGATTTGAGTTGCTGTGCTTCGCTGTCGCTGACAGCCCATATCTGCGATGAAAGAGGGAGCAGTAAGCTGCCCAATAGAAGAGTATAAATCGGGTTGAGTTTCATGAACCACACCTCTGTATTCTTGTTATAGATTTAACGCGTTAGAACGAACGCTGCGCTGTTAAGGCAATGAAATCCCGGTCTTTAAGCGGTTGGCCATAGGTATTAGCGTTACCGGCGTCCAGGAAATTGTCACTGCCACCTATATATCGGGTGTAGTTGAGGCCGACCTTCCAGGTTTGCAGGTAGTCGGCCTGGACGCCGAAACTGATATCACCGCCTTTGTCACCCACACCATTGTTGAATTTGGTGATCACAGAAGACCGCCCCTTCGGGTTGTACCCCAGCCCGATAGGCACGCTGAGGTCCAGACCTGGATACACCTGGAAGAAGTTTTGAGTGAAGCTCATGCGAAAACCCCACGCATCACGCTCACTGTTGGGGTCAAGCGCCGAAGCGTTTTTGGTGATGCTGGTGCGTCGATGCCAAGCAACCTCTCCCGCCAGGCTGGCGGAATCCCAGAAACTGTTCCCCGCAAAGGAATAGAGCGATGACAGCTGCGCGTGCACCGAGTTACCGACCGCGTACAGCGCATGATCATCATTGTCTCCGGTACCCGTAGGGTTGGCTTGCGAAACGCTTACCAGCGGCGTATTACGCCGCACAGAAACCTCACCGGCGACGTTCGCATCGCCTAATGAGGTGCTGAAGCTGGCGCCAAAGGCACGAATACCTTCGGCGTACACCAACTGGTATTCACCCAGTTGCCCGGTCAAAACATTCGGACCGGTCGCGTTCGTCCGGGTGTAGACCATAGGGTCTTTAGCGTGATATCGAATCGCGTAAAGCCCAAAGTCGGTATTCCAATCCTCGGGGGAAAAACGTAACGACAGGCCATATTGACCGCTATCGCTAGCCTTGATGTCTTTACCGCGGAAAAAAGCCAATGGCTGGCGGTTAGGCCCGATTGGACCTCCGACAATGAGTCGCTCACCGCCATCGCCCACGACGTCAGAGGTAGAAAAATAGCTGCCCACAGCGGGAATACGGTTTTCTTCCCATTCGAACTGATAGTACGCAGCGATGGAAATATTGGAGCGCAGCTGAATTTGCCCGGAAAACTGATTGACGGGTCGGATCAGTTCTTTGAACGGGGTATTGGGTACCGATGTGGCTTTGATCACATCGACGGGCGCTTGACCGGCCGCAATACCGTTGGAACCAAAGAAGAGGCTTTCTCCCCAGAGAACGGTATGTCGACCGAGCCTGAAACTGCTCGGCAACTGACCCAAAGATCCCTTACCGAATATAAACGCATCAAGAATCTCGGCTTTCCCACCATGCAGCTCTCGGGTGTCATCGGTGAACTGATCGTAGCTAACCGAGCGCTGATTTGCCGTAGTTGGAGAGTCGTTGTCATTACGCCCTTGATACACTGTGTCATACCATCCGGCTGCACTTATCCGCGCACCGAAATCTTTATAGCGCGCATCGAACTCCGAGAGGATGTTCAGGCGATTGGAAATCAGGCCTTTGTCGAAATTACGGTCAGCGTCATCCTGGTTGGTCGAACCTACCAACTTGCTATCACGGTCTTTGACTCGCCAGGCAGCGTTATATTTGATCGTATTGTCCCAGCGCAGGCGCAGATCGGAGTCTTGCGTTTCGATTTCAAACCCGTAGACCTGAGGAATACAATTAATCGTAGCCATCGCAGCGACCATTACAGCCAACTGGTGGTGACTGCGCGTTTTTTTTTTCGGAATCATGGGTTTCATCGATGCCTACCTCTGACTTGTTATTTTTGTAGTTGAAGGCCTTAAGCTCCGCCGCTGCTGCGGGTTAAGTGAAGTCAGGATAAGTAAAAAAATCCCATCCGAATAATCGATTTTTCGGATGCCATGCATCTGAAAAAAATGATACAAAGAAGACCCTCGTTTCAGGAGCCTTGGCGATGCGATTCCATCACTTGGATTTAAACCTTCTCGTCGTTTTAGATGCCCTGCTGAGTGAGCAGAACATAACGCGCACGGCTAAACGCCTGAACATCAGTCAATCCTCTACCAGTGGGCTCCTGGCACGTTTACGCGACTATTTCGGCGATGAATTGCTTGTGCAAGTAGGCCGTAAGATGCACCCTTCGCCTCTGGCGCAAAGCTTGGCCGAGCCCGTGCGTCGGGTGTTGCTGGATATTCAATCAACTATCGTCAATAAGCCCGATTTTGATCCTCTGACGTGCAAGCGACATTTCAAAATAGTTGCGTCTGACTTTGTCACCACTGTGTTTTTGAGCCCGCTGACGCAGCGCCTGCAGCAGTTGGCACCTCATATATCCTTAGATATCCAACCCACGTCCAATCAATACAACGAGATGCTGACCCAGGGCGAAGTCGATTTTGTGATCATGCCGGATCACTACCTATCTGATATGCACCCCAAAGTTTTGCTTTTTGAAGACGATTACCAGTGCGTTGTATGGCGAGAAAATTGCGAGGTAGGCGACCAGCTTAGCCTGACCCAATACCTTGAGCTTGGGCATGTGGCAGTACAATTTGGTAGCGCCCGAGCGCCCAGCTTTGATGAGGAATTTTTAAGCCGTTACGGCAAATCTCGCCGAGTAGAATTGACGACCAGCAGCTTCAATACCCTGCCCCATCTACTGGTAGGCACACGTCGCATTGCGGTGATGCAAACGCGCTTGGCGGCGCTGTACGCAACCTACCTTCCATTGCGAGTATTGCAATCACCCGTGGAGCTTCCCTTGCTGCGTGAGTTCATGCAATGGAACAAATTTCTTGACGGTGACCCGGCCCATCGGTGGATGCGTAGTCTCTTTACTGAGGTTGCCAATCAAACTGCGCTCGCCGTTTGATAAGCGCATTTCTCCAGTGTTGGCCCAGACAAAAACAATTATGATAGTGAATCACTTTTTCCGGTTTTCTTGCTAATGTCCAAGCGCAGTGACGCAAAAGTAACGCCCATTTCAGAAGAAGTACCCGCTTCGGAAATTATTCTGGAGGAACTGGTCGGCTACGCATTACGTAGGGCGCAGATTCAGGTGTTCCAGCACTTAGTAGAGCAGCTAAATCAGTTCGACCTGCGTCCTGCGCAATTTTCAGCACTAGCCATCATTGAGCAAAATCCAGGAACGACTCAAATCGAGTTGGCACGCAGCTTAGCCATCGACCCACCTCAGGTTGTGCCGCTGGTAAATAAGCTAGAAGCCTTGGCTCTGGCGGTGCGAATACGCAGCAAGAAAGACAAACGCTCTTATGGGCTGTACTTGAGCAACGAGGGAGAAGCGTTACTCAAGCAGCTCAAAGGCGTAGCAGAAAAAAGTGATATGGACGCTACGGCTAACTTGACGTCTGAGGAGCGCACCCAATTGCTCCACTTGTTGCAAAAAATCTTTAAACCGATCGCTGATGCTTAAGAGGTGCGGCGGGAATCAGCCTAACCTGGCGGAAACCCGCGCCTTCGCTCAGTTCACAGACTTGATCACGCCCGCATCCCTTCCAGCATAAAGTGCCTCGATTTTTTCGGCTCGGTACTGCAAGACTGCGCGCTGATTGATCGAGCCTTTATCGGTGATCTCGCCTTTATCGACCGAAGGAGCATCCGCCAGCAAACATGCCCAATCCAGACGACTCGCGCTACCGGTTGCCTGCATATTCAACGTCGCCAGTAACATCCCCAGCCAGCCGCGCACCGCAGTGGATGCCAATACCTCATCAACCGTTGCCGAGGCTTCGAGGCCCGCTAGCTGTCGACACTCCGGCAGCCTTGGAAAGATCAATAAACCTAATTTCTCGCGATCCGGTCCAACTATTACCGCATCATGGACAAACGGAGCCCCCTGCAGAACTACTTGCGTGCGCATGGGCCCGACGCTGACAAATACACCGGACGAAAGCTTGAAGTCTTCAGCGATCCGTCCATCGAACATAAGACCCAACTGTGGATCTAGCGGATCTGCCAGTTTCAACGCATCCCCGGAACAGTAAAAATTTTCGTCATCAAACGCGGCGTCGGTCTGTTTTTGCGAGCGCCAGTAACCAGGCATGACATGTGGGCCACGGAACCTCGCTTCAAGCTTGCCATCAACTGGTACCAATTTAACTTCGCATCCTGGTGCCGGCAGTCCCACATAACCTGCCATCGATAAAGGGCCGGTTGTAAACGTGCAGCAAGGGGATGTCTCTGTCATGCCGAGACCTGCCATGATCCTAATGCGCTCGCCACAATGGTCAATCGAAACCCTCTCCAGTCGGTTCCATACAGCCTGAGACAAACCCGCCCCCGCGAAAAAGAACAGCTTTACCTTCTCAAAAAAACGCGCGCGCAACTCTTCGTCCAGCTCAAGCGCTGTCACCAATTCTTCCCAGCCCTTCGGAACGGTCAGGTATGCCGTAGGAGAAATTTCTTTCAGATTGCGCAACGTTTGGGCAAACAATTGAGGTGTAGGTTTACCGTCGTCGATATAAAGACTACCGCCGTTGTAAAGCACAATACCCACGTTGTGACTGCCACCAAAAGTATGGTTCCAAGGTAGCCAATCAACCAACACAGGCGGTTCTTCGGCGAACACTGGAAACGTCTGTAACAGCATCTGTTGGTTGGCACACAGCATTCGCTGCGTGGTAATGACCGCCTTGGGTAGTTTGGTTGAGCCCGACGTAAACAGAAACTTGGCAATGCTGTCAGGATTCGTTTTTTCGAAGGCTGCATCAGCCTGCGCCACATCCGACACTTCAAGCAGGCTGCCAAAACTAACGCAGGTTCTCTCCGCGAGTTCCCCCGTGCCCATAATCAGGGGGATATCTAAACTCAAAACGGCACAAATTGCCGTCGAAAAGCTCTCATCAGCAGCAAAAACCAGCCCTGGTTTCAAGGTGTGTACTATATGTTTCAACTTCCCAAAATCTTTGGACACTAGAGAATATGCAGGCGAAACAGGGCAATAGGGGATCCCTGCGTACAACGCTGCACACGCCAGTTGCATATGCTCCAGGTCGTTACCTGAAAGTATGATTAGCGGCCGCTCGGCGGACAGTCCAAACCTTAAAAGCGTCTGTGCAATGCGACGTGTACGGTGAAGCATCTGTGCGTAGGTAATGCGCAGCCAATCCCCAGCACCATCTCGCTGAGCAATAAATGTTTGTTCCGGTCGAACGTCTGCCCAATGAACCAGGCGATCAAGCATTCGGCGCGGGTATGGCTCGAGTTGCTCGACCGTTTTTAAGTACATCACATCGCCGTCAGTACGAATCCTCACCTCGGGCCGGCTCACCGCAACGTGGCGCAGCGCACCGCTCAAATCCGAGGGTATTGCGTTACTGGATTCTTTTTTCATGCACTGTGCCTCAGCAAGGTGCGCGCCTCCACTTCAACTTCTATAAAGCAGGGGCGCGGCATGGGCATAGCCCTGTAATTATTTTTGTCAGATCGGATAGTGACGTGGGCCATTTTGCAAAGTCACCCACCGCAACTGAGTGAAGTGCTCGATAGAAGCGCACCCGCCGAAACTGCCGTATCCACTGTGCTTGACCCCGCCAAATGGCATCTGCGCCTCATCATGAACCGTCGGACCATTGATGTGGCAAATTCCGGATTCGAGGCGTTGCGCCAACGCCAATGCGCGACTAGTGTCACGACTGAAGATGGAAGCCGACAACCCAAATGCGGAGTCGTTGGCCAACCGCAGCAGGGCTTCGTCTCCATCTGCACGCAAAACCACCACCACCGGTCCGAAGGATTCGTCACGGTACAAGCGCATGTCCTCTGTGACACCGTCAAGCAGTGTCGGCTGCATGATGCTGCCTTCAACTTGGCCCCCAGCGACTAACCTGGCACCGAGGTCTACCGCGTCATCCACCAGTGCCTTGATACGCTGCCCGGCCGATACGTCAATCAAGGACCCAAGCACCGACTCCTCAGATGACGGGGCACCTGCCGGCAAGGTCGCAATTTTGCTCGACAGTTTTTCGATAAACATATCAGCAACACGTTGATCGACAATCAACCGCTCGGTGGACATGCATATTTGCCCCTGGTTGAAAAAGGCCCCAAAGGCGGCGGCTTCTACCGCGGCGTCGAGGTCCGCATCTTCCAGTACCAACAAAGGCGCCTTGCCGCCCAACTCCAACAAGGCCGGCTTCAGATACCGCGCGGATAACTCACCCACGATTCGGCCGACATGCGTGGAGCCAGTAAAATTGACACGTCGCACCGCTGGGTGAGCAATCAATCGCTCGACGATAGCTGACGCATCCTGCGGCGCATTGCTAACGACATTGACCACGCCGTCACCCAATCCAGCTTCATGCAGCACTTGCCCTACTAAGCGATGTGCCGCCGGGCTCAACTCGGACGACTTGAGTACCACCGTGTTACCGCACGCCAACGGCATAGCGATTGCCCGTGTCGCGAGAATCAACGGCGCATTCCATGGAGCAATACCTAACACCACGCCGCAGGGTTGGCGCAATGCCATGGCGAAGCTGCCCGGCACATCGGAAGGAATGATCTGGCCGGTGATCTGGGTCGTCATCGCTGCGGCTTCGCGCAAGATATTCGCAGCGAGCTTCACGTTGAATCCATACCAGTTACTCATTGCACCGGTTTCAACTGCCATGTCGATGAACGTCTGGCCGTGCGCCTGCATCAGGTCTGCCGCGCGCAACAGCCTCGCCCGACGCTCGCCTGGCCCTAGCGCAGCCCACGCCGGGAATGCCGCCTGTGCGGCGCAGACTGCGGCGTCTGCGTCTTCTACCGTAGCGGCGGCGATCCGCGAAACCACACGACCACTTACAGGATTGCGCCGCTCGAAGGTTTTTCCATCGCTGGCCGGGCATGCCCGACCCCCTATCAATAATGGCACCTCAAACATGGAAGGTTCCTCGTTTATTCTTATTGTCAGTGCGTACAGGGGGAATTGCCGGCAGCCTGCAATGCTGCCGACAGGCGTCAGCGCTTGTAAGCCTGCAACCCCGGCTTGATGCTTTTATCGTCGAGGAATTGCTTCAGTCCCTGCTCACGACCGTGCTCAGGGTCTCGCAACTGAGCTTGATCCAATTTCGCATACAGATAATCTTCACTCTGCTCCCATGTCAGCTCGCGGCATCGCTTGAAACCATGTTTGGCGGCGCGCAAGACAACGGGGTTCTTGTCGAGCAGATCCTCAGCAAGCGCAATCACTTCATCACGCAGTTGCTCCAACGGCACGCTCTTATTGACTAGCCCCATTTGCGCAGCCTTCGGCCCGCCGAATGTCTTGCCAGTCATGATGTAGTACAGCGACTCACGATGCCCGACGGTGTCCGCCATCGCCTTGCTGACCAAGTTGCCTGGCGGGATTCCCCAGTTGATTTCAGAAAGACCGAAGGTTGCTTCATCCGCGCAAATCGCCAGATCACAAGCTACCAACGGGCTGAAGCCCCCCCCAAAACACCAGCCATTGACCATTGCAATAGTGGGTTTGCTGTACATACGGAGCAGTTTCCATTGCCACTCGGATGCATCGCGGCGGATTTTTTCCTGAAGAATTTCAGGCCCTCCATCCACCTCGCGAAAGTATTCTTTTAAATCCATGCCGGCTGTCCACGCGGTACCAGCGCCGGTGAGCACCAATACCTTGGCCTCAGCGTCCTGCTCGACGGTTTCGAGCACGTCGCGCATTTCCCGATTTAATGTAGGGCTCATTGCATTACGCTTTTCCGGACGATTCAACGTCACCCAGGCGATGCCGCCCTCAACATTCACCGATACAGTTTGCCAACGGTTTTCGTATTTGCTCATCTCACACCTCTGTGGTTAATCGCAGCGCCGCCGATGAGTCAAAATTATCCCTCAATAATAGTTATGTCAATTAATGATTAATCTTATTAATCATTTTTCTTCCCTAGGCTCAGATGAACCGCGCAAAAAATGGGCGGAATCTTCCACACAAAAGCAACATGGATCGCCGCTTCGGTGCGGGATGCAGCAGTGCGGTCCTATAAAGAGACATAACCTACTGCCATTTTATTCTTTTGGGCTAAGGGGATCGTCATGTGATAGTCCGCCATCGTCGGCCCATCACGTTTCCTCTGCCCATGCCTACTCACAGCCAGCTGTTCACCGCCCTGTTTTCCAAGCACTACATGTGGTTGCGCCAGCGTGTGAATAACACCCTCGGTTGCGAGCACAGTGCTGACCGCATCACCGCGGACGCGTTCATGCGCCTACTGGGCCTGCAAAATCTCAACGAGGTCCGCGAGCCGCGGGCATTACTCAGTACTATCGCTAAGCGGTTGATGATCAATAACTGGCGGCGCGCCGATCTGGAACGTGCGTATCTCGCCACCCTGGACGATGAGCCGGCCAATACCGTTGCCTCACCCGAAGAGCACGCGATGCTGATCGAAAGCCTCCTGCAACTGGACCGCCTGCTCAGCGGTTTGGTGCGTCAGGCCAAGCAAGTGTTCCTCCACAGCCTCTTTGACGGCTGGACCTACGAGCAGATCGCAAGACGGTTGGGCATTTCGAAGAGCCGCATCCATCAACACATGGAACAGGCCTATTTGGCCTGCCTACTGGCATTAGCCGAATGAACGCCGACGACCAGTACCAGATACGTATCGAAGCAGCCAGCTGGCTCGCCGCCCTGCATTCGGGTGACGTGGACCCGCGCCGCTAAGCGCAGTTTCACGAACGGCAGTCGCGTCCCCCTCCAAAAAAACACACGCAGTGCATTGCCCTGCTCAGCGAAAAGCTTGGGCTGTTGCAAAACTCTGCATTGGGCGAATACAGCAGCTCAAACTGGCGAAGCTTCTTGAAAGCTAACAAACCGGTTGCCAGCATGAGTCGCCGAAGTAACGGCCAAGACAGCACCGTCGCGGAGAGTTTCTTCCAACTGCTGAAATGGGAACGGATCAAGCGGAAAATCTACAACACACAGCAGGATGCTCGTGGTGACTTACCCAGGCCAGCGGTCATACCACTGGATTGATCCATCTGGAAGGTTTGACAATGTGAGGAGCCCCCGACGGTCTTGCCAGTCGAGGTGGCTCCAAGAAGCGAAAATGATCCTCAGCTCAGATACCAACCCCAAGCTGCACCGTTATACCGAGTGACTTGCTTGGTCTCCAGATAGTTGTTGTAGCCCCACTCGCCCAGTTCGCGCCCCAGGCCACTCTGTTTATACCCGCCCCAGGGTGCTTCCACGAAGGTCGGTTGCGAGCAGTTGACCCAAACGATCCCGGCGCGAAAACGTCGAGCGACCCGTTCACAGCGTGGCATATCCCGTGACATGATCGCAGCTGCCAGACCGAACGGAGAGTCGTTGGCCAGACGCACCGCTTCTGCCTCGGAGTCGAACGCACGCAGGCACACCACTGGGCCGAAGATCTCCTCACGCCACACTGAACTGTGCTCGGACACATCGGCAAAAATGGCCGGGCTCAGGTAATAGCCCTTCTGTAGATGCGCAGGACGGCTGCCGCCGGAAACCAATTGCGCGCCCTCTTGTTGACCGCTTGCAATGGCCGCGAGGACTTTGTTCAGTTGTTCTTGGCTGATCAGTGGCCCGAGCTTCACACCATCGTCAAACCCTCCTCCAATCCGGATCTGCTCGGTAGCTTCGATCAAACGCTCCAGCAATGCAGGGTACAAGGCTCGCTCCACCAGCACCCGCGAGGTGGCAGAGCAGACTTGCCCTTGGTTCCAGAAAATCCCGAACAGGATCCACTCCACCGCGGCGTCGAGGTCGCTGTCGGCGAAAATCACGAAGGGCGATTTACCCCCCAGTTCCAGGCTGATGTTTTTGATCTGGGCCGCTGCCGCCTGCATGATCTTGCGCCCGGTCGGCACGCTGCCAGTGAAGGCGATCTTGTCCACGTCCGGGTGCTCCGCCAGCGACGCACCAGCCTCGCGGCCCAGACCATTGACGACGTTCAGGACCCCGGGCGGCAAGCCTGCCTTATCGGCGATACCTGCCAGCTCAAGGGCGGTCAGGGGCGTCAGCTCCGAAGGCTTGAGCACTACGGTGCAACCCGCTGCCAGCGCCGGAGCGACCTTCCAGGACGCCATCAGCATCGGGAAATTCCACGGAATAATCGCCGCGACCACACCGACCGGCTCCTTGATGATCGACGTGTTGAAGCGCTCATCGGGTAGGTTGATCGACTGCTCGCCATGCTGGTCCGACTGCTCGGCGAGTCCGGCATAAAAGTCGAAACAGCGAACGGTGTCGGCGATGTCCCACAGTGCTTCCGGCAGGGGCTTGCCGTTGTCGCGCACTTCAATGGCCGCCAGTTCGTCCTGACGTTCGAGAATGCCCTCGGCGATCCGCCGCAGCACTTGTGCCCGCTGCACGCCGGTCCAGCGAGGCCAGTCACCTTCATCGAACGCCCTGCGAGCGGCGGCGACAGCCAGATCGATGTCCTCGGCAGTAGCGGCCGCGACCTGTGCCAGAACCGATTCGTCACTCGGATCGAACGTCTCGAATACGCCACCCTGCAATGGCGAGACCCATTCCCCGCCGATGTACAACCGTCGATAGTCACCCATACAAACCTCCAGCGCTCATTGGCTGCTCGCCCAAAAACAACCAAGCGAGCTCTTTGGCTCGCTCAGGTGTTGTCCGTTAGTCAGAGTTCCCAGCCGACCGCCCGCAGCGCCCTGCCCAATGCCGAGACATCCTCATGACTGCGTGCTTCGAACGGCGGCATATACGCCAACGGATCCGCCAGCGTAGAGTCCTGTCCCAGGAAGCCCTGGGTCGCGGCGTGCAAGCAAAACGCGCTGTAGGCCGGGTTGTAGCCGCCCTCCTGAACGATCAGCAAGCGCCCCTCGCAGTGCTCGCTAGCAAAACGTCGCGCACGCTGGGCGAGGCGATTGAAACCGTTCATGGTCAACAACTGCCGGCCATTGGGATCGAACTGCGAGGCATCCAGGCCATTGGCAATAATCAAAAGCTGTGGCGCAAATGCGGCCAGCGCCGGCTCCACAAACCGCTCGAACGCCAGCTCGTAAGTCAGGTCACCGGAGCCCATGGGCAACGGAATGTTCAGGTTGCTGCCGACACCCGCCCCTCTGCCACACTCATCCACGCCACCGGTCTGGGGATGGCTCGCACCCCAGGCGCCGTGATCCATGTGCATCGACACGGTGAGCACCGAGGGATCCTGGTAAAAGCCCTCCTGAGTTCCATTGCCGTGGTGTACATCCCAATCGACGATGGCGACACGCTCAAGACCCGCAGCCTGGGCTGCCCGCGCCGCCACGGCGACGTTGTTGAAAAAGCAGTAGCCGTCAGCCATGTCCGGCGCTGCATGGTGCCCCGGCGGACGCACCAGGGCCATGGCAGGTCTACGCTCGCGTAGCGTTTGCTCAACAGCGGCCACGCTGGTGCCGGCCGCCGCGAGCAACCCGGCCAAACCTCCGGTATCAATCAGGGTAGTGCTGCTGAAACGTCGCCCCTGAAGATCCGCCGCCTCGATCGTCGACAAGTAATCGTCGGTATGAAAGCGCAGCAGTTCAGCACGCGTCGCATGGCGGCCGGTGTGCCAGTGCAGTTGCCCGGCCACCGGGCCGTTACGCAAAATCGCGCGCATGTTGATCAGCCGGGGGCTGCTTTCCGGGTGCTGGGTCTGTGTCTCCAGCAGATTACTGGGCGGCGCCTCGAACACCCCGTAGCCGGTGTCATGGCGCAGCACGTCGTCATGCCAGAAAACGTCCATCAATGCAGACATAAGGTGTTCCTCAGTCGATGATCGTCAGCTCAGGTGGAATCTCCGACAGGCTGCGCGAGCCGCCGGCTTCACACAGCACGGTGTCGCCCAGCTTGAGGCCGAAACCTTCGGAATACAGCGACAGGTTCGGCTCAATGGAGAACGACATGTTCGGCTGGAACACGTGGTCATCGGCTTCATCGACCATCATTGCTTCCAGCCAGGTCGGCGGGTACGCAAGGCCCAGGCTGTAGCCGATACGGTGCACGCGGGTACGCGAGAGATCGATGCGGTCGAGGATTTCGTTGCACACCCGATTCGCCTCACCCACCGGCGTGCCCGGCTTCGCGACGTCAATGGCAGCGTTGAACGCTTCGGTGAGCAAGGTCGAAACCTCACGCACGCGTGCTGTCGGTTTGCCGATGACGGCAGTGCGCATCAGGATCGCGTGGTAGCGGTTGCACACCCCCGCATGCTCCAGAATCACCACGTCGCCGGGGCTGATGGTGAGGCGGTGCGGCATGGCGTGGGTCATGGTGCTGCGACGCCCCGTGGCACACATCGGGCTGATCGCCGAGTACTCGCTGCCGGCGTCGCCCAGCGCCTTGGCAACTACGCCGGCGATTTGCACTTCAGACATGCCCGGGCGCAGCGCTTCGAACGCAGCACGCATGCCGTAATCGGCCATGCGCGCGGCACTACGCTGGTACTCGATTTCTTCCGCGGTCTTGATCAGGCGCTCTTCGGCGACCACCACCGAGGCATCCTCGAAGTGCGCGTTGGGCATGTGCCGCAGCAGCGTGGTGTATTGCAGGGCACTGAAGGTCGACGCCTGCATTTCCAGGCCAATGCGGCCCTGGCTCAGTCCCAGGCCTTCTAGGGAGTCGGCAACGATCCGCAGCGGGTCCTGCTTGGCGATGTCGTAGAAAATCCCCTCTTCCAGGCACGACAGTTCATAGGTGCACGGCTCTTCGCTGGTGCGGGTCAGGAAGATCGGGTTGGCCAGTTTTGGCGAAATGATCAGCGCCTGGTACCAGAGGAATCCCAGGCTGTCGAAACCGGTCAGGTAGTTGATGTTGTCCGGGTAATTGATCACCAGGGCGTCCAGGCCGCGCTCGCTCATGCGGCGTTTGACCGCCTCGATGCGTTGACGATAAGTGCGCAGGGGAAATGCAGTCATCATGGGGTATCCCTCCTTAGGGAAAAGGTGCACGGGTAAGCAATGAAATGCAGGGAGATGGCGGGTCGGCTAGCGAGCCGGTGAATCAGCGTTTTTGTCGTGCCGGTACATGCGCACCAACAACACCACCAGGGTGATGAAGATCATCACGGTGGACACGGCAGCGATGGCCGGGTCCAGGTTGTAGCGCAGGCCGTCCCATATACGTTTGGGCAAGGTAATGACGTTCAGGCCACTGGTGAACAACGTCACGACCACCTCTTCCCAGGACATGATGAAGGCCATGAAAAAGCTGCCGGCCATGCCGACTTTCACGTTGGGCATCAGCACCTGGCGGATGGTCATCCACAACCCTGCGCCCAGTGAGCGCGAGGCTTTGTACAGGCTGGTATCGAGGCG
Source organism: Pseudomonas azotoformans (assembly GCF_001579805.1). NCBI lineage: Bacteria > Pseudomonadati > Pseudomonadota > Gammaproteobacteria > Pseudomonadales > Pseudomonadaceae > Pseudomonas > Pseudomonas azotoformans. The sequence continues at coordinate 4,433,211 of NZ_CP014546.1, read as the reverse complement.
ACTGTAGGCCACCAGCATCGCGATCAACGAGTACGGCAGCGCCATCATCAGGTGCCCAAATCCGACCCCGTTCAAGGTGTCGAGTTGCTGCACCTTCGCCCCCAGGTAGTAGATCGACATGGCGGACACCACCTGCGGCACGATCATCGGCAGCAACACCACGCCGGTCAGAGCGACGCGGTAGCGGGGCTCCAGCCAGATCCCGGTGGCGAACAGGAAGGCCAGCGCGGTACTGACCAGCCCGACCGCGACGGCAAGCCCGAGGCTTTGCAGGATCGAACTCAGCCACGCGCCGTTGAGCAGTTCCAGGTAGTGCCGAAACGACCAGGTGCCCTCGGGGAATGCCAGGTAGCGCTGGTCGCCGAACGACAGCGGCACGATGACCAGGATCGGCAGCAACAAGAACCCTGCCGCCAGCAGCAGACCAGCAAACGACAACAGCCGGGCGATATCGATACGCGGCGTGAAGCGTTTGGCCGCGTTTTTTTGTGCAGCCGGCTGGCTTACTGTAGGCACCGTGTTCATGCGGCTCTCCCGGTAAAACGTCCAAAACCCACCAGCTTGCCGAACACCACTGCGCAAACCGCGACCATCAACATCAGCACAATGCTCAGCGCCGCTCCCAGTCCCCAATTGGATAACTGGAACATCTGGATGTAGATGTTCTCCGCCAACATCGCTGCCTTGCCGCCGCCCAACAGGGCCGGGGTGACAAAACAGCCCAAGCTGAACACAAACACCGTCGCCGAGGCCGCTGCGACACCCGGCAAGGTCAATGGCAGGAATACATCCTTAAGCGTGGCCCAGCGCCCCGCCCCCAGGCTGCTGGCGGCCTTGAGCAAGCCGTCGTCAATCTGGCGCATCGACGACAACAACGGCAGCACGGCGTACGGCACCATGAAGTGCACCATGCCGATCAGTGCGCCGACTTCATTGCGCACCAGTGCCAACGGCTCATCGACCAGCCCCGAGGTCAACAGGCTCTGGTTGATCAGCCCGTCATTGCGTAGCAACACCAGCCAGGCAAATGCCCGAATCAACATCGACAGCCAGAACGGCAGCAGCACGAACAGCTCGATGAACTGCCGCACACGCCCCGACGCGAATCGCCAGCGATAGGCGATCAGGTACGCGATGGCGACGCTGATCGTGGTGGTCAGTAGGCAGATCCGCAGGGTGCGCCAGATGACCGCATGAATCGTCGCGCTGTCGATGATGGTTGCGTAGTGCTGCACTCCCAGTTGCGGAAGGCTGAGGCTCCAGCCCAACACACCCAGGGTCGGCAGCAGATAACCGACGAGGATGATCAGCGGCAGCGGCAGGATCAAAAGTGCATAGATGCACAACGTGCCTTGGGAACTGATTCGCATATCAACCACCGATCAAAGCCAGGTAACGATCGAGCGCTTCACCGTAGTGATTGGCGTACCACAGGTTGTTCATCGAGACCTGCTTGCTCAGGTTTTCCGGCGCCGTGGGATTGATGCGCTGCAGTTCAGGGGAGAGCAAGGCGTTCACCTTGGAGTCCACCGGGCCCATGTTGTAGACCTCCATCAGCTTCGCCTGAACCTCTGGGCGCAGCGCATAGGCTATAAACTTCATAGCATTGGCATCGCCTGCCGGGTTGTTCTTCGGCACCATCCACACCGACGGCGCGACGATTGCGTTATCGAATGTCCAGTCGATTGCACCGCCGGTGTCGCGCTTCACCAACTCCGCACGGGTGTGCCACAGCTGGCCCATCACGGCTTCGCCATCGCGCAGCAGTTGTTGCGACTCGGCCCCCGTGGACCAGTGCGTGACCACATGGGGCATCAGTTCTTCAATCTTGCGCAGCGCGCGGTCGACGTCCAGCGGGTACAGCTTGTCGGGCGCAACGCCGTCTGCCAGCAAGGCGCACTCCAGGTTGGCGCTCATCCATTTATAGAGCGTGCGTTTGCCGGGGTATTTCTTGACGTCCCAGAAGTCTGCCCAGCTTTTTGGCGGGTTCTTGCCGAAACGCTTTGCGTCGTAGCCGATCACGTAGCTGTAGGTGTAGTTCGCCAGGCCGAATTCGTGGATGTCGCCGTAGCCAATCAGCGATTTGTCGACAATCGAATAGTCGATCGGCGTCAGCACTCCCTCTTTGCCCAAGCGGTAGGAGGAATACATCTCGCCGTCGCACACATCCCAGCGCACGGCGCCGCTGTTGACCTGAGTCTTGACCGCACCTTCGGTGGGGCCACTGCCGTCGATCTTTAATTTGAGGCCGCTGACGGCGTTGAAACCCTGGTAGCTCTTTTCAAACGCCGGAACCGCGTCGCCGCCCCAGTTGGACACCACCAGCGACCCGCCGTCGGCGAAAGCACTGCGCAACGGCCCCATGCCAGCCATCGCGGCGGCGACCATCAATGCCTGGTTGAAACTGCGGCGGCTGAGGGTTTCCGCCTCCAGTCGCTCGCGGGCTATTTCTACGGTGTCGTCAATAAAGCGCTGTTTGTCTTTCATCCTCGGTATCCCATGCAAAAGGTTGTGGGCAGGTGATCGAACCAGTTTTTTTGTTAGGTGCTTTTCTTGATTTTTTTAGTTGGAAATTAGGTGGCCGTGCTGCCGGGACCAGGAACACCAATAAGGCTGGCCGCGTTCCAGGCTGCTTAACATCGGGTGGCTGACGGGTATGCGCAGCGCCATAGGCTGTGCATCTGTCAGGCGCATATCAAGGCTAACGTGAGCACCTAGGTAGGTCAGCTTCTCCATTCGCGCCACCACGCCGTTACCGCCGCCGGCGTGGGCAAAAGGTTGCAGGTCGACATGCTCGGGGCGGATCGCCAGCCAGCTTTGGCCGGTGTTACTCACGACGGTCTTGTCGAGGCTTTGGTCAACGGTTAAGGAATAGCCCTGGTAGTCGCACAGCAGCGTGTCCTCCTGGCGACGGATGCCCTGCACGCCGAGCAGGTTCATGTCGCCGAGGAAGTTGGCGACGAAACGGCTCTCCGGTCGCTCGTAGACTTCCTGGGGCGTACCCAATTGCGCAAGACGCCCGTGATTGAACACCGCGACCCGGTCAGACAGCGCCAGGGCTTCTTCCTGGTCGTGGGTGACAAACACGAAAGTGGTGCCGAACTCCTTGTGCATACGCGCCAACTCGACCTGCATCTCCTGACGCAGCCGCCGATCCAGGGCCGATAACGGTTCATCCAGCAACAACAACGAAGGTTCGAATACCAGCGCCCTGGCCAGCGCCACGCGCTGTTGTTGGCCGCCGGAGAGTTGCTTGATGCCGCGATTACCTTTGCCTTCCAGGCCGACCCGCTCCAGCATCTGCCCGACCTTCTCGGTGATCTGCGCGGCCGGTACTTTGCGCACTTTCAGCGGGTACGCAATGTTTTGCGCCACGGTCATGTGCGGGAACAGCGCATAGCCCTGGAACACCACGCCAAAATCGCGCTGGTCGGCCGGCAATTGCGTGATGTCCTGGCCGTTGCGTTCGATGCGACCCTCGGTGGGCTGTTCAAAGCCGGCGAGCATCATCAAGGTGGTGCTTTTGCCGGAGCCGGACGGTCCGAGCAGTGTGAGAAATTCGCCGCGCTTGATATGCAGGGTCAGGTCGCTGAGTGCGCGGGTTTCACCGTAAGACTTGCCCAGTCGCAACAAATCGACAAAGTGCTCATGCTGAACCGACATCGAATATCCCTCGTTCAAAACCGGATAAGTGAGTAAGGCATGTCGCCATCTTCAGGACAAATCAGATTGACATCAAATGATTTGTTTTCTAGCTTTCACGTGAATTTAACTAACCAAAAAGTTCTCCATCATGGCCCTGAAAGCGACTCGTCGACTGCCCTCTCTCATCGCCCTGAGGGCCTTCGACGCGCTTGTCAGGCAGGGCAGCACGGGTGGCGCCGCGCAGGAGTTGCACGTGACTCACAGTGCAATCAGCCATCAGATCAAAAAGCTCGAAGAAGAGCTGGAAGTTGCGCTGGTGGAACGGCCCGGCAAGGGCGTGCACCTGACGTCGGCCGGCCGAAAACTCAGCCAACTGGTCAACGGCGCTTTCGAGCAACTGCGCGATATTCAAACCGCCTTGCCCACCTCCACGCCCTCCGGCAGTTTGCGCATTGCCTGCGCCCCGGCACTGCTGGCGCGCATTTCAAAAATACTGGATCGCTTCCTCAGGGACTACCCGGACGTGTCGCTGTACCTGCTGCCCCTTGATCAAGCCAACCAGAACGTCGACATGGTGATCTCGTTCGGCGACAGCCAGGTCGAAGGCCTGCGTATCGCAGCCCTGGGCGACATCATGTACTTCCCGGTGTGCAGCCCGCGCTTGCTCAATGGCAGCGAGCCCCTGCGCAAGCCGCGAGACCTGGAGCGCCAGATGTTGTTGCACGAGGATGAGGGTTATGACTGGAGTCGTTACTTTCTGGCGGCGGGCATTCCCAGCCTTCAAGGCCGGCAAAACATCTATTTACCGAACGCCGCACTGACCATCGATGCGGCGATTGCCGGTACCGGCGTGACCATCAGCGACCACATTCTGGCGGGCGAACAACTGGCCCAGGGCACGTTGATCCGGCTGTTCGATATCGAGTTTCCAGCCCCGCACCCATACTTCATCATCATGCCGCCGCGCGGCGCAAATGATCTGGCCAAGGCCTTTTCGGACTGGCTGATGCGTGAGCTGGAAATGATCGCGCGGGTGGACTGAAGGCCTCAGGCCTTGAGGATCATGAACACCTTGCGCACCGGCGTGAGGTTTTCCCAGGTGCCTTTGAAGCCCGCGGCGACCACAAACGTAGCGCCGGCCTTGAACTCCTGGCTGATGCCCTGGCTGTCGGTCAACCGCACGTGGCCTTCGAGCAAATGGCAGAGTTCGTCGTAGTCGCATTCACAGCGCTCAAGGTGTTGCGGCGCCTCCCAGATGCCACCCACGGCTTTTTTATCTGGGGCCACAAAGTACCGCCAACTGCGGCTGCTGTAAGGGGTATCGACCAGCGCGGGGTCGCTGGTTTGCAACTCCACAACGCGCAAATCGGGGTTCGCAAAATCGATGATGTGTTGGGGTTTACTCATGGTAATGCTCACTCTATTTCAAGAATCAAAGCCGATACCCAGCGCATCAAAGCCTTTGAGCAGCCAGTCACGGTGGCCGGTCAAGTCTTCGCGGGCCAGCGAGCGCTGCGCCAGCGACACGCCCACATAACGCAAGGGTTCAGGGGGAAACGGAAAGGGCGCAGTCGAGGTCATGGCCAGTTGCGTGCGCTCGGTGGATTTGCCCTCAAGCAGGTCCAGCATGGTCAGCGCCGCGAAACGGCTGGCCGACACGCCCTGCCCGGTGAAGCCTTGGGCATAGGCAACGCGCCCGGCGGCGGAGGTGCCACAGAACATCGTGGTGCGCGCGGACGTGTCGATGATGCCACCCCAGGCATGGCTGAACGTGACATCCGCCAAGGCTGGAAAAGTCGCCTGAAACTGTTGGGCCAGGGTAGCAAAGCTTTCCGGACGCTGGGTCAGTGCTTCGTCGCGTCGACTGCCGAAGTGATAGATCGCGTCGTAACCGCCCCAAAGGATTCGGTTATCCTCGGTTTTGCGCAGGTAGTGAAACTGATTGCCAAAGTCAGCAATGCCGTAACGGCCGACCCAGCCGATGGCTCGCAGTTGGGCGTCGTCTAGGGGTTCAGTCGCCAGCGCGTAGTCATAAATCGGGATGACCTTGGACTTCAGCTCACCCAGCAACGGCGGCGCGATATTGGTGCCCAGCGCGACTTTCGCGGCCTTGACCGTTCCCAGGCCGGCTTCCAAGACCTGATGAGTGCCGTCCTGGCGCATCGCGCTAACCGGCGAGTGCTCAAACAGCTGTACACCTTGCGCCAAGCACACACGACGCAATTCCCAGACCATCTTCAGCGGGTTGAGCAACGCGTAATTGGGCTCAAATACCCCTGCAACATAGGCTGTTGAATTGAGGTACGACTTCAGCGCCTCACCATCCAGATATCCGCAGGCGATACCAAAGCGCTCGTAGTTACGCTGCATCGACCTGAGGCCTTCAACCTGCCACGGCTGACTCGCAACGTTCAATTTTCCGGAAAGCTCAAACGCCACTTCCATCCCGTAGCGTTGAAGATCTTCCTCAAATTCAACCAGGTTTTTCCTGCCTAGTTGCACCAGTTGCTCCGCTTCCTTGGGCCAACGTTTCAGCGCATTGGAGACACCGTGGGAGATACTCGGCGCGCAAAACCCGCCATTGCGTCCGCTGGCTTCACCACCACATTGCCCGGCTTCGAGCACAACGATTACTGCGTCTGGCCAGCGCTTACGCGCCATCAGCGCCGTCCACAATCCGACAAACCCACCGCCCACTATCGCAATATCACACCGCACGTCCCCCGTAAGCCTCGGTGCGGCGGTGGCAGTGATTCGCGCCCGCCGCCAAACAGGATACGGCCGAGCGTCAGCCAGGGACTCGTTCTCCATCTGTAGTGTCATATACACATGCTCCATAGAAATTCATGGACTGAAACTAAAGCAAGCGCCAGCTCTTTCACAGATACAACGATGTGGCAAACTTCGCAGCGGACACGGGCGGAAAAATGCGGTTTCAGGAATACTCCTGACATTGCCTTGATCTGCAACTTGGAGACCGTCGTGGAAGTTCCCGATTTACACACCACAGCCACTTTTCAGGTGGATCCGTCGAGCACGCAAACGCATGAAATTGCTGTTCGCTATCACCAGGCATGGAAACAGCGTGACCTTGACGGTGTGATGGCGCTCTATCATTCGTCCGTCGAGTACAACGATTTTTTCCAGAATCGCACCATCGAGTATTCGCAGTTGCGTGAATACCTCTGGGCGAGCATGCCGGTGGGATCAGAAGAGCTACAGGCGTACACCGATCGCTTGCGTATCGATGGCGACACAGCATTTTTGCAGTACCGGGTCACACTCAATGGCAGCGACGGCCTGGTTTCATTTCGTGCTGTAGAGGCTTTGTCGGTCAGGGACGGGCTAATTGTTAAAGTCAACGAACACGCGGTGTTGGTCGGTCATGCCCCAACAATATCCCGCCCCGCCTACAGTACCGAGGCCGTCAGCCGTTTAGGATTGTCGGCACGTCAGATAGGCGCACTTTCCCATGACTTGCAGCAATACTTCGAGCAGTCAAAGCCCTTTCTGGATACTCAGTTGGATCTTTCTCACGTTGCAACGGCGACCGGCTACACACGAAACCAGATCTCGTTCTTCCTCAATCAGGTGCGCGGGCAAACCTTTTACGTGTTCCTCAATCAGTTGCGCCTTAATGAAGCCCTTGAACGTATGAATGTGCAACGCCACGCTTCACGTATTGATGAAATTGCCAGCCATTCGGGCTTCAACTCGCTATCCACTTTTTATCGCTGTTTCAAACAAAAAACCGGATGTACACCAAAAACCTATCTACGACGACTCGAGCGACTCCCTTGAATACTGCTCGCAGATCATCCCTGCAGTAACGCTGCGGTGTTGGTTCTGATCAAGTTTTGACCTATCTGCCGGAATCCATTGCCCCACCCAAATACTCCAAAACGATCGCCTTGCTCGATATTTCAGAAGTTGTAAATGGGGCATTCAAGATCAGCCACCGGGTCAAATTTTCATCATCGCCAACAGCCAGATCTATGAATGGATGAATTCATAAGCCCGGCCTCGTGCCCTCTGAAGTAACCCGCCTCACACGTCAGTTACCCCAGCCAACCATTCCCTTGATTTCCAGGAATTCGTGAATCCCCCAGCCAGCATACTCGCTTGTAACCGCGGAAGGGCGCAAAGGTGTCCCAGCTCGGAGTTCAGATAGACCGAGCCAGCGCGCATGCGTACACCCACCGCACGGGCATGCTGGAGATCACTTGACTGCACATAGGTCGCCAGGCAGTACCAAACAACGTCGACTTCTTGCAGCGCATCAAGGGCCTGGAACACCGTGATGAGGTCAAGGACATTGTTTGCCAGACCAGCTATCTGATTCTGGGGCTGGGAGACGTTTACCTCGATGAGCCATGTGCAGTGCCGCTCGCCCCCGCCATCGCCTGCTCAGCTTAAAATACAACCCAGTCCGTACACACACGGCGGAAGGGGCTGTAGGTATCGGCGGCATGTACATGTGCATCTAAGGCCTGGACTCTCCTAGTGGTTATCAGTTGGTCGGACGTACGCTGCCCATCTGGAAAAAGTATTCGAAGAACGCTCAATTCAAAGACGGCAAACCGTGGCTGCTGTACTTCTTTGACCAGGTGAAGTTCTAATCGGTGGAAAGGATGAACTGAACGAGCTCCGTGAGACCTTTCGTGAGGGGCGAGCGCAGATTCGGATTGAGGAAACGGAGTTTGATTTTGCTCAGCACATCGAGTTTCTTGATGCCAATGCGCAGAGCATTGCCGACTTCCAGTCTCATCAAAAGCAGGCATATGACACGGAAGTAGAGCGCTGGAAAGAGTCCGGTATCGAACAAAAACTGACACTCGTCGAGCCCAGCGTCACGCAAGAGAAAGAACACCCGGGGCATCGTGTCTGCACAGATCTTAACGGAAACATCTGGAAATTTCTGGCGCAGGAGGGCCAGGAGGTCAAAGCCGGAGAAAAGCTTGTCATCATTGAGGCAATGAAAATGGAGCTTGCGGTGATTGCCCCCGTGAGCGGCACAATTTCGGCTATTCGGTGTGTTCCGGGAAAACCCGTTGTGCCAGGCGATGTGTTGGTTTATATCGACTCGCACGAAACGCCAACGCTTGAACACGACGTGAACAAGCCCCCAGGGCTTGTTCACCACCTGGTAGGCAATCATGCAAATTTCCACCTCTAGAAAATCAAAAGACCGCCCGGAAAACCTGGTGGAGCCGATCTATCAGCAGCTCAAGAACGATATTTTCGAGTTCCGCCTCTTGCCAGGTGATCGCTTCAGCGAAAATGAAGTTGCAGAAAGAATGGATGCCAGCCGTCCCCCCGTGCGCCAAGCACTCTACCGTTTGGAACGTGAAGGCTATCTGGAGGTTTACTTCAGAAGCGGCTGGTAGGTCAGGCCCTTCGATTTCAACTACTTCGAAGAGCTGTATGACGTGCGCATCGTGCTGGAGTTGGCCGCCGTGAGCCGCCTGTGCCTGATTGAGGAGGAAAGCCATCCGGTACTGGAGTCATTGAAAGCCATCTGGTTGGTCCCTGAAGAAGATCATCTGCACGATACAAAGCAGGTCTCGGAGCTGGATGAGCGCTTTCACTGCGCCCTCGTTGAAGCGACCGGAAACAGCGAAATGGCGCGCATACACTATGAGATTACAGAGAAGATTCGCATCATCAGGCGGCTCGACTTTACCCAGGAACCCCGTATAGCAGCGACTTATGAGGAACATGGAACAATTCTCGGCGCGATCCTGCTACGTCGTACCGAAAAAGCGCAGCAATTGATGAAAGCGCATATCGAGGTCAGCAAGAAAGAGGTGCGCAAGATCACCCTTCACATGTTGCATGTTGCCCGTCAGCGTGCACAGATGAAGTCGGTGGCACGTTGAAGTCTTGATTCAGTCTCGCAATATGCCCCCGCCGCGCAGCGACCGGCTAAATAGGTGAGTCCTCACCGCTTTAAATCACCCAATTCGCAGGTCAATACGATGCAAACGCTTGGTTAAGTCGAATGCAAATGGGGGGGCAAGTCCATGCAATTACACACTCTGAGCATTCTTCGCAAACATCTGCGCCATGGTGATACAGCACTTCTCGGCCTTTTTTGGACTGAAGGCTTTATGGTCCAGGGCCCATTCCAACCAGAAACCATCGATCAGCGCAGTAATGGTCAGCGCTGCGCCCTTGGCGTCGATTTGAGTGTGGTTTTGCAGGGCGATGGCCTTGAACACCGACTCCAGCTCCTTGCGGTAATCGGCGTAGAGCTTTTTGTTCAGTGCACGAAGCTGCTCGGAGGACACCGCCGCACCCCAGAAGCCCAGCCATGTGGTGAGGATAAACTCGTTGAAAATCTGCCCGCGAAACGACGACCGAATGATCGCCAACAAACGGTCTTCGGGGGTGCCACCCTGGGTTTCCAGGTATTTGCGGGTTTCTTCACGCAGTTGGTCGGTCAACTCCTGGTAGGTCGACAGCATCAACTCTTCCTTGCTGGAAAAGTGATGCCCGATCAGGGCCGATGGACACTCCAGCCTGCGCGCAGATCCGTTCTAGGGTGCTGCCGCTGTGGCCGTAGCGAGTGATGCATTGCATCGTCGCCTCGATAATCGCCTTGCGGCGCATTTCGGGCTCGATACGGGTGCGGCGTTTCTTGACGGCAATCCCTTCTGACTCAGTGCTCATACATCAACCTGTGTTTACGCAACATTATTCGCCATCAAACGGCGGCAAGGACCATGACAATCTGCTCAAGGTGCAGCCGGGCCTTGAGGCGGACCGGCAAGGGCGCAGCGGTTTTGTGTCGCAACTCGAGCACTTGCTCGTGCACCTTGAACGGCGACGCCACGATAGACGCCAATAGCGGCGCGCCAGGTTGCAGCAGTGTGCTCACATTGGACCCGATCAGGTCGTCAACCGCGTACCCGCTCAACTGCGTAAACGCCGGGTTTACCGTCAGCCACCGTCCATCAACATCGATAAACGCCATGGCTTCGTCCGCCAGGTCAAACACCATGCGCAGCCGGTCTTCGCTGTGGCGCACAGCGTCTTCGGCGACCTTGCGGGCCGTGGTGTCCATGCTGATGCCGATCATTTTAAGGGCGCGACCGGCGTCGTCCAGCAGCGGCGTGGCCCGCGATGAGATCCAGCGCACCTCACCTTCTGGGGTCAGCATGCGAAAGTCAGTGTCACAGGGTTGCCCGCTGCTGATGGAGCGCTCGAACACCGCCTGCAAGGCCGGCACTTCGTCAGGCGGAATATGGCTCCAGAAGTCTTCGTTGCGCTTGACGGGCCAACCGTAGACGGCCTGCACATTGCTCGAATAGGTGACCTCGTCGGTCAGCAGGTTCCACTCCCAGGTCACGATGCGTGCGTTTTCCTGGGCGAGTTTCATGCGTGCCTCGCTCTCCATGATCTGCGCCGTGTGCTTGCGGCGCATCTCGGTCATGGGCAGCGCTTGCGGCGGGCTGTGTTGCACGTCTTGCTGGGCCTGTGCGCCATAGCGCAGCCAGATCCAATTGACATCCAACAGCCCGGACAATTTGCGCAGGTTGTCGTAGTCGATTTCACCCCCACGGGTCCACTTATGGACGGCCGTGCGCGACACGCCGAGCGCTCCCGCGACGGCTTGCAGCGTCAACTTCTTGTGTTCCAGAAGCTCCTTGAGGCGAAACGCGAAACTGTCTTCACTCATCGAGCCATCCTAAAAATCCATTCCTTGGCGTCCATCATGACGAGGATCAAGGCCAGGGCTTTAAACGAGGCGTCAATTTAGCAACTTTTTGCGCGATGAGTGGCAGGAAATCAGCGGGAGACGGGTTTGCAGGGGCGCACTCACCGCCCATTGCAGGCGGTGAGGCGTGAGACGGTGCTTCAACCGACTTGCAGGCCGCTTTCCAGATCCTTGTCCAGCACTTCGATGCGCGACAGTTCCTGCGCGATATTCTGCGAACGGCACAGCCAACCGTAGACCAGCGCCGACACCACCAGGCCTACCAACATGCTGATATCCGCACCGCCGAGCAACGTGGTGACATAGCCGGTGTACAAGCCGGTGCTGGAGAACGGCAGCATCGCCACGAACCCCGCCACATAGGCGCCAATCCCGCGCCAGTTCCAGCGGCCATAGATGCCGTTGGGCTTGAAGATCTCGGTGATCGAGAATTTGCCGTGGCGCACTTTGTAGAAATCCACCAGGTTAATCGCGGTCCAGGGTGTAAACAGGTACAGCAGGATCGCGAGGAAGTCGCCGAAGTCCTTCACGAAGTTATCCGACGCCGTCATCGCAATGGCAATCGCCGTGCCGCCCACCAGCAGCATCGAAACGATGCGTTTGAACAGGGTTGAGGTCTGGCTTTTGATCGTGTCGGCAATGCTCAGCAGGGTGATGGATGCGCCGTAGAAGTTCTGCGCAGCGCTGGTGACCAGACTGAGGACCGCGAGAATCAAGAGAAACTCACCAAAGCCGCTGAACAACAGGTTGCCGAGCATTACTAGGCCTTTGGCCAAGTTCTGCCCCGGGCTCAACGCTGCGGCCAGGGCGCCGATCAGCATCATCCACACCCCACCGATCATGGCGCCCAGATAGGTCCACCAGAACGACGACTTCACGCTGACATTCGCCGGCAGGTATCTCGAATAGTCAGAGACATAAATCGCCCAACTCAGTTGATAGGCAGCAGCGACAAAAAACTGCGCCAGGAACGGCGTGGCCTTGAACTCGGAAACGCTCAACTGCTCAGCCGGCAATTTGACCAGGAACACCAGGCCGACGGTGAACACCAGCATCACGCCAATCAATACAAACGCGAGCACCCGCTGCACCTTGTGGAAGGTGTTGTAGCCGGCAATCGCCATGACAATCGCCAGCAACGAAAAGGCGATGGCCGAGCCATGTTCCGGCGCGTCGAACAGTTCGTGCAGGGTTTGGCCCACCAGCAATTGGTTGAACGCGTTGTAGCCCACGTACGTGGCGATCGCCACCGCATACACCAGCAGCGCACCGAAATAACCGAATTGCGGGCGCGACTGGATCAGTTGCGGCAGGCCCATCTGCGGGCCTTGAGTGGAGTGCCCAGCCATGAACAGCGTGCCGAACGCACACCCGAGGAAAATCGCCACCGCCGACCAGAACAGGTTGGCGCCCATGCCAACACCGATGATGCCGACAGCCAGCGTGGTGAGGTGGGCTTCGCCACAGAACCAGATCGGCCACAAGTGCCAGGCCTTGCCATGGCGCTCGGCAAGCGGCACGTAATCGATGGAGCGGGTTTCCAGGTTCAGGCGTCCCTTGGACGCGACTTGGGGAGAGGCAGACATGTGAGTTGCACCTTTTTTTATTAGTTTGGTTGCACGGCAAAGCGGTACAGCGGGTCAATCAGTCGCGGGCCTTGTCGATCGCCTGGGCCAGCAGTTGCTCAAGTTGCTCAACGGAGCTGTCGCGGGGGTTGGTCAAGCGCGCGGGATCGCCCATGGACTTGCGCGCGATCACGCCGATGTCGGCGTGCTGCACACCCAGGGCCGAGAGGGATTTGGGGATATTGAGGTGGTCGAGCTTGGCGCAGATGGCGGTGTAGAACGTTTCGAAACCGGCGTCCGGCAGGCCCAGGGCCTGGGCCACGGGGGTCAGGCGTGGGCTGATGTCGGCCTGGTTGAACCGCAGCACCACCGGCAGGATGATCGCGTTGGTCAAGCCATGATGGGTGTTGTAGGTCGCGCCGACCATGTGGCTGAGGGCATGCACCAGCCCCAGCCCCTTGAGAAAGCCCACGCCGGCCAGGCATGAACCGATCAGCATCTTGCCGCGAGCTTCAAGGTCCTGCCCCTGGGCGACGGCGGTGTCGATTGAGGTCCAGAGCAGGCTCAGGGCTTGCAGCGCCGCGCCGTCGCTGAGGGGGTTGAAGCTGGGAACAAAGTAGGCTTCCAGGGCATGGATGATTGCATCGCAGCCGGTCCACGCGGTCAGGTTGGCGGGCAGGCTTTGGGTCAGTTCCGGGTCGAGGATCACCGCCGAAGGCCGCGCCCGAGGATGCCAGACACAGCCCTTGATGCCGCGAGCGGTGTCGGTGAGCATCGCGGTGCTTTCGGTCTCGGCGCCAGTGCCGGCGGTGGTCGGAATGGTGATCACCGGCGGGAAATCGGCGCTGCCAAAACCGCTGGGCACGGGCTGGTCGAAATCGAATGCCCACAGGTCGCAACGCTGCTGCTGGGCAATCAACGCCACGGCTTTGCCACCGTCCAGGCCGCTGCCGCCACCCAACGCAATAACGCCGTTGGCGCGCCACTCGCGGAACGCGGCGGCACCGGCGATAACCGAGGTGTCCGTGGGGTTGGGCTCGATGCCACCGTACAAGCCGCATGCCAGGCCGGCGTCGGTCAGGCTGCGCTGCATCTCGCCGACAAAAGGCAGGTTCAACGAGCCTTGGTCGGTGATGATAATCGGCCGGGAAATGTTGAATTCGCGGCAAAGCTCGACCAGTTGCCGACGGGCGCCAGGGCCATATTCCATTGGCAGGGGAACGGTCCACTTCTGTGGGTTCAACGCTGAAAGAGTGTTTTGCACGGGACTCACCTTAACCGCAACGCGTGATGGTTGATTTCAACTCGGTGTACTTGCCGAGCGCGTGGGCGGAGTTATCCCGACCATTGCCGGACTCCTTGAACCCGCCAAACGGGAAGTTCATGTCCACCAGTTCGTCATAACAGTTGACCCACACCGTGCCGGCCTTGAGTTGGCGGGTGGCGGTATGAATAGTCTTCAGGTCGGACGACCAAATGGCCGCCGCCAGCCCGTATTCGGTGCTGTTGGCGATCGCGATCGCTTCTTCGAGGGTGTCGAACAGCATCACCACCAGCACCGGGCCGAAGATCTCTTCAGTGGCGATGCGTGCCGATGCGTCTTGGGCGAGAAAGATCGTCGGTTCCAGGTAAGCGCCCTCCCCGACCACCGACAAAGGGTTGCCGCCCTTGAGCAGCTGCGCTTCCTGCCGGCCCAGCGCGATGTACTGACAGACCCGCTCGAACTGCGCGCGGTCGATAATGGCGCCGGTCACGCTGTCGGGGTCCAACGGATGGCCAGGCTGATAGGCATCGGTGGCATCGAGTAGCAACGGGATCAATCGGTCGGCTATCGAGCGTTGCACCAGCAGCCGCGAACCGGCGCTGCACACCTGGCCCATGTTGGCGAAAATCGCGGCGGCGGCAGAACGTGCGGCCTGGCCGATGTCCGCACAGTCGGCCATGACAATATTCGCCGACTTGCCGCCCAACTCCAGCCAGACACGCTTGAGGTTTGAGACGGCCGCGTTCTTCGCGATATCCCGACCGACCGCCCCGGAACCGGTGAACGCGATGCAGTCGACATCGCCATGCAGGCTCAGCGCCCGACCTGTCGCGCCGTCGCCACCCAACACATTGAATACGCCTGCAGGCACCCCTGCCTCCAGGGCCAACCCGGCGATACGCAGCGCGCTGAGTGGGGTCTTTTCCGACGGTTTGAGCACCACGCTGTTACCCGCAGCCAATGTCGGAGCGAACTTCCAGGCGGCCATCAACAGGGGGTAATTCCACGGCACTACCGCCGCTACCACGCCGAGAGGTTGACGGGTCACGGTGCCAAAAAAGCCCGGTTCAGTGGCGGGCACCTCGCCGTGAACCTTGTCGATCAGTTCTGCAAACCAGCGCAGGCAATAAATCGTTCCTGGAAGGTCTCCACCGGTGGTGTCAGCGATGGGCTTGCCGCTGTCCATAGACTCAAGCAAGGCCAACTCGTCGCTATGGGTTTCCAGCAAGTTCGCCCATTTCAGCAGCACGGCTTTGCGATCACGCGCCGCCAGGGCCGACCAGACGCCGGCCTCAAAACTGCGCCTTGCCGCCGCGACGGCTTTGTCGACATCGGCGCTGGCACACAGTGCAACCTGCACCAGCGGCTCACCGTCAATCGGGCTGTAGGAACCGAAGGTCGCCCCGTCATCGGCGTACGCGTAGACCCCATCAATAAACGCCCGGCCCTCAAGCCGCAGGTCTTTGGCTTTCTGGAGCCAATAGGTTGTGTCTTTCAAAACTGGCACTGCAACACCTCATCTTGTTCTTGTCAGGCTGTGGCAATCCTAGGCCATACTGAAATTCCATTCAATAACAAACAAGCTTCTATTGAAATTAAATTCAATAAAAAGCCCGCTTTCGCAGGCTCGATCAACACCGATGCAGCTAAAGGTCCAACACCAACGATGCGCCTCGTGCACGGGACACACAGATCATCAGGGTTTTTTGCGCGGCTTTTTCCTCGTCACTCAAGTATTGGTCCAAATGCTGCGCTTCACCCTGCAGAATCTGCGTTTCACAGGTGCCGCACACACCCTCCCGACACAGGCATTCCACGGTCGCGGCCTTGGCGTTTTCAATGGCCTGCAAGATGCTCATCCCCTCCTCCACCCACAACTCGCGACCGGAGCGCGCCAGGGTCACGCTGAACGCACCGCTGCTCGCAGGCGTTGCCGCAGCAAACTGCTCCCAATGCACACGGCTGTCCGCTACACCCAACTGCCGGGCGGTGTCGATGACCGCATCGATCAACGGCCGAGGACCGCACACATACAAGTGCGCAGCGTCGTCCTGCCCGGCGATCAACGCGTGGATGTCCAGCGTTTGGCCTTGGCTGTCGATGTACAGCCGCGTGCGTTCAGCGTGGGGACCGGCCATCAACTCAGGGTGAAATGCACCGTGTTCGGGGCTGCGGAACGCGTAGTGCAGTTGGTAATCCGCCCCGCTCGCACGCAACTCGGGGAGCTGCGCCAGGAACGGCGTGATGCCAATCCCGCCAGCGATCAGCACATGCCGCGCCGCGCTTGGGTCAATGGCAAACAGGTTGTTGGGGCTGGAAAGGGTCAGCACCGTGCCGACCTCGACCTGGCGATGCATGAACGCCGAACCGCCCTTGGACGGGTCTTCAAGGCGCACGGCAATCTGGTAATGCCGGGTGTCCGCCGGATCGCTCAGCAGTGAATAGGCATTGCTGTGCTGGCGCCCGTCAGCCTCCTGCATTTGCACAATCACGTGACTGCCGCCGGTAAACGCCGGCAGCGCCTGGCCGTCTTCGCGGGCCAGGGTAAAACGCTTGATCAGCGGCGTCTGTTGCTCAACCGCGAGCACCTTCACCTTGAACCATTGGTATTTGTCAGCCATCACTCACCTCACTTGCAGGGTTACCGTTGCTCAGTCGCTGTGCTGGGTACGGGCGATGATGTTGTGAAAGTGCGCGATGCCATGCTCGCTCAGGCCGCTGCGGGCCTTGTCGGTCATGATCCGGCCCTGGCCGCGATAACCACGGGACTTCAGGCCACGCTGCACGCTCTCCACCAGCCGCAGGTCTTCGGGGCGGAACACGTCGCGGTACCACTCGATCAACGCTTGCTGCTCGGGGGTGATGTCTTTGTTCAGGAAGTACACATCGTAATGCTGCAGCGTGGTGTTGGCGTCCACCGGGAACTCGTAGATCACCGTCATGAAGTTGCCACCCGGCGGCATGTTGAACATGCTGCAGGGCCAGATCCAATAGCCGGAATACTTCGCCGCATCGCCCGTGTCATCGAACTGGAACGAGCGCTCGGAGGATTTCGCCCGGCCAAACTGCAACGACCAATTCTGGAACAACGTGTGGGTGTATTGGCTGACATCCACCGAATCAGAGAACCCCGGATGCGCTGGCGCGCAGTGGTAGCACTCCTGGTAGTTGTCGACGATGGACTTCCAGTTGGCCGCCGTTTCACTCACAAACCGCGCCGCCAGGTGCAGGTCGTCAATCACCGGGCAGGCCTCGCGCATGCTGGCTTCCAGTCCCGGCAGTTGCGCCTCGACGGTACCGGCGGCGTTGTCCATATTGATGAAGATGAACCCCGCGTACTCCTCGACCCGCAGTTGCACCAGGCTGGAATTGTCTTTGTCGAAGTCGGCAACGCTTTCGCAATTGCGCGCATGGGCCAGTTCACCGTCGAGCTTGAACGCCCAGGCGTGGTACGGGCAGGTGATGACATTTTTCGCCTTGCCGCTGCCGGTCAGCAACTGGTGGCCACGGTGTGGGCACACGTTATAGAAGGCTCGCAGCACTGCGTCGCGGCCGCGCACGACAATGATGCTTTCGCCGACAATTTCCCGGGTGATGTAGGCGTTACTCTCGGCCACCTCGCTGCGATGACCGATACAGATCCAGCTCTTGGCGAAGATCGCCTCTTTCTCCTGCTCAAACACCTGTGGTTGCGTGTAATACGCAGCCGGCAGCGTGTGGGCGCGTTCGACATCGGCACAAAAATCGGCAGGCAATTTCAGGAAGGTGTTCACGATCGGCGGTCTCTTGGGTTATTATTGTTAACTTACGGTTTACATAAAACCTTTGGTTAACAAAATAATCTCGGAAACCTGCGAGAAAAGCAATGGCTGGGATCTACGCACCTACTGAAAATTATTTCACTAGCATTATTGAAATCTATTTCAATAGGGATTATGTTCGCCTCAACTCGCAGCTATGCGCAGTGTCTTGCCCTATTACGTGTTGCTGACAATAAAAACAAAGCTCCGGATAACCGTTAACAAGCATCTGCCCAATCAAGCCTGGAGGAATGAACAATGCGCACCGTGCCCCGCTACCTGAGTGTGTTTACCTTGATGTTGTGTTCCGGTTCACTGCTTGCAGCGCCGGACAGCGCCTGCAAACAGATCAGAATGGGCGTTGCCAACTGGACGGATGTGATGGCCACCAGTGCCATCGCCAAGCAATTGCTGAGTGAAATGGGCTACGACGTGAAGCAAACCTTCGCCTCGGAAAGCATCATCCTCACCGGTCTCAAGGACAAGAAACTCGACGTGTTCCTCGGCTACTGGGACCCGTTGATGAACGCCGAAATCCAGTCCCTGAAAGACAACCAGCAAATCACCGTCTCCGCCACACCCAACCTGACCCATGCAAACGCCACCCTGGCCGTGCCGCAGTACCTGTTTGACCAGGGCCTGAAAACGTTCGCCGACATCGCCCGCTTCAAGGATGCCCTGGGCGGCAAGATCTACGGTATCGAGGCCGGCTCGGCGACCAACCAGCAATTGCAGGCCTTGATCGACACCGATCAATTCGGTTTGAAGGGCTTTCGCATCGTTGAATCCAGCGAGGCCGGCATGCTTGCCGAGTTGCAACGCGCGGTGAACCGCAAGACCCCAATCGTGTTCTTCGGCTGGGCGCCGCACCCGATGAATGTGAACTTCGACATTCAATACCTCACCGGCAGCAACGACACCCTCGGCCCACAGGAAGGCGCGGCCCAGGTGTGGACCGTCACCACGCCGGCGTTCGGCCCGCGCTGCCCCAACGTCCAGCGCTTGCTGGATCAACTGACCTTCACCACCGCCAGCGAAAGCGCAATGATGGTGTCGATCCTGGCGGGGCAAAAACCCCAGGACATGGCCCGCGAGTGGCTGAAAAACCACCCCGACGATCACCAGCGCTGGACGGCCGGCGTCACCACCTACACCGGAGAGCCCTACACGCCAGGCACCCAGCCCTGATACCTCAATCGAACGCCCCCGCTGCACCACACTTCAATGTTGAGGAGATAGCCATGAGTTCGATTGCCGATTATCGCGTGTACCCCCTGATCAGCTCGCTGGAGACGGTCGAGTGCCTGGAAGACCGGGTGCAGGTCAAATGGGCGGACCAGCGCCTGAGCCCCTTTCACTACCTGTGGCTGCGGGACAACTGCCCGTGCTCGGAGTGCGTGTATGGCGTCACTCGAGAGCAAGTCTTCGAAATTGCAGACGTACCGGAAAACCTGCGCCCCCACAGCGCCGAGATCGACCCCGAGGGCCTGCTGCTGATCGACTGGGAAGACGGCCACCGCAGCCGTTTTGACCCCGGCTGGCTGCGTGCCCACGCCTATGACGATGCGTCGCGCCAGGAACAGCTCGAGCGCCTGGGGCAAAAACACTATTGGCGCAATGACCTCGACCTGCCGGTGTTCGACTACCAAGGCGTGATGGAGGAACCAGACGTGTTGCTGCAATGGTTGCTGGCCCTGCGCGACATCGGCCTGACCCAGATACGTAACGTGCCTACCGACCCCGAGTCGCTGATTGCGCTGGCCAAGCGTATTTCGTTTATCCGCGAAAGCAATTTTGGCGTGCTGTTCAACGTCAAGCCCAAGGCGGATGCCGACAGCAACGCCTACACCCCGTTTAACCTGCCCTTGCACACCGACCTGCCAACCCGCGAGTTACAGCCTGGGTTGCAATTTCTGCACTGCCTGATCAACCAGGCCAGCGGCGGCGACAGCTTGTTTGTCGACGGCTTCAGCGTGGCCAACGCACTGCAGGAAGAGGACCCGGCAGCGTTCCGCCACCTGTGCGAAATCCCGGTGGAATTTCGCAACAAGGACCGCAACAGCGACTACCGCTGCCTGGCACCGATCATTGCGCTGGACGCACGCGGGGAAATAGCCGAAGTCCGTATGGCGAACTTTCTGCGCGGCCCGTTCACCACCGCACCGCAGTTGATGCCCGCGCTCTACCATGCCTATCGACGTTTTATCGAACTGAGCCGCGAACCACGCTTTCAGTTTCGCCGGCGCCTGAATGAAGGCGAGCTGTGGTGCTTCGACAACCGCCGTAGCCTGCACGCGCGCGATGCTTTTGACCCGACTTCAGGCGTGCGGCATTTGCAGGGCTGCTATGTGGATAGGGATGAGCTGTTGTCCCGTATTTTGGTGCTAGAGCGTCAACGCCTGCTTTAACAGATGGATTTGTGGCCTCCTGACTGTTAGTACCCTGGGCTGACTCTCTGCGTAGGTCGTGAGCATGCCGTCGCAGTCAGTGAGGCCGCCAGCATCAGTCTCTCATCAGTTTTTACTGGGCAATCGCTGGTGCAAGCCAATTAATAGAATTGGAATAGAGAAAAATGAGAGGTGCTTAAGCGCGCGTTCAAAATGTATCGGTGTGACCGCGGTAGTTATGCAGTTATTCGGCGACGCAGAGCGGGTCGAGTGTTCCTCACAGAGCCTCGCCCGACACTGGCGCAGTGGGTGGGGCAAACCTGCGTGCAGCTTCAGCCGCTGGTCGATGCGCTGCGCGAAGCAGTCCTGGCCCAGCGCGTAGTCCACGCCGATGAAACACCGGTACAAATGCTGGCTCCAGGAGAGAAGAAAACCACCGCGCTTACGTCTGAGCCTACAGCAGCACGCCAACCTCGGCACCCAAGGCCGTGGTCTAAGACTTCAGCCCCAGCCGTGCCGGCGAACACGCGCGTACCGTCATCGGCGTCACGATCAGATATCATCCAGGCCATGATCTGCATCGAATTCCCATACCCACGCGACACCGTCAACGTGAACTAGCCGACCGAAAGCGTGGCTGCCTGTGCGACCTTTCTTCGAGATCTGTTGCGATAATCCAAATCGACTCCATCTGGCTTGCCACCGAGCCCATGGCACACGCGTTGGCCGCCTGGCTTGAAGTCGCCCCGGCCGCTTCCGGCCCGCTGTTTCGTCGCGCGTACAAAGGCGGCAAGGTCGATCACCAGGGCCTATCCGCCGACCAGGTCGCGCTCATCGTCCAGCGTCGCGCAAAGCTGGCCGGCCTCGAAAGCGACTGGGCTGCGCACAGCCTACGCTCCAGCTTTGTCACGGAAGCCGGACGCCAGGGAGTGCCCTTTGGTGAAGTCATGGCCATGACCGAACACCGCAGTGTCGGTACACCGTCATGGGTTATTTCCAAGCGGGTTCATTGCTCGCCAGCCGAGCCACTTCCTTGATACCTGATAACGGCCCGCAAGGAGGGCTCGAGGTGCTCGATAGCGAGCGAGCCGGTGGGTCGCAGCTGAGTAAACGCGACGAACCCGCTTCATAGATCGAGCATAAAACGTCACCGGAACCTTTATCACGATCAATTGCCAATCCTTGCACTGGAATCAGGGCCTAGAGTGATTCGTCGCCATTCCAGACAGCACGGGACGACAGGCAGCAGGCAAGAGGCTGGTGACGCACAACGCGGTATGAAGAACAGGACGCAGACTCGATAAACACGGTCAGCCACAATGGTCGGCGCGGGCGTTGAAGACCTTCAGAGACGCAATCATTCATATGCAGACTCGGCCTCTCAACAATACGGCTCACGGCTTCAAGGGACTCAGTAACCCAGCTGAAAAATTTATGCGTAACCAGCCAAACCTGGACGCGAGCAGGCGTATTGCACACGCTAGCTTCGAACACAGCCTCCCTCAGCCATTTCTGAATGAGACAATCCACATCCCTTATCTGCCGACCTACCTCCAGCGTGCTCGGAGAACTGCCATACCAGTGCTTCCACAGCAGGTCGTAACCTAGCTCACGACGAAAATCCAGAAGATTAAGGGCAACCACAGGACGCCGAACTCCCCCAAACCAGGGATGGGTAAGACGCCAAACCTTACGCTTGTGCCGAAAAAAGCATTTGAGGCACTGCATAAGGTATCGGGAGAGTTCTTCGATGCGGCTCGATACATCGGTCACTCGATTGGCGGCCCAGGAACGACCTCGCGGCCCCCTGATTTGGATATAACCTTCCCTGCTGTGCCAGTCGCGCTGCTCCACCCCAAGCGCACTCAACGGCAATTCGACTATCTCACGCCACTCCTCCTCACTGTCAAGCGTATTGCCGTAGACGAGATAGCCTTGGCAGACGGCCACGGCATCTGCGCTGTGCTGACCCTGCGGGAACCCGGAGACGTCACACCCATTGACCTTCGCCAACTTGCGCGCTCTGAAGTCCGTATGCAGATCAAAGAAAATGCGCCGACCATGCTGAGCGCCTAATAGCGTTTTGCAATGCCCACAAGCGAAAGGAATGTTAAGCAGCTTGCTCGACCACCCATACAGCATCGGCTGGCCACAATCACTGCACGCCGTCCGCAATGGCACATGATGGAGCGGGCATGTTCTAAGCCCTTCAAGCTGGAAGACGGTGTAATGCCGCCTGGCGCTCGCGCAAATTGCACAATACCTGAATGATAAACTGGTGGAGTTTTGTGGCGTCGGACGCCAGCGATAAAACATGTTATTAATTTGGGCGAGGCTGATCGACAGGATTTTGCTCAACTGATCGTGTCTGACCGACAGCTTACTGCCCAAGCCATGAGAAGGGGTCGGCCCCGCCAGCAATCGAGACTTGAAGATGGCCGCGAGTTCTTGTTTGGAGAGCGTGTTGTCCATGGCGAATCTAGCCAGGGCCGCATACACAGACTCGAAAGGGTCGATAGGTCCGGCTGAAAAATTGTTGATCTGCTCCGGATACCGAGCAACACGGGTACCCAGTTCCCTGCCGCGCCCCAGGTCAATCATCACCGGCCTCTCTTGAGCGGCCAGCCAACGTGTCCAAATAAAGGGAAAAGCTAACCTCCTCAATCAATTCTTTGGCAAATGCCTTATGAATAATGAAGTCCGTGGCATCGTTACCATGGTAGTCTTCAAAGATAGCTTCAACCAGCAGCGTGAGATGCTTCATCGGGATGGGGCACTCCGTGACCTCACCATGATCTGCAATGGCTTGCATGAACGCGTCCCAGATCACTCCGGCCGACTCCCTAAGACGAAAGCCTGAAGCGTATGCTACGGGAAAGAAGAACCGGGTAAATGGCCAATCCGAATCAGCTTCCGTAATGGTGTCATAGCCCCCTAATACGACCTTCAATTCTTCAACGTCCCTGACGCCGGAGAATTCGATCACCTGCCGCATCAGCCGATCAATTACCACGCCGTTACCGCGTTCGATGTAGGCATCCCTGGCCCTCATCAAGGTTCGCTGCCCAACCATTACGGTAATCAAGCGTACGTTCACCCGCTCAAGCTTATCGTACACCTCACATACCCAGTTGATCTGCAAATCAGTCCACTTATGTGGCTCATCAATGAAAAGCAAAAACAAACGCTTCGCGTTCATCCCTCCCTTTTTAATCATAGTGTCGACTGCACGCCTTTTGCACTCCCCCGAACTTCCGCTAGTGGAAATTTTGAGCTCCTTGCACAGATCCGCAAAAAAATCGCGCTCCGAAATGTACAACTTTGTTTCGCCATCCAGAATCGCAGAGCGCAGACCTGGGTATTGGGATTCTGCGACCTTCTGTAAGTATTTTATCGCTGAGGATTTTCCGATACGCCATTGCCCCCACACAATCAGC
This sequence comes from Pseudomonas azotoformans, assembly GCF_001579805.1. Taxonomy (NCBI): domain Bacteria; kingdom Pseudomonadati; phylum Pseudomonadota; class Gammaproteobacteria; order Pseudomonadales; family Pseudomonadaceae; genus Pseudomonas; species Pseudomonas azotoformans. Next base: position 4,409,393 of record NZ_CP014546.1, on the reverse strand, counting down.
CCGCCTGTCCGCCTGCGCAACGCTTTATTAAGCTGCTCCCACGCCAGCGAAATGGCATCTGTCGGAATCAGATAATCCTGAGAACACAGCGAATGCTCTTCTATCGCTTTGGGTCGTATTAGAGAGGAATTACGATCTGTCATTTCTTACTCCCCCTCAGAATAAAACCTTGCGTCAGGCGTTCAGTGGGTTTAACAACCGGCCTGGGTGTATTCTCAGTTTTAGCGGGAAGCGTAGCGGTACCTACATGTTTAAGATTGTAGGTTGCCGCCTCACGTTCCTTGATGCGCTCTGATGACTGTAGCCGCCGCAACAAATCGGTAATTGAGTCTCCTTCTTGATACGCTACTCTTCCCACTTTAAGTGCCCTCTGAATCCTCAAACGCAACTTCTCGCTGTGAGGCAGTGCCCAGAGAGCTGGAGGAGAAATATCTCCCAAGTATCCCCCCTTCAAGTTGTATACGCGCAAATATGAGATATTCATGGGGTCCCACTCAACCATCACATCTTCGCCCACCACGTGACTGAGCGCAGGTAAATTTCGGTATCTGACCCCTTTGAAATTGATATATGCACTATATGGCCCATCCCTGCAAACTCGAGCCATTGACGTACGCGAAACAAACTTACGCAGCATACGATTTTCAGTACGAACCTTCGGGTAAATGATCCCTTTCTCCTGCGTCATCCGGATAAACAAATCCAGGGGACTGTGCGGTGCGATGCCAGAATGGGGGCGACCGTTATAGTCCGAAATCACCACATCCAATGCATGATGCATTTCTTCCACCGTTAACAGGAGAGACAGGTCGCCTCCTCGAGGCTTCAGACGCTCTCTAATCTCGTCCTGGGTAGAAGAACCGGTGGTACCCACTATCCGATGAGAAAAATTATCAACAAGATAACCAAAAAAGCGTTCAACTATAGACCGCTCATTGGGAGTGTGCGGGGGCCCAAAATCATCGATACAACCCACTACATTGCGCAATTTATGTTCGACATCCTTAGCCTTATGGGCCATGGCGTTGTCCATCTTGTAAATGAGCGCAGTGCTCCACGCCAACTCGGAAACTCGTTCGTTAGGGAACCCGCCTTTTGACTTGTAGGAAAGCCCAGCGATCACTGGCACAGGTCTGCGGTGAGGCGCCAGCGAATTGTAAATTGCCGTCAAAATATCGGTTTGATCATAGTTCTTGCCAAACGCCAAGCTATAGCCCAACACGCACCGAGTGAATGCATCGATCACTAAAATGATCCACAGGGTCTGTATTTCTGTCCTGCACACCAGCCCAAACGTATCAACCTCTTCCACGGTTACACGACAATCTATATTGTGGCCATCCAGCTCAACTTCCTGGAACGGCTCGGTCGGTGGCAGAGTGGCAAGGTCTTCGGTGCTGCGTTCACGAGCGCGCTTTTCTGCCTCCTTCTGGGTAACTCTCCTTAGTAAGTGCCTCGAAAAACTCCGTTCAGCTTGATCAGCCCGGGTAAATGGGTACTCCGGAGCGACAATCCCGAGTTCTTCACACTTGTTGATAAACCCCCGATAACAATCCACTAGCCGAGAGGTCCCACCCTCATTACGAGTCTTATAAAGCCCGGCATACCGATTAATTAGTTTATCAAGTTCAGGGTAACGTTTGAGTAACTGAGAGAACACACCCGTGTCACCTGCTGGATGCTGACTATCGGTTTCAACAACTATGCCCATCCGACGCTCATTCGCCTCAGTGCGTAGCTGAATGATTGCCGCTCTGTACCCTATGTAATTTCCTTCCTCATCAAATTCCACTGCCTTTTTAATCATCGAATACAGAGATGACTTCGCCACACCGTAGCGATTTGAAATTTCTTTGTGGCTCGCCTGATGACAGAAAAACGCCTGCAAAGCCAACAATCGATTTTGAATCTTGTCCCGCAGGTCATCGGGATAAACGCGCAGGTCCGGAACCTCCCACGCCTGGAAATCTACCCCTTGCTGTAACAGCTGCGCTCTTGAAAAACGTTTTTTGCCTTCACTCATTTCATATCACCACTGGCGGCGCAGATGATTACAGAATTGTGAGAGAGCGCTTTTTCACACAACGAAGGCAAATAAAAGCGCCCTGCACGAACCATCTCCAATCCAAATGCCATGCCCTTCCCGTCACTGAAACCTACAATCTGATCAAAATCGCTGAGCAAACACTGCGACTCACAACTCAGATCAAAAAGAAATCTCTTGACGCTATCGGCTGTGATTTCGTGCCGCCAGCGGGTAATAAATGCTAAAATTTTGAGGCGATTCCAAACTTCAATACGCGACACACTTACGGCGTCCTGTCCCATTCGCCTGGTTTTGATCCCTATGACTGCGCAGGCTTCCTCGAAGGCCTCCTCGACGGGTTCATTCCCTTGTCCGGCCACGTAAGCCAGCACGTCCTCATTCAGATATTCGAGCTTGAATGATATCCGCAGACTTCCCTCGTCAGTCTTGAACTGCTTGTTCAAGGGCACGAAACTTACCAGCTGGGAATCAAATTCAAAACGCGCCCACTCGATCAGCTGCGTTCTATAGTGCATCTCTAAGGCACAATGATTTTTCATACTAAACACCCGGAACAGGTGAGCACCCTTCGGGCGAGGTTCGCGCCTAGCTTCGGCCACATCAAGAAAATCCAGTTGTTCGTCGCGCATAAAACCACCTTAAGCCGAGGTCATTTGACGAGAAATCAATGAGCGCAGTTGATTCACACTTGCTGCTAACGGAGGGTCATAGATCAATTCGATGATGTACGCCCTAACTGGCCACAGCGCAGCGAACCAAGGTCGTCTGGTCCGGTAGGCACACAGCCACGAGCCATCACGCCTTTGCCAACAAGTGAAAGACATGATGAGGAACGGCGGTTTTGAACCCGAAAGTACGCAAGAGACAGCGGAAGCAGCGTGGCCTCCGGCGGGGAAATGTCTACATGAATGACCCAGATGACCAAAAATAAAAGCAACAGGCACACCTTATCTCCATTGCGAATTCAATGTCGAATTCTTCAGAAAATAAGGAGTGCTGTTTCCTCTTAGATATTCTGGGAACACCCTTATGTAGTGGCAATCACGTTACCTATAACGCTACGATATTGATAATAGATTATTCCATAAGAACCAACGCATACCTATGATCAAAAACTATCAGACGATTAAGTGCGCCCCCTATTAACTGAAAACAATATCAGAATCAATAATTTGAGCGACTGACACTGACTACATGCGGTTCATATTGGACGACTAAAAGTTCATGTATTCCGCTCTAACGTCTTAAAGTCCAGAATTTACGTCCTAAAAACGACACAGACTTGGATTTTTTCGGGGAATTTAGCGGCCACTCTTGAAGAACTACGCAAAGTCCAACAATTCTATCAACTTGACTAAAAGTCCAGAAACTCTGTCGCTCACCACAACCCCTTACGGACTTTCATAGACTCAAAAAACATAAAAACCTGATACTTTAAGGCAAAAACAAATAAAAACTTCTTATCTATATCCTTAACTCTTAGTTTTTCTCAGAAAGTCCAGGAGGTGCAGTCCATTAATTCTGTCGGTGCACGTGAATAAAGCCCACTTCAGTGCTGAATGATATGAGCCATATCAATATCGCCCAGGTCGATCTCAACCTGCTCAAAACCTTCGAGGCCCTGCATGACGAGTCCAGCGCCAGCCGCGCGGCCTTGCGCCTGGGCGTGACGCAATCGGCCATCAGCGCAGGCTTGCGGCGCTTGCGCGAGGTGTATGGCGATCAATTGTTCGTGCGCACCGGGCGTGGACTGGCGCCGACCTTGCGGGCCAACCAATTGAAACCGCTGATCAGTGAGGCACTGGATCGCTGTCGGCAGAGCCTGGCCATGGTCGACCCGAACAATCAGCACTATCAGGGGCGCTCCGTAGTGCTGGGGCTGTCGGATGATTTCGAGATTGCCTACGGGCGCCGTCTCATCGAAGAAATTGCACGACGGGCACCGAAGCTGCGGGTGATCTTCCGTCAGACCCACAGCCAGATCGTCGCAGGCGCCCTGCTCGACCGCACCCTGGACCTGGCGATCACCGCCGGTGGTTTTGCCCACGGCAGACTGAGCCGCCACGTGCTGGGAGAAGGCGACTACCGTTGCCTCATGGATTCGGACCAGGCCAGCATCAGCCTGGACGAGTTCGTCGCACGCGAGCATGTGCTGGTGTCGTCCGGCGGGTTTATCGGGATCACTGACGAGGGTTTGGCGGCGCAAGGGCTGAGCCGCCAGGTGTGTGCGTCCACCAGCCACTTTGCTGCGCTGCCTTTTCTGCTCAAGGGCAGCCAGGCGGTGGCGACCATTCCCGGTCACGCCGCCGAGGCCATCGGCGCGATGACCGGCTTGCGGGTACTGGCTTGCCCACTGGCCCTGCCGCGTTACCCGGTGGAGTTGGGCTGGCGCACCCAGGCACAGCTTGATCCGCTGCTGCTGAAAGTGCGTGAAGCGATTGTCGCGAGCTTTACTTAGCGGCCGCCATCAACTTGTTGACTTCGCTGCGCACCATGTTGGAAAACTCCGGCGGCGACATGCCGTCCAGCTCCGCACGCACCCACTCGGCCCACTTGCCTTTGCGCTTGGCGCGTTCACCGAACAGACGTGCCGCCTCGCCCTTGGCCTTGCCCAGGTTGGTTTGCCACAGGTCGTAGAGCCGGGACTTTTCATCTTCCAGCTCGGCGCGTTCGGCGAGGGTCTTGTTGGCGAGATTGAAGCTCATGTTGATTTACCTGCTGCACAAATAGGCGACATCTTACACTGTAGGTCGAAATTTCCTGATTCGGATTTTGCTCAAGACCGGGCAACGGCAAAAAAACTGCAACTTTTGCCGTCGCCCGACACTCCATTGTTCACTGTCACATTCACCTGCAAGGAGTCACACAATGGCCCGCAAATCTGCCGCCCAAGCCGTCGAAGATCAAATCAAGGATCAAGCCTTCAGTGAACTGACGGCGTTGATCGAAGAGTCGGACAAACTGCTCAAAAGCAGCGCATCCCTGGTAGGCGAAGAAGGCGAGACCCTGCGCGAACAGGTCGCCATCAAGCTCAAACAGGCCCTGGACTCGGTGTCCAACGTGCGCGAGCGCAGCAAACCGGTGGTGGATGCCACCGAAACCTACATCGGTGGTCACCCGTGGCAGACCGTTGCCATCTCCGCAGGCTTTGGCCTGGTGGTCGGCCTGCTGTTGGGCCGTCGTAACTGAGTCAACAGGGCTGCGCCACTGGCGCAGCCCTTTTCAGCCCGCCGCCAAGGCGCGCAGGTTTTGCAACTCCTGCGCGTCCATCAAGATCCCTTCCTGCTCTGACTTAGCCCGCGTACGGTGCCGCCGATCCCCCGGCAAGCGCCGCAGCCCCGCCGCATGCATCTGTCGCACCAGTTCCTGGCTGCGCTCGGCAAAGCTTTGCCCGGCGGTCTTGCTGGGGTCGATCACGATCAACAGTTGGCCGGTCCACGGCGTGCGTGCGCCAGGGTGATCGGACCAGTTGAACTCAAACGAGAAGTTGCCACCGGTCAACGCCGCGGCCAGCAGTTCGACCATCATGGACAGAGCGGAGCCCTTGTGCCCGCCAAACGGTAACAACGCGCCGCCTTCAAGGATGGCCTTGGGGTCCTGGGTCGGCTGGCCCAGCCCGTCGACACCCATGCCCGGCGGCAAACGCTCGCCTTTGCGCGCGGCAATCTGCACATCGCCATGGGCGATGGCACTGGTGGCTAGGTCGAACACAATCGGCAAGCCATCGGCGCGCGGCGCGGCGAAGGCAATGGGGTTGGTGCCGAACAGCGGGCGGTCGGCACCGTGGGGCACCACGCAGGTCATGCTGTTGACCACGCTCAGGGCCACCAAGCCTTGTTCGGCAAAGGGTTCGACATCCGGCCACAGGGCCGCAAAGTGATGGGAATTGTGAATGGCCAGCAAGGCAATTCCGGCACTGCGGGCTTTTTCCACCAGTAAAGGCCTGGCAGCCTCCAGGGCCGGCTGGGCGAAGCCGTTGCCGGCATCCACCCGCACAAACCCACTCGCCACATCCGTGACCTGAGGCACCGCGCGGCCATTCACCCAGCCACTGGCCAGGGTGCTGATATAACCAGGAATACGAAAAATGCCATGGCTGTGGGCGCCATCGCGCTCGGCGCTGGCGCAGTTGCTGGCGAGGATCGCGGCCACTTCAGGTGAAGTGCCATGGCGTTCGAACACCTGCTGCAGCAACGCCACCAGCGCACTGAAGCCTAGGGAGACACTGGAACCTTCAACGACCTTGGACGGCGTAGACATCTGAAGCTCCGAATTATGATTGGAAGGGGCAACAAGACGGGTAACTCAAGCCTGTGATTAAACAACGCGCCCCGCGCCTGCTGTCAATCGTCGCGTGCCGGTCAGGTCGTTTTTGCCGCAGTTATCTACCGCCGACTGCGCCGTCGTCCCGCCTACCCTGCCCTCACTACAGCGGCCTTGAAGGAGAGCAATGGATGACCCACGTAAACCCACCGTATTTTTTCCCGGAGTTCCACCGACCGGCGCGCAGAAAACAACCGACTGAACGCGAGCGAGCGCTCGGCCTGACACTGAAGGACCTGGACTGGCTCAACACGCTGTACTACGCCACCGATCAAGCTCGCCAGGACGAAGCCTTGCGCGACCACCCGATGGCGGTGGAGAAATTCATCCTCAAGCTCACACCCAAAGTCTCCATCCCGTTGGCCGGCACTTTCCTGATGAGCTCCAGCCCTGATGAAAGCAAGGCGTTGCTCTACACGCCTTATGGCGGAATCGAAGTGTTCGATGATCGCGAGGCCGTCATTGACGAGCTAATAAACCGCTTGAATAGCGAAGACCATCGCGTTGATTTAATTCATTTTTTATCCATAAAACAACGCAAAGACTTTGCCCCCGGCACTGCCTTTACGCTGGGCACTGCATTCATACCCGGCGCGGTATTCGAAGACCAGGAGAACACTATCGAGGCCAGCCAGAAGCTCAACCTGCAAGCCGTGCTTGCAGAGTTGCGTAAAACGCCCAGCCTGGCCTGGCTGCTCGATACCCTGCTTGCCATCATGGCGCGTTCCTATTTCCCAGGCCTCGATCAACGGGACACGCGGGTCAACAGTTTTATCGCCGCCGACGCAGAACACCCCGAGCAGTCTCCGCGCTGGATCAATTCCACTGCGCTGAGTGACGTGTTGTTGCAGTACTATCTCAAGCAGGATTGGCCGACCGCACAGACGCGCACCTTCTCCAACCCACGCCATATCACCCACGACTTCAGCGACACCCGCCACGCTGAAGACCTGCAACATTGGGAAAGCCTGGTGCAACAAACCGCCGGCGTCCTCACAAAATTGCTGGGCAGCCTGTTGCAAACCTGGTGGAACGAAGACATCGACAGCGGCTACTCGCGCCTGGAGCTGTTTACCCAGGCGATGCGTGACAAATTCCGCGCCGACCTGCTGTTCAAGCACCAGTACGCCATCGTGTCAGCAGAGGAAAACCAACACCTGCTAGCGCTCTTCCTGCCTGACCAGGCCGCGCGCAGCGCTTGGCACCCCTCGTTGCATATCGAGAAGGTCAGTATTCACGCGCCGTACCAGCACTACGTGGAACTGGCCTCGACCTTGTTGATCGGGGGCAAGCATGCCTATCTCTACACCCAATCACGCGGGCTACAGGTGCTTGAAGACCTTGCCGACCTTAACGATACCTTGTTGAGCATGCTCAAGGCGGCCGGGCATGAGGATGAGCTGTTGAGCTTTCTATCCTTGGAAGAGCGCAGTGCATATATCGCAATGGATGCGGTGCAGGTCAGCGGTTTGCCGGTCGCCGGCAGTGTGTTCGGTGGGCTGGTCGAGGATATCGCCGCCAAGCAGCTGAGCAATCTGGAGCATGCCCTCGGCTTGTATCGACGCAGTAATGGCGCGGTAGACCTGGCAGCCCTGCTCGACTGCGCCCTGGACGTGCGCCATATGCTCGACAGTCGCCTGCTGTCACTCGACACCGCGGGCCGCTGGAGCCTGCACCCGATCAGCAGCGGCAATGGCAGGCCCTCAACCGTGCAGGCCGAACGTGCCAAACTGCAGTTGCAAACGCTGCAAGCGGCGCAGGCGGCATCTGCCGCGCAACGTCGCCAGCATCCGACCCTGCGCGGCCTGGCCCGACGCGCACTGAATACCGAGTTGCACAAGTACCAGCTGGATATGGATGCCTCTGATATCTACATCAACACCTATGCCACCCAGGCGGAACAACGCGAAGAGCGCGTGCCGGTGCGCTCGGTGATGCTGGTGGATTTTCTGATCGAACACCTGGCTCAGGTCGCGAGCCCTTTGGGCGACACACCGGACATGGGTTTCTATGCCACCCGTCGAGACGGCGCCGCCCTGCGCTGGAACAGCTTGAGCAGCTCGACGGTCAACGCCATGGTCGCTTTCTCCATGGTAGGCCTCACCCACCACGACGTGCGCGAGCTTCCTCGCCAATTCCTGGAGGATCACCGCGAAACATTGGGCAGTGCCCTGCTGCTCGGCCTGCGCAGCGAGACTGAACTGCGCTTGCTGAACAAGACGCTGTCGCCCCAGCAGCATGCGATCCTGGACACCGTCCTGCGCCCCGACAGCATGACCCGTTTGAAACGCCACGGACTCAATGGGTTTCTACCGGACGCCTACGGCCTCACACTCACCCTGGGCGAGCAACTGCTGCCGCTGGCCAACTGCTTCGTGCTCACCGAGCGCGGCGGCATTGACCCCAACCACTCCGGCCAAGCGTTGCTATGGACCCCCCAACACGGCCACGAACCCTTCGAGTCGGTCAACGCGCTGCGCAAGCAGCTGGAACAACGCCTGACCCAGCCTGACAAGCGCCTGGCGCTCTTGCATAACTTGCCGCTGCGCCAGCGAAAGCCGCACACCACGTTTGGCCTGGGGCCGCTGCAGCGTATTGACGAACATTTGCTCAACGACCGCCAACAGAGCTACGTCGAGCACGGGGTGGACGACATAGAGTTTTGGCTGGCCGCGCCGCTGGCCCCCAAACAGCGTCAAGACTGTCTGGACAACGAGATGCAGCAAGCCTCGCTGTCGAATCTGGACCGGGCGGCGAGCATCGCCCAGGCGATGATTCAGCAACAGGCCTTGCCCGTCTGGCTGGGGATGGCCATGCCCCAGGAACAGTTGCTGCACGCTGAACTGCTTGAACAGTACCGCCTGAGCACGCTGGATGAGCGCGACTACCTGCACAGCCTGCCGCCGCTGCGCGAACACGTCGCCAGTCGCCTGCGCACCCTGCTCGACGCACGCTACCCCGGACTGGAGCTGAACCCCGACGATGTACTGATACCGGCGCGCATCGTCCTTAACGGACACACCCAGAGCCTGACGGACTTTGCCCTGCGCCATTTGCCCGACCTGCACGCCAACAATCTTCACCCACGCGCCCGTGGCGCTACTCCGTTGCCGACCACGTTCGACGGGGCGGCGGTGGTGCAACTGGTGCGACAACTGGATATCGCGTCGACCTATAACACCCTGCTCACCACGCACTTGGCAGCTGACACCGACGACGCGCGCCAGCGCCGCGAGCTGTTTAGCCGGCAACTGCCCTGGCAATTGCTGCGCCACGCCCATGAAGAGAAGCTCGAAGAGCGCCTGAGTGAGGCGGCGTGGGGGTTTATCCAGCAGGTCATCGACATGCCGGACGCGGTGGCGCGGGAACAGGTCAGCGGCGCCAGTGCGATGATTCGCCCGCTGGAACTGGTGGCGACAGAGGGCGCGCAGGCGGTCAAGGTAACCGGTGTGTACCTTATCGGCCCGCAGGCCAAGGCCTCTGGCCCGCTGGTGCTTTACGCGCCCTACAGCCCGCTGCGTGTGCTCAAGGAATATGCAAGCGAAGAGGAGTTGCGCAGGGAGATCAACCGTCCCGGTCCGCTGCAGGAATGGATCATCCGCCAATTGGACGAACCCGCGCAGGCGACCTACCGCAACCTGCTGCGGCCCACCCAGCGTCCGGGTTCGGACATTCGCCTCGCGTCGAACCCGATCCGGGGCAATATCTTGCCGCGGCTGTTCCACGACAACACGCTGCTGCTGCTGAAAATGCTCACCTGCCAGTTCGAACGGGAAGGCAAGGACCAATGGGACGGCATCACCAGCCTGTTGCGTAACGGCATTCCCATGGCGTTGCAATTTATCGCGGGCAAGCTCAAATACCCGATGGTGGTATGGCGCAGCTTCAAGCTGTTCGAAGCGTCCGCTGAAGACTTGCAGCAACAGCGCTTTGGCGCAGGCCTGCGCAAGTTCATCCAGGGTCTGGCGACGCTGGCATCGCTGCGCAAGCAACTCGACGAGTGGCTGCCTACAGACCCGCCCACAGCGCCCACCGACCTGCCGCAAACAGGACCCGCACCGGCTATGACGGTGAGCACCTTGGATGTGACAGACCCGATGCGTACCCGGCTGCGACGTTTTGAAAACATGACGGTGGCGTTGGCTGATTTGCGCCTGGACGAAGAGCGCGGGGTTTATACCCAACCGGTCAACAACCGCACCTACGTCCCCGTAGCCGGCCGGGTTTACCCGATAGAACAACGCGGTGAGCACTGGCGCGTGAGCCTGGCGTCGGAATTAGGGCCTTTTGTCGAGCGTAACGCGCGGGGCCAGTGGGTTCTGGACCTCTCCGAGCGTGAGCCGCGCTTCGGGCCGACCCTTTCGCGTTACCGAGGGCGATACGTCACCCGCCTCACGGAGCGCGACTCCATCAACATCGAGGCGCAGGGGTTGCCAGCCATCCGCGCACTGGACATGGACAAGGCACTGATCATCCACCGTGCGCTCAACGTGGCGCTGTTCTACACCTTCACCTGCCAGGACAACCTGACGTTGTTCGCGATCCGGCGCGATCCCAATTCCCGCGTAGGGCGTTTTCTGACCGAAATGTTCGGCGTGCTCAACTTCAATCCCGCGCAGGTGAGCAAGATACAAACCCGCGTCAGGGAAATCCTCGACGGCTTGACCCAGCAAAGCCTGCTCACATTTGATTCAGAGCGCTTCGTTGTCGGCTCAGCCCGCTGGGCTCCTGACGAGACTTTTGCCTTCGTGATACCGGAAGATGCCCAGCAAAGGATCTATTTGCTGGACCTCTTCTTCGAAACGACGATGGACTCCTACTTGGGTCACCTGAACACGCCATTCGACATCCACGACCATGCACGGGCGGCCACCTTGATTCACGAAATGAGCCACCTGGTGTCAGCCACCGAAGACATCGCCTACATGGACTCGATGCGTCCGTTCCTGGACCTGATCAATCGTGGAACGGCGGAAGGCCTGCGCAAGTACACGGCGCTGTCGAATCTGCAAAGCACTGCGCTTTCTGTGTTGACGCCAGCAACCATGCTGTTCAAGACCTGGAACGATCTTTCACAACGTTGGGAAGACTTAGGCAATACAGGCTCGACCAAAGTGCGTGACAAAGTACTGCACCTCACGGGAGCCAGGACGCTGGATGATGCCCGGGCAATATTCATGAGCGATGCAGACCGTCGCATTGACATTATCCTGGCCAATGCAGACTCGGTGACGTGCCTGATCACCCACTTGGGGCGAGAGCTGTTTCCGGGGCGCTGAGGCAGCACCCCGGCAGAGCGCTTCAGTCCTTCTGATCACGCAGGATGTTGCCCGACGCACCATCGATACGCGCCTCATATACCGTGCCGTCGGACTTGCGCCCTTTGACTTCCCAATAGCCATTGTCATCGGCCTCGGCGGCATACACCTCAACGTAACCGGCCTTGGTCTTGGCGACTTCAATCGCCTTCTCGATGGTGATCCAGCCTGCCCCCGGTTTATCGGCCAGGGCGGCACCGGCACTGAGCAGTGCGGAAGTTGCACACAGGGCGATTAAGGTTTTCTTCAGCATTTTCGTTCTCCATTGTGGGAATGTCCTGAATCTTTTAGGTATTCCCAAACGAGAATAAGTTCCAATTGATGTGCAATCGCCATGATGGCTGTTCTCGCCGTCCACCCTGGGAGGTTAGAATGTGCGAAATCAGGATGAGTTAATGAGCGAAAAGTCCCTTTCAGAAGCCGAATATGACGCCATCACCGACGCCGCCGCGCATTGGTGCATGCGCCTGCACGCGGGCGATTGCACGACGAGCGAGCGTCAGGCTTTTGAACAGTGGCATGACTCCCACCCGCTGCATGCCTTTGAATACGCGGCGATGCTGGAGATCTGGGACGTTGCCGACCACCTCCCCCGCCACGAACCCACGCCGGTGGTGGTGCCGCTCAAACCCCGCAGTCGCGTGCGCACCTACGCCGTGGCGGCGGCGATCTGCCTGGTCGCCCTGCCCCTGGCAGCCTTTACGGGGTGGGAAGCCGGTTGGCTGCCCAGTTCCTACGAGCGCTTCGAGGCTGCCAACGGTTTGCGCCTGGTCACCCTGGGTGATGGCAGCCAGGTGGAACTTAACCTGGGCACCGAGTTGGTCTACAGCAACTACAAGGACCAGCGTCGGGTCACGCTGAAAAAGGGCGAAGCGTTTTTCAAAGTCAGCCATGACAGTGCCCATCCCTTTATCGTGCACGCTGGCGCAGGCCAGGTTCGGGTGACGGGCACCCAGTTCAACGTCTGGAAATACGAAGACCAGGTACGGGTGATGTTGCTGGAAGGCTCAGTGCAGATTGCCAGCGACCAGGTCCACGGCAGTGTGCCTCTGACGCCCGGCATGCAGGCCAGTTACCAACAAGGTGATGCCACGCCCCGCGTGCGGACGATCAGCCCTGATGACACCGCCCTGGCCTGGCGCCAGGGCAAGCTGATCCTCGACAACCTGGCGCTGGCCGATGCGTTGCCGCTGATCAACCGCTACCTCACCAAACCGGTGATGCTGGCCGACGCCAACACCGGCGCGATCCGCATCGGTGGCATCTACAACATCAGTGAGGTCAACCACCTCATTGCCTCCCTGCCCAAGGTTTTGCCGGTCTACCTGACCCAGAACCAGGACGGCAACCCCGTACTCAACGCCATCCCGCGTAAAACGCCCAAAGGCTGAACCGCTGCCCACCGTTGTGGGCTTTGTCATGCCTGAAGTGTCCGTTTTTTTAACACGCCCTTGCCCTGAACCGCCCGTGCACAGCGGATTCATCGTTTTGCCATGGGCAGTGTTACAGCGCTGATACAACCGAGTGAAGCGTTTGCGCAGTGGCTGGGTAGCTGTGAATGGCCGGGGCGTTGTTTCATTCCTGAAACAGCGCTGCTATCACTTTGCCCATCAATATCTTCAACCCCTTGAATAACCACGCAAAATAAAAAGCGGCACGGCTTCTGCTCTATCCCTTACAGCGCTGTTTAGGGTCAGCGCGAAGAATAAGGAATGCCGCCGTGAATACACTCACTCAAGGTTCGATGAACGTACTGCTGATCAGCTGTGTACTCAGCGCCAGCATCGTGGTTCCGAGCCATGCGGGTGACGGCGTGATCGTCACCGGGCGCGACGTACAGGGACACATGTACGGTCGGTCTTCCTTTGGTCCAGATCCTTACCCCCAGACCGCCAATGCCAATCCAAGCCGGGAAATCCTCGGCGCCCTTTCGGGCGAACTGAGTGACCGAGACTTCGGCGCCGTCAGCAGCGGCTTGAGCATCACCCGTGCCATCCAGCCTAACGGCAACCTCTCCGGCTTGAGTGCCACCCAAAACAGCATGTCCACCTTGGGCGCCGGCGCAGCCGCCAGTCGCTCCGGGGGCAGTGGCAGCATGGGGGGGCAGATCAGCGATTCGATCCAGCGTGGCCTGGCGCCGTTGAACAACATCGGCAGCATGATGGGGGGCAAACAATGAACCGTTCTCTGCTCCTTCTGGCCCTGCTCACCAGCGCTTCGGCCATGGCCGACAACACCGCCGTGATCAATAACAGCGGTAAAGACTACCGCGGCAACCTGATGATCAACCAGGCCGCAGGCAACCAGCAGCAAACCGCCAACAACCGCGCCGTCGCGCTGGGTGGTCAGGCGACCACCAGCAATATCCAGAGAATGGACGGCAAGGTCGACCCTTCCCTGAACGCCAAAGCGGCGATCGAGGGCACTTCTTTCAGCAATGGCAACGGCATGTTGGGCATCAACCAGTCCGCCGGGGCCAATAACCAATTAGTCAATGCGGTGCGGATCAGCGTCAACCCTGGCCCGCAAAGCATCGACGACAGCGTCCTGTTGCAACAGAACACGACGACGCTGGCAACCGACTCAGGGCTCACCCCCACCACTGGCAGCCGCCAGGTCGTGACAAGCGACCAGGCCTTCACCGGCAGCCGAGGAGTGATTCAGGTGAACCAGAGTGCCGGGGTGGGGAACCGAGTGGCTAACACCCTGGGCATCACTATCAAGTAACGGCTTGGTAGCACGAGTTAGACCGTACCAACACTTAACCAACTAATTAGAAGCAAGGAGAAACACCATGAAACCTCAAATGGCTCTGAAACCAATGGTTTTCGCTCTCGCCGCACTCATGGCTGCTGCTGCTCAAGCAGGTGGTGGCTGGCACCCTGCGCCTCAACCAACAGGTACTGTCGCCGCTGTTGTGACGGATGTGCAAAAAAGCGAACACAATAAGTTCGATGACACCAAAACCGAGAACAACGCTTCTGCGGATGGTTCGGTAACCGGCAACAGCGGTAACACTGGCGTCAACGTGCTGTCCGGTTCCGGCAACCAGGCCGACAACGCCGGCGCTATCTCCAGCGCCAAAGGCGACTTCGCGACAGTGTTTGCAGTGATCGATGTTGATCAAAGCAGCCAGCACAACAACTTTGTCAACAAAGGTACCCAAAACAACGCTTCGCTGGATAACTCCGTCAACCGTAACTCCGGCAACGTGGGCTACAACGGCCTGTCCGGTCAAGGAAACCAAGGTAAAAACAACCTGGCTATCACTACCGCTGACGGCAAAAACATCGCCGCTGCCGCCAACACCGAGCAAAATTCGCTCAACAACAGCTACCTCAACACTGCCGCTACCAGCCACGGCTATGGCCATGGCGGCAAGCCTCAATACGTGTCCAACAACGCCAGCCTGGACAACTCGGTCAACTCCAACAGCGGTAACGTTGGGGTGAACGTACTGTCCGGCTCGGGCAACCAAGGCAGCAACAGCCTGTCTGTAGGCCAAGGTTGCAGCGTCTGCAGCAGCGGCGTGCGCTTCTGATCCAACGGGGCCTTGGCAACAAGGCCCTTTTTTATTCCAGTGTCCAACAGGTCATTCGATCATGCGCCTCGCGACCCTCACCCTCCTGATGTTGCTCACCGGCCCGACCTGGGCAGGCACCATGGCGATCTCCGCCATGCCTGGCGGTGCAGTTATCTACAAGAAGGTCGAGAGTATCCGTGAACGCAAATTCGCCAACCTGGTGGAACAGAAAACCGATTTCAGCTGTGGTGCTGCGGCACTCGCCACCATCCTGCGCCAGGGCTATTGGCTCGACGTAGACGAAGACCACATCATCAAAGGCATGCTGGTCAATGCAGACCAGGACCTGGTACGTACCCAGGGTTTCTCCATGCTGGACATGAAGCGCTACCTCGAAAGCATCGGCATGCGTGCCCGGGGCTACAAAATCGGGCCAGACACCCTGGCGACCGTGAAGATCCCTGTGGTGGTGTTGCTGGAAATCCGGGGCTACAAGCACTTCGTGGTGTTGCAGCGCGCGGACAAGGACTGGGTCTATATCGGCGACCCGGTGCTGGGCCACAAGCGCTATTCACACGATGACTTCGTCAAAGGTTGGAATGGCATTGTATTCGCCGTGCTGGGTGAAGGTTACGACAAGGCCAACGCCCTGCTCGACCCGCCCACGCCACTGACCGCCAAGAACCAGTTGAATGAGTTCAGGCCCGTAGGCGATGCCGAGCTGATGGACTTCGGTTTCATCCAGAGCGACTTCTTCTAAGAAGCGCAATAAGGGGCAGGACGCTCCAGGAGCAGAAGATGAACACTTCCCGTTGGCTGACGGTCTTGTGTCTGGCAGCCTCAATGCCCGCTTATGCTTCGTCGGGGTTCAAACCGATCGAACTCAAGGACTCGGAAATGGCCGAGCTGCGCGGTCGTTATGTGATGCCGGGGCGGATTGTCAGTTTCGGTATTGTCATTAGCAGCACCTGGACCAATGCCGTGGGCGACACCATTACTGGCAAGGCCAGCATGCAAGTCGATTCCTCCACCATCACGCCACAATTCTACGTACAGACCACGGGCTCTACCGGTACGGGCACCAATCCGAATGCGGGCACCGGTAACGTCAGCGGCGGCGCCGGGCCTGGGCACCGGCACAGGTGTGACCCAAAGCGTGCGCGCAGCCGGCGACGGCAACACCGCGTACAACAATGTCGGGATCAACGTCACCGAGAACGGCTTCGCCCCGTCCAACATCGTGCAATCCGGCCAGGTACTGGTCGCCGGCGGCACCGTCACCGGGGACAGCGCGGCAGGTCGTGTGAGTGTGTCGGCCAACAATGGCGGCTTGCAGATGGCGATCCAGGGCAACCACAACCAAGGCAATAGCCTCCAGCAAATTGGCGGCGGCCAAGTGCTGCAAGGCACCGTGTTGACCGGCGATAGAAACTTCGTCTCCAACATGACCCAGCTGAATGTGGTGATGAACAACGGCCTGAACAACCCGGCGCTGAACTGTAATCTGGATCAACTCAAAGGCCTACGCACTCTCGGTTATTGAACTACGCTGACCCTCGACACTTACGCATTAGAAAAGGACGGCTTATTTCATGCATCGATCGTTATCGCTACGTGCGGTGGTCTGTTTAAGTACGCTCTTGCCCGCATCCCTGTTGTATGCCGCGCCAGACGCCGATATCGAGACCCTCAAACAGGAACTTCTGGAACTCAAGCAGCGGTACGAAGTGCAGCAAAAAGCCTTGGCGGTACTGGAACAACGGGTTCGCCAAGTCGAGGACCAACCGGCGACGCCCGCGCCCAAACGCTTGGCCAAATCCCCGGCAGACTTCCAGAAAGCCAGTGGCGGCGCGACCGTGGCAGGCACAGGCGCTGCGGCCGCATCCGGCGGGGCCGGTGGCGGTGGCAGTTCTTATGGGCAGTCGCTCAAGGACGACTCGGCACCCGCGCAAAGCGTGAGCAACCTCTACAACGAAGCCAGCGGTTTCTTCGGCAACGGCAAGTTCAGCTTTGAAACCGGTATTACCTACGCGCGCTACGATGCACGCCAGCTCACGCTCAACGGTTTCCTGGCACTGGACTCGATCTTCCTCGGTAATATCAACCTGGACAGGATCAAGGCGGATAACTGGACGCTGGACCTGACCGGTCGCTACAACCTCGATAACCGCTGGCAGTTCGATGTAAACGTGCCGGTGGTGTACCGCGAATCGACCTACCAGTCCGGCGGTGCGGGCAACAATGCCAATGCCACCTCGGAAGAGTCGGTGAGCCGCGACCCGACCATCGGCGACGTCAACTTCGGCGTGGCGTACAAATTCCTGGATGAAACCCCCACCCTGCCGGATGCGGTGGTGTCGCTGCGCGTCAAGGCGCCTACCGGTAAGGAACCGTTCGGCATCAAGTTGGTACGCTCAACCGCCAACGACAACCTGTATGTACCGGAAAACCTGCCGACCGGTAACGGTGTCTGGTCGATCACGCCGGGAATCTCGCTGGTCAAGACGTTCGACCCGGCCGTGCTGTTTGGCTCGTTCTCCTACACCCACAACTTCGAAGAGTCGTTTGATGACATCAGCAGTGACGTCAACCAGAAAGTCGGCGGTAAGGTCAGCCTGGGCGACAGCTTTCAACTGGGTGTCGGTGTTGCCTTTGCACTGAACGAGAAGATGAGTATGTCGTTCTCGGTGTCCGACCTGATCCAGCGTAAAAGCAAGCTCAAGCCCAATGGCGGGGACTGGCAGTCGGTGGTGTCCAGTGATGCCAATGCCGGTTACTTTAACGTGGGCATGACGATTGCAGCATCGGATAACCTGACGATCGTGCCGAACCTGGCGATCGGGATGACAGATGATGCGCCGGACTTTACGTTCAGCCTGAAATTCCCCTACTACTTCTAACCCTCACACAAGGAAAAGCCCCGCAACGATAAGGGTCGTTGCGGGGCTTTTCGGTTTACCCGCCCTAGCGGATCTGGTGTTTGTGCAGCAACCGGTAGAACGTGGGTCGGGAAACCCCCAGTACACGGGCCGCCACACTCAGGTTATCGCTGTGCCGGTTGAGCACGTCGCACAGCGCCTGACGTTCGGCGCGGTGCTTATAGTCTTCCAGTGTAGCCATAGGCGGCGAAATTGCCTGTTGGCCGTGTAATCCCAGATCAACGGCTTCGATCTGGCGCCCTTCGGCCAGTACCAGGCCGCGCCGGACTCGGTTGGCCAGCTCGCGGACGTTACCCGGCCAGGCGTGTTCACCCATTGCCACCAGCGCATCGTCGCTGAAGCTGCGCGGGCGGCGGCCGGTCTCCTGGCTGTAGAACCGTGAAAAGTGATTGGCCAGCATCGCGACGTCGCCATGGCGATCACGCAACGGCGCCGTGACCACTTGCAGGACATTGAGGCGGTAGTACAGATCTTCGCGAAAGGTGCCCTTCTCTACCGCTGCCTCCAGGTCGACGTGAGTAGCCGCCAATACCCGCACATCTACGGGAATCGGCTGGCTGCCGCCGACGCGCTCAATCTGTTTTTCCTGCAGAAACCGCAGCAGGTTGGCCTGCAACTCCATCGGTAAATCACCGATTTCATCGAGGAACAACGTGCCACCGTTGGCCGCTTCGATACGCCCGACCTTGCGCTGATGGGCGCCGGTAAACGCGCCCTTCTCATGACCGAACAATTCGGATTGGATCAAATGTTCAGGAATCGCCCCGCAGTTGATCGCCACAAACGGCTTGGCGTGGCGCTGGGACTGGCGATGCAGGGTCTTGGCCACCAGCTCTTTACCGGTGCCGCTGTCGCCACGGATCAGCACCGGAGATTCGGTGGGTGCAAGCTTGGACAATAACTTGCGCAGTTCGCGGATCGGTCGACTGTCACCCAGCAACTCATGCTCAGGTTCGTCCACTGGCATATGGCCCTTGCCGCGCAGACGTGCCATGCCAAAGGCACGCCCTAGCGTAACCTGCACGCGGGCCACATCGAACGGCAAGGTATGGAAATCGAAAAACCACTCACAAACGAAGTCACCGACGTTCTGCAGGCGCAACACGTCTTGACTGAGTACGGCGATCCACTCGGTGCCGCTGCGGCCGATCAGCTCCTTGACCGCTTCCGGACGCTCCAGGTGATAGGGCTGCAGGCGCAGCAGGCCGACATCGCAGGACCGGTCGCCCACGGCCTCCAGGGTACAGCTGTCCACTTCCCACCCGGCGGTGCGCAAACCGGGCAATAGCCCATGGCAGTCGTCACAGGGGTCGACCACGAGCAAGCGACGCTGCACAGGTGTAACAACCATGACTATTCCTTGGCGTCAAAATTGTTAAAGTTATTTAGAAACAACGGTTTGTGACGCCTGGCGCTAACACTAGCAAGGTCTTGACGCTGACCTTGTACCGTTTCGCTATAAGCCCCGGCAAAAAGCCCCTTGCGCGTCTTTACGCAAAAAAAATTACACGTCAGCGAAACTTTCATTCAGCTTTCAAAACAGCCGCTTACATGACGTTAATCACTAAAAGTTGAAAATAGTTGCTCTAACATGTGACCCGTACCCCGCCATCGTGCATCAGTACAAGTAACCCGCCGCACGGTCAGCCCAACCGCCGGCACTCACTTGAATGGGCAATGAGAGAGAACCCCACATGAACGCCCCGCTCCGCATCAACGAAGCTCTTTTGATCGCAGACCGTGCCTTCCAGCCCTTTCAGTGCGTGGCCTGGCATGACGGCAATGGCGCCCTCAGCCTGAGCGTCATCGACCGCACCAACAACCGTATCGGCAGCAAACAACTGTCTTCGAGCGCTTATACCGACCCGGCACAACTGGAAGACCTGCTGTTGCAGGCCCGCGCCGAGCTCGATAAAAGTGGCTACCAGTTGCAATCCTGGGCAATGCCGAAGTAATCCAACACGGCAACTTGCGCTTATCGGTTTAGATAAGCGCAAGTTCAGTGTTAGAGCGTATGACGCTTATTGAGCGGCCAGAATAAACCGTTCAATGGCCTCTGCGGCACCGTCCTCGATATTACTACCGGTTACAACGCTGGCCTGGCGCTTGACGGTTTCTTCAGCCTGGCCCATGGCAATCGACAAGCCGGCCACGTGAAACATTGCCGGATCATTGCCGCCATCACCTATAGCTGCCGTCTGTTCCATCGGGACGCCAAGGTGTGCAGCCAGCGTTTTCAAGGCCTCGCCCTTGTTAGCCAGCATCGCCGTCACATCCAGGTACACCGGCTGTGAACGCGACACCTGAGCCAACCCTTGCACCTTGGGCTGCAACTGCGCCTCCAGTTCCACCAGCAATTGCGTGTTGTTGCTGGCCGCGACGATTTTATCCACTCGGTCCAGGTAAGGCTCAAAACTCTCTACCACAATCGGCCCGTAGCCCAGGCCATCGGCCTCGCGCTGCACCATCGGCCCTGGCGGGTCGCGGCGCAGCCAGTCGCCATCGGCAAACACCCAGACTTCCACATCCGGCTCCGCCGAGAACAGCGCCAGGGTCACCAGCGCCGCCTCCGCCGGCAGATGATGGGCAACCAGGATGCTGCCATCCGGGTTGATCAACGTGCCGCCATTAAAACCAGCCACCGGCACATCGATGCCGAAGGTTTCGATCAGGTGCAGCATGGCCTTGGGCGGACGCCCGCTGGCCAGGCTGAAAAACACCCCGCTGTCACGCAAGGCCCGCACCGCATCGGCGGTGCGTTGGCTGAGACGGTGATCGGGATGCAGCAAGGTGCCGTCCACGTCACTCAGGATAAAACGGATGGGATGGATCGCGGCATCACTCATCCGAGGCTATGCCAGGTGCGACCATCACGGGCCAGCAGTGCATCGGCGGCGGCCGGGCCATCTTCACCGGCCTTGTAGGCCTGGATCCCGTCGTCTTCCTTCCACGCATCGAGGAATGGCTGCACCGCACGCCAGCCGTTCTCGATGTTGTCCGCGCGCTGGAACAAGGTCTGGTCGCCGGTCATGCAGTCGTAGATCAGGGTTTCGTACCCGGTCGACGGCTGCATTTCGAAGAAGTCCTTATAGGCAAAACCCAGCTGGATATTGGCCATGTCCAGGGTCGGCCCAGGCTTTTTCGCCAGCAGGTCGAACCACATGCCTTCATTGGGCTGGATCTGGATTTTCAGGTAGGTGGGCTTTAGCTCATCCACCTCGGTATCACGGAACTGCGCGTACGGCGCAGGCTTGAAGCAGATGACGATCTCGGTGTCACGCACACTCATGCGCTTGCCGGTGCGCAGGTAAAACGGCACGCCGACCCAACGCCAGTTGTCGATCATCACCTTGAGGGCGACAAACGTCTCGGTGCTGCTATCCGGGGCAACGTTGGCTTCTTCGCGGTAACCCGGCAGTTGTTTGCCGCCAATCTCTCCGGCGGTGTACTGACCGCGTACCGAGTTGGCCCGAGCATCTTCCAAGGACCAAGGACGTACCGCACCGATCACCTTGGCTTTTTCACCGCGCACGGCGTCAGCGCCAAAGGCCGCGGGCGGTTCCATGGCCACCATCGCCAGCAACTGGAAGAGGTGGTTGGGCACCATGTCGCGCAGGGTGCCGGTCTTCTCGAAGAAGTTGCCACGGGTTTCAACGCCGACGGTTTCGGCAGCGGTGATTTGCACGTGGTCGATGTAATGGTTGTTCCAGAACGCTTCGAACAGCACGTTGGAGAAGCGGCTGATCAGGATGTTCTGCACCGTTTCCTTGCCCAGGTAATGGTCGATGCGATAGATCTGCTTCTCGCTCATCACTTTGAGCAGGCTGGCGTTCAGTGCTTCGGCGGTGGCCAGGTCGGAGCCGAAGGGCTTCTCGATCACCACGCGACGGAAGCTGTCGTCAGTTTCCGTCAGCAAGCCGGCACTGCCCAGGCGCTGCACCACGTCACTGAAGAAGCGCGGTGCGGTGGCCAGGTAGAACACCGCGTTGCCGGTGCCGCTGTCAGCGATCTTCTTGCCGATGTCGGCGTAGGTGCTGTCGTCGAGGAAATCACCCTCGACGTAGCTGATGCCCTTGGCCAGTTGCGCCCACAGCTCAGGGTCCAGGGCGTTTTCGCCATTACCCCTGACCTTGCTCGCCGCTTCGGTGCGAATGAAGTCTTCAAGTTTCTTGGCGAAATCGGCGTCGCTGATGGCGTTGTGATCAACGCCAACGATGCGCAGGCCATCGCCCAGCAGCCCATCGCGGCTGAGGTTGTACAGCGCCGGCATGAGCAGGCGCTTGACAAGATCACCATGGGCACCAAACAGAAACAGTGTGGTGGGCGGAGCAGGTTCGGCCTTGGGTTTCTTGCCGTTGGCGGTCATTTTTTGGAAGTCTCCACGTGGCCGCCAAAGCCGAAGCGCATGGCAGACAGCATTTTGTCACCGTAAGTGCTCTGCTGACGCGAACGGAAACGTGCGAACAACGAAGTGGACAGCACCGGCACCGGCACGGCTTGTTCCATGGCGGCTTCGATGGTCCAGCGGCCTTCGCCACTGTCGGCCACGGAGCCGGAGTAACCGTCGAGTTTCGGGTCGGTGGCCAGGGCGTCGGCGGTCAGGTCCAGCAGCCAGGACGAGACCACGCTGCCACGGCGCCAGACTTCAGCGATGTCAGCCACGTTCAGGTCGAAGCGCTGGTCTTCCGGCAGGTTTTCCGAGTTCTTGGTCTTGAGGATGTCAAAGCCTTCGGCAAACGCCTGCATCATTCCGTACTCGATGCCGTTGTGGATCATCTTGACGAAGTGCCCGGAGCCCGCAGGGCCGGCATGGATGTAGCCCTGCTCGGCGCGCGGGTCAGCGCTGTCTTTGCGGTCTTTGGTGCGCGGGATATTGCCGAGGCCTGGGGCCAGGCTGTTGAAGATCGGATCGAGGCGTTGCACGGTCTCGGCGTCGCCACCGATCATCATGCAGTAGCCACGTTCCAGGCCCCAGACGCCGCCGGAGGTGCCGACGTCAACATAGTGCAGGCCTTTTTCCGCCAGCGCCTTGGCGCGGCGGACGTCGTCCTTATAGTTGGTGTTGCCGCCGTCGATGATTGCGTCACCGTCTTCCAACAGCGTGCTCAATTCATTGATGGTGTCTTCAGTGGGTGCGCCGGCAGGCAGCATCACCCAAACGGTGCGTGGCTTTTGCAGCCCGGCCACCAGTGCCTTGAGGTCGGCAACGCCGGTGGCGCCCTCTTCGCTCAGGCCTTTTACAAAGGCTTCGTTACGGTCGTAAACAACGGTGGTATGCCCATTGAGCATCAGGCGCCGTGCAATATTCCCGCCCATGCGGCCTAGTCCGATAATCCCCAGTTGCATGTGCTGATGCTCCTAACTACTAAAAAAATGTGTGCATAGTTTATAGCGCAATGAGGCCAATGAGGGTTAGTCAGGCGGATATCGATGTAGTTTCATGGAAAAAAGCTGCCACCATTTCACCATCACGACACAAAAAGTCACATGACCATCAAAAATAAAAAAGTTCCATTGCCCGAAAAAAGAATTCAGAATTGTCCTGACTGCTGCCGAGAACCTCGACTCAAGCGTTCTGGCACACCGCGACACACCGGCTATTTGCGAGGTAAGCAATGAGCACTGCACAGATGAATCGTCCGCCACAGACCCTCTACGTCACCATTCGACGCGACGAGTTGCGACAGCTGAAAGACGAACGCGAACAGTTGCAGCAAGAAGTCTTGCGCCTGCGCTCGCACATCATCCAAGCCCAGTTGGACCAGCCTTCCGGCGCCCAGCCACTGCTGTGCTAAGCCCTGTCATCGCTTTGTAAGATTACGCCTACGAAAATCTCACAAAGTTTTCACACGCCTCTCCCGATACTCCCGCCCGAAGGGCCACCCCATGCAAGGGTGGCCTCTGTTGCGCGCAGCCCTGCGTGTCGACTGAAAAATTATCGGGTTGGAGCGCTGGATGGCGATGTTCGAACGCAGCACGAAGTCTGCGAAAGGCTTTGATTGGGCCGGCCTTGGCTGGCTATTCGTGTTTTTCTGGTACTTCTCGGGTATTACCCAACTGCTGATTCAGCTCAGTGGCACCTCCGGCTTCAGTGGTTTCCGCCAGGCCTTCTTCATGAGCGCGATCTGGCTGGCGCCGCTGCTGGTATTCCCCCGTCGTACGCGCTTGCTTGCCGCCTTGATCGGTGTGGTGCTGTGGGCCTGTTCCATGGCCAGCCTGGGTTATTTCTTCATCTACCAGCAGGAATTTTCCCAAAGCGTCATCTTCATCATGTTCGAGTCGAACATCTCTGAAGCCGGCGAATACGCAACCCAGTATTTCGCCTGGTGGATCGTACTGGCGTTCATTGCCCACACCGCCGTGGCTATTTTCCTATGGACACGCGTACGACCGGTCTATCTGCCACGCGGCCAGGCACTGATAGCGGCGACGGCCATCCTGGTGGGCGTCGTGGGTTACCCGCTGGTCAAGCAGATTGCCCGCAGCGACACCCTCGACGACGCCATCGACCGCTTTGAATCGCGCATCGAGCCCGCCGTGCCGTGGCAGATGATCGTCGCCTACCGCCGCTACACCGAGCAGTTGGACAACATGCAAGGCATGCTCGACAGCGCCAGCCAGATTCCGCCGCTGACCAACCTGAAGGACACCATGGCCGGCCAGCCGTCCACCCTGGTGCTGGTCATCGGTGAGTCGACCAACCGTCAGCGCATGAGCCTCTACGGCTACCCGCGCGACACCACGCCGGAATTGGACAAACTGCGCGACCAACTGGCGGTGTTCGACAACGTCATCACCCCGCGCCCCTACACCATCGAGGCGTTGCAACAGGTACTGACCTTCGCCGACGAAGAAAACCCGGACCTGTACCTCAAGACGCCGTCGATTGTCAGCGTGATGAAACAGGCAGGCTACAAGACCTACTGGATCACCAACCAGCAGACCATGACCAAGCGCAACACCATGCTCACGACCTTTTCCGAACAGGCCGACGAACAGGTGTACCTGAACAACAACCGCAACCAGAACGCCCGTCAATACGACGGCGATGTGCTGGCACCGTTTTCCAAGGCGTTGGCGGACCCTGCGGAACGTAAATTCATCGTGGTCCACTTGCTGGGCACCCACATGAGCTACCAATACCGCTACCCGCCGACCTTCGACAAATTCACCGACCGCCAGGGCGTACCGGCAGGCGTGACCGACGATCAACTGCCCACTTACAACAGCTACGACAATGCGGTGCTGTATAACGACTTCGTGGTGTCGAGCCTGATCAAGGACTACGCCAAGACCGACCCCAATGGCTTCCTGCTGTACCTGTCGGACCACGGCGAAGACGTGTTCGACTCGGCGGGCCACGCGACCCTGGGGCGTAACGAAGCCAAGCCGACGGCGCCGATGTACACCATTCCCTTCATGGCGTATGCCTCGCCAAAATGGCGGGAAACCCACGACTGGAGCTTCGCCGGTGATTTACAGCGGCCCTACAGCAGTTCGCAGTTGATTCACACCTGGGCAGACCTTGCCGGGCTGAGCTTCAAAGAGCTGGACCGCACGAAAAGCCTGGTGAGCGACAGCTTCACGGCCCGCCCACAAATGATCGGCAACCCCTACCTGCGTCAGCAGAAACCACTGATCGACTTCAGCCTGATCAAGCCAAAAAAAGCCAATCCAACCGACGTTGTGCTTCAGGAAAAACCGGCGCTGTAACAGAAAGATAACAATCATTCTCGTTTAAGCCTAAAGTTCCTCCCCTCCTTTCGTCTTTGAACCATGGCCTTTTCCGACCGGAAAGGCCGCGAAGACGACAAGGAGTCTTCCGCGATGTTCGCGCCTTTCACCCGTTCCATGACCCTCACCCTCGGCCTCTTCAGTGTGGCCACCAGCCCTGCTCTGTTGGCTGAAACCGACCCCGAAAACAAAGCCCTGGAGCTGGGCGCCACCAGCATCACTGCCGAAGGCCTGGGCGCCACCACCGAACACACCGGGGCCTACACCACCGGTTCGATGAGTACCGCCACCCGCCTCAACCTGTCCGTCAAGGAAACCCCGCAATCTATCTCGGTGATCACGCGCCAGCAGATGGATGATTTCAATCTCAATACCTTGACCGAGGTGTTGCGCCAGACCACGGGGGTCAACGTCCAGCACAACGACTCCGACCGTGTGTCGTACTAGTCCCGTGGCTATGGCATCAGCAACTTCCAGATTGACGGGATGCTCAACACGTTTGGCTACATGAAGTCCGATTCCGACACCATCATCTATGACCACATCGAAGTGGTGCGGGGCGCCACGGGCTTGACCACCGGCGCCGGCGACCCTTCCGCCACGGTCAATATGGTGCGCAAACGCCCGACTGCCCAATGGCAGGCGCAAACCGGGGTCAAGGCCGGCAGCTATGACAACTACTATAGCTCTACGTGGACGTCGGCGGTCCGTTGGCATTTGACGGCAAGCTGCGCGGGCGGACGGTACTGGCCTACCGGGACAGCCAATCCTTTCGCGACAACTACGGGCTGCAACGGGCGGTCGGCTTGAAGGCGACCTCTCAGACGATACGGTCTTGGCCGTAGGCTTTGATTACCAGAACAAGCAGGTCCAAGGCACCTCCTGGGGCACCGTCCCCTACTGGAACAGCCAGGGTGGCAAGGCCGGGCTGTCCCGCTCCACCAATATGGCGGCGCACTGGAGCTCCTGGCCGCTGACGGACAAGACCACCTTCGCCACCCTCGATCATCGGCTCGGCGGTGACTGGCATTTGAAAGCCGCCTATACCCATCGCCAAAGCGACACAGATGGCAAGGTGTACTACGGCGGCGCGGGTTTCCCCAATGACGACCGCAGCGGCATGACCGCCTGGGCCAGCCACATGCGCGGCACCTCGAGAATGGAAGCGGTCGACCTCAACCTCGCGGGCAGCTACGCCCTGTTGGGCCGCGAACATGCACTGATGATGGGGTATGGCGAGGCGACACAACGCGACGTGTCCCCGGTGATGCGCAGCAACATTCCGGACGGCTACTACACGATCGAAGACTGGAAATACATGGGCGGGATCGGCAAGTTCGGCGACACCGTCACTGGTCTCAAGGGCGAGCACAGCAGCAAGCAACAGAAAGCCGGCTACCTGGCTACGCGCCTGAGCCTCACCGACCGCCTGCATGCGGTACTCGGAAGCCGCTATGGCAGTTGGGAACTGGAAAGCGCGGCGCCTGAGTACGATGACAATGATGAGCTACTCAGAGCCAACAAGACCCGCCAGACCCACAACGATATGTGGACGCCCTACGCTGGCTTGCTTTACGACATCACGCCGGAATACACCGTTTACGCGAGCTACACCGACATCTTCAAGCCGCAGAGCCTCAAGGACGTCAGCAACAAATACCTGGAACCGGTGGTAGGTAGCAACCATGAGGTCGGGCTCAAGGGGAGTCTGTTGAATGAGCGCTTGAACGTCGCGGCCGCGTATTTCGGGAGCAAACAGGACAACGTCGCCGAACGGGATTATTCGGCACCGCCAAATCCGACCACCGGCGAGGAGTACTACAAATCCGGCGGCAAGGGGAATAAGGTCAATGGCTTTGAACTGGAGGTTGCCGGCGAAGTGATGCCGGACTGGAACCTGACGGCAGGCTACACCTACACCCACTCGGTGAATGGCACGGACAAGCGTAACAACACCGGGCAACCGCTCAACCTGGTGAAGGTCTCCAGCGCCTACCGGTTGCCGGGGGCATGGCGCAATCTGACGGTGGGCGGCGCGGTCAACTGGCAAAGCGATATCTACGAATTCAGCAACCGGCCTACAGGGCAACGCATCGGTAACAGGCTGGTGACCGAGCGCGCGAAAATCACCCAACAGGCCTACACCGTGGTCAACCTGATGTCGCGCTACCAGTTTGACGAGCAGGTTTCGGCGTCGATCAACGTCAACAATCTATTTGATAAAAAATATTACGAACGCGTCGGCTTTTATAACGGCGTTTATTGGGGCGACCCGCGTACTGTAACGCTTGCACTGGATTGGAAGCTTTAAAACACTTTCCGCGCACTCTCCAACCTTAACGAAATCGTTAAGGTTGGACGCTATCCAGTTAAGCTTCGCTTAATCGACCCTGCACATAATCGGCCCCACGAGTCTGATCTAAGAGAACAGACACCGATCACACTTATGGGACTACCGACGATGAAACTCTCAACTCTGATGCTTGCTGGCCTGATGACCCTGACCTCCGCTGCTGCCTTCGCCGAGGGCGGCGCAGAGCGCTCCAAAGAGTTTTATGCCAACTTCAAGTTCATGCAGGACAAGGCGAACGGCACAGCCGAACAAACAGCCTCCAGCGATGTAAAGCAGCCAAACGCGAATGATACAGCGCAACCAAAAAGTTAAGGCAACGTTAACACCTTTGTCATTCCGCTCCGTTGACAAGGGCTAATTTGGCGCCACTCAGTGGCGCCTTTTTTTATTTCGGGTTTAACCCAATAGTTTATAAAGGCTTATTCCAAAACAACATTGCACCATAAGCCGGATCAAACTTGGCGCCATCAAAGCCGAACTTGCGATAAGCCGACTTCGCCACTTCATTACCTTCAAGCACTTCCAGGGTGATCTTGCAGCAGCCGCGTTGACGGGCGATTTCCTCGACCTTTTGCAGCATTTTCTGACTCAAGCCCAAGCCACGAAATTGATCCATCACCACCACATCGTGCACGTTGACCAATGGGCGGCAGGCGAAGGTCGAGAACCCTTCAAAACAATTCACCAGCCCGGCCGGCTCTCCGTTCACAAATGCCAATACGCTGAACGCGTGCGCACGCTTGGCCAACTCTGCCGGCAACTGCGCCAGCAAATCCGGGTCCAGGCTGTGCCCTCCCCCCATGGGATCTTCGGCGTAATGGTTGAGCACCAAAGCGATGGCTTCGGCATGCACGGCATTGGTGTAGCTGGCTTGCAGCACCAGGATGTCAGGGGTGTCCATTTCCTTCCTCGATAACGGCAACAAGGGATTCGGCTCCCTTTGAGAGGCATGATTGTAAGCGTGGACGCGCCGTTAACTGAAGGAGATTAACTACAAATAGGCGTTTGAAAACGCCAAGGTTATCGCCCTAAAAAGGTCGGCACTGCCCGCTCCACGGGTTTCTTCGCACAGGCCTCAGGCAAAACGCTGCAATTGCATTTCTTGCAGGCGGCTCAAGGTGCGGCGGAAGGGAAACTCCAGGTAACCCTCGGTATAGAGCTGTTCGAGCGGCACCTGCGCCTCAATGTACAACGGTACTTTACGGTCGTAGCACTCGTCCACCAAGGCGATAAACCGCCGCACGCTGTCGTCGTGCACCGACAGCTCGGGCAATTCGCGATCACCTGCGACCACTCGCTGCGCACCATCTTCGGTACCACGGGCGATCCGGCCAGGTCGTTTTTGCGCGCTAAGGTTAGGCACTTCGCCCAGCAGGATCGCCTTGAAACGATCGCAGATCAGCATGAAATCCATGGCGGCCAAGGGTTGCTCGCACAGATCCGCATAACGGCACCACAGCACGGTGTCGCTCGATTGCACCGCAACGATGGAGCGATGCCCCACAGCAACCGGCCCGCTGCGGGTTGGCTGGCCTTCGGCCAATTGCGTGAACACGCTGGCCAGCGCCTCGGGCTGATTGACCCAATAGCGTTGAAGGCCCACACTCGGATGCAACCGGTGATCCTCTCCCCCATCCACCGCAACCACCTGCAGGTGCTGTTGTATGGCCGCAATTCCCGGCAAGAACCGCTCGCGGTTAAAACCATCGGCATACAGCTGGTCGGGCGGTTGGTTGGAGGTGCAGACCATCACCACGCCTTCCTCGAACATCACCTGAAACAGGCGCCCCAGGATAATCGCGTCACCGATGTCATTGACGAACAGTTCGTCAAAGCACAGCACCCGCACCTCACGGCTCAATTCCCGAGCAAGCGCCTGCAAAGGATCGTGCGTGCCGGTCAGGTGAAACAGGCATTGATGCACCCAGCCCATGAAGTGGTGAAAATGCTGGCGCCGCGCGGGCACCCGCAGGCTTTGGTAGAACTGATCCATCAGCCAGGTCTTGCCACGGCCCACCGGCCCCCACAGGTAAACGCCTGTGATCGGCGTACGGCCGTGGTGCAAGGCTTCATGGCAGGTTTGCAGTGCGTCCACCGCGCGGCGCTGGGCGTCGTCGGCCACGAAGCCCTGTTGAGCGATGGCGTGTTGGTAGGCTGCGAGGGGCGAGTCGAAAGTCATGCCCGCCAGTATGACCTACAGGGAAATATCCAGCCGCGAAATCTTGCCCTGTTCGTTCAAGCGAAAGGTGTAGCGCAGCTCCAAGGGGCTGCCGGGAAAATTGCCGGACACCACGTTGCTAACCAATACTTTGCCCGTACGGTGTTGCACCTTGAGCACTTCGACCCTTGGCTGGTAACGGCGCGCGGTGTCTTCCATCCAGCGCGCGATGGCAGCAGTGCCAACTTGATGCTGCCCCTCGTCGAACACATTGGCGTCATCGGCAAAACAGCGGGCGACCGCCGAGGTGTCACGGGCATTGGCGGCTTCGAGGTAGGCCACGATGGCCGGTGCCAACTCAGGAATAGACATGGCACAGCTCCTTTCTTGATGATTTGTCATGCCATGCTAAGCCAGGGTTGTGTCAGTTTTTGTCAGGAGTAAACGGCCCGGACTCATTCTGTTCCATCAGCTTGCGCCAGCCGCGCAGCCAGTCACTGCGCCGCCCCGGATAACGCTCGCCATGGGCTTGCGCGCTCGCCACGCGGTCGGTACGAAAGGTGCGATACGCGCCGCGCAACTCACACCAGGCCACAATCACCCGCACTTCATTCAGGAAACCCAGGGCCAGGGGCCAGATCAGGCGCTGGCTCTGGGTTTGGCTGGCGTCCGCGTAATCGATATGCAGCTTGGCCTGATTGCGAATGGCCTCGCGAAACACATTCAGCGGCACGCGGTTCTCCGGGTAACCGAACCCAGGCGGGCCGGGCAACACCGTCGGGTTGCGAAAGGCTTCCTGGGCGGCGGGGTCGAGCACATCGGCGATCTTTGCCAAGGCGTTGGCGGCGGCGCGGCTAAGCACCTCATCGCCACGCTGATCCACGTAGCGCAAGCCAAGCACGATGGCCTCGGTTTCCTCGGCGTTCAGCATCAATGGCGGCAGAAACAAGCCGCTGCGCAACACATAGCCCACCCCCGCCTCGCCGAAAATCGGCGCTCCCAGCGCCGTTAATTCCGCGATATCACGGTAAAGCGTGCGCTCGGACACCTCCAGTTGCGCCGCCAGCACGGCAGCCGTCACC
Organism: Pseudomonas azotoformans; assembly: GCF_001579805.1. Classification (NCBI taxonomy): domain Bacteria; kingdom Pseudomonadati; phylum Pseudomonadota; class Gammaproteobacteria; order Pseudomonadales; family Pseudomonadaceae; genus Pseudomonas; species Pseudomonas azotoformans. Next base: position 4,377,916 of record NZ_CP014546.1, on the reverse strand, counting down.
GGGCGTTTCTTACCGCGTAAAGCCTGGAGCAAAGTCAGTAGACGAGTGGTACGCGACACGGAAAGCCCCGCCAAAAAACAAAAGTGCCGCAGCTTAGCAGAGCCCCCTGGCAGAAAACGTCAGCAGTGAAAAAGGCCCTTGACCGAATAAATTATAGCGATCATATTAAATACATGTTGCTAAACATGTAAGAAAATCACCGCCTCAGGAGTCCTTGTATGCGCAATAAAGTCTTTGGCCGCCGCAGCGGTCTGCAGGTATCTGAACTGGCGTTGGGCACTGCCAATTTCGGCACGGGCTGGGGCCATGGTGCCGAGCGTGATGAGTCCAAGCAGATTTTCGACGGTTACCTTGAAGCCGGTGGCAATTTCCTGGATACCGCCAACGGCTACCAGTTCGGCCAGTCGGAAAAACTGCTGGGGGAATTCATCGCCTCCGAGCGCGACAACCTGGTGGTCGCCAGCAAATACACCCTACGCAGCCAACCGTCCGATGAAGGCACGATCAGGCTCGGCAATAACCGCAAGAATCTGGTCCGCTCAGTGGAAGAAAGCCTCAAGCGCCTGAACACCGACCGCATCGACCTGCTCTGGGCGCACATGAGCGACAACGTCACGCCCATGGAAGAGATCCTGCGCGGCCTCGATGACCTCGTCCGTGCCGGCAAGATCCACTACGCCGGCCTTTCCAACTTCCCGGCCTGGCGCATTGCCCGCGCCGACCTGCTGGCCGAAGTGCGCAACTTCGCGCCAATCATCGGCATCCAGGTGGAATACAGCCTGGTCGAGCGCACTGCCGACCGCGAACTGTTGCCGATGGCCGAAGCGCTGGGCCTGGCCGCCACCCTGTGGTCGCCCCTCGGCGGTGGCTTCCTGACCGGCAAGTACCGCAACACCCAGGACGACAACCGCGCCAACAAACTCGGGATCCTGGTGCACGCCGAACACAGTGCCCGTGAAACCGCTGTGTTGGATAACCTGCTGGCAGTTGCCTCCGAAGTGGACGCTTCGCCGACCCACGTTGCCATCGCCTGGCTGCGAGAAAAGGCGCGCCGCTCCACCACCGCACTGATTCCGATCCTGGGTTCACGCACTCGCGCCCAACTGGACAGCACCTTGGGCGCGCTGACTGTGCAACTGTCAGGCGAGCAAGTCAGCCGTCTCGACAACGCCAGCGCTATACCCCTGGGTGTACCGCACGGCATCATCGCCGAGCGTTTCCCCATCGATCACGGCCTGGACACTCCTCGCCCACCCGTTATCTGAGGCGAAAAAAAACGGCCTGTCGAACAGGCCGTTTTTTTATTCAGCGATCCCGCTTAAGCCAGGCTCTTGCTGACCACCTCAAACACATCGCTCGACAGCTCACCCGACGCCCGAATGCGCTCCAGCTCCGCCTTCATCAGCGCCTGGCGCGCGCTGTCGTATTTGCGCCAGCGGGTCAACGGCGCCAACTGGCGCGACGCGATCTGCGGGTTGAAGCCATTCAACTCGATCACCAGGTCTGCCAGGAAGCGATAACCCGAACCGTCCGCCGCATGGAAGTTGATCAGGTTCTGCCCGGCAAACGCGCCAATCAGTGCACGCACCTTGTTCGGGTTTTTCAGCGTGAACGCCGGATGTTCCATCAATGCCTTCACGCGCTCCAGCCCGCCCGGCAAGGTGCTGCCGGCCTGTACGCTGAACCACTGGTCCATGACCAGCGGGTTGTCCTTGAAGTTCTCGGCAAACACCGCCAGGGCCTGGGCCTTCTCCGCTTCGAACGGCGAGTTCACCAGCACCGCCAGCGCGGTCAGGCGCTCGGTCATGTTGTCGGCGGTATCGAACTGTTCGAGGGTCGCCGCCAACACTTCCGGCTTGCCACTGAGCATCAGGTACGACAACGCAATGTTCTGCAAGGCGCGACGGGCAAAGTGCTCGGCCGCGGCCACATACGGCGTTTGCTTGGACAGCTCGCGATTGGCCTGGTAACGCAGCCACAACGCTTCGTGCAGGTTGTCCGCCAGTTGCTTGCGGGCAAATTCACGGGCGGCGTGGATGGCATCCACATCCGCTACTTCGCTGATTTCGGTCAGGTAGGCTTCACCCGGCAACGACAGCATCTCTGCAACCATGGCTTGATCCAGGCTTTCGTCGCTCAACACGCTGCGTAGCGCGGTGATCAAACGCTGATCCATGTGCAAGGCCTGGCCCTGCTGATGCTGGGCGATCAGTTCCTGCAATACCTGCACCGACAACTGCTGGCCAGCGTCCCAGCGGTTGAAGCCGTCGCTGTCGTGCTGCATCAGGAACATCAGTTGATCGCGGTTGTACGGGAAACTCAGCTTCACCGGCGCCGAGAAACCGCGCAGCAGCGAAGGCAATGGCTGCTCTGGAATATCGACGAAGATGAAGGTCTGCTCGGCTGCAGTCACGGAAATCACGCGGGACGTCGCGCCAGCCGCCGCTTCCCCGGCAAGGCGCAAGGCGATACCGGCGCCCTTCCCGTCCAGCAAGCCCAGTTCTACCGGGATCACGAACGGCAGTTTTTCCACTTTGTCCGGGGTTTCCGGGCAGCTCTGGCGGAAGGTCAGGCTGTAGGTTTTTGCCGTGGCGTCGTAGGACTCGCTCACCGCCAATCGCGGCGTTCCGGCCTGGCTGTACCAGCGCTTGAACTGGGTCAGGTCGGCGCCGTTGGCGTCTTCCATGGCCTTAATGAAATCGTCACAGGTCACGGCCTGGCCGTCATGGCGCTCGAAATACAGGTCACTGCCTTTGCGGAAGCCTTCGGCACCGAGCAAGGTGCGGATCATGCCCACAACTTCCGAGCCCTTTTCGTACACGGTCAGGGTGTAGAAGTTGGAGATTTCGATAAAGCTGTCCGGACGCACCGCGTGGGCCATCGGGCCGGCGTCTTCGGCAAACTGGTGGGTACGCAGGTACGCCACGTCCTGGATGCGCTTGACCGTGGCCGAGTTCATGTCGGCGGAGAACTGCGAGTCACGGTAAACGGTGAAGCCTTCCTTGAGCGACAGCTGGAACCAATCGCGGCAAGTCACGCGGTTGCCCGACCAGTTGTGGAAGTATTCGTGAGCGACGATCGCCTCAACCCGCTGGTGCGCGGCGTCGGTAGCGGTTTCGGCGCGGGCCAGCACGGCGCTGGAGTTGAAGATGTTCAGGCCCTTGTTTTCCATGGCGCCCATGTTGAAGTCGTTTACCGCCACGATCATGAAGATGTCGAGGTCGTACTCGCGGCCGTAGGTTTCTTCGTCCCAGCGCATGGATTTTTTCAGGCTGGTCATGGCGTGCTGGCACTTGTCGATGTTTTCCGGCTCGACGTAGATGCGCAGCGCGACTTCGCGGCTGGTCATGGTGGTGAAGGTGTCTTCGACACACCACAAATCACCCGCCACCAGGGCAAACAGGTACGCCGGTTTCTTGAACGGGTCCTCCCAGGTCGCCCAGTGGCGGCCATCTTCACCGGGGCCACTGGCAATCGGGTTGCCGTTGGACAGCAGGATCGGGTAGCGGTGTTGCTCGGCGATCACCGTGGTGGTGAAGATGCTCATCACGTCCGGGCGGTCGAGGTAGTAAGTGATCTTGCGGAAACCTTCGGCCTCGCACTGGGTGCAGAACATGCTGCCGGACTTGTACAGGCCTTCCAGGGCGGTGTTGGTTTCCGGGTGGATTTTTACCGTGGTGTCCAGGGTAAAAGTCGCACTCTTCGGCTGTACCGTCAGGTGGCTGTCGGTCAGTTGGTAGTCATCTGCCGTCAATTCCTGATCGGCAAGGTTCACGCTCAGCAGCTCAAGCTGCTGGCCGTCCAGCACCAATGGCGGCAAACCGGCGCCGCGCTCAGGGTTGCGGCGCATCACCAGTTGCGCGTGGACCAGGCTGTGGTCCTCGAACAACTCGAAGGTCAGGTGCGTCTCTTCGATCAGGTAGTCCGGCGCCTGATAGTCCTTCAGGTAGATCATCTTCGGTTGTTCGGTGCGCATGGGTGGCATCCTTCTACTGATGCACGGCGAGCTGGTAGGCCGTGTACTTACGAATGTTGATAACGCCGGTGTCGAAGATCAGGTATTGGCCTTTGATCCCCAGCAGCGTGCCTTCGGCAATCGGGTTCTTGTCCAGGTTGAAGCTGACGATCTTGGCCGGATACTGCTCGACCGGGTAGCGGATTTCGATCGGTTCGATGTCGGTTACCGCTTGGATGGCCTGCAGGCCAAAGCGTTCCTGCAAACCGAGCAAGCCTTCGGCGCAGGAGGCGAACAGCTCATCGCGCACCTGCTTGAGGTCGACGGCTTGGGCGTCGCCCTTGAGCAGCGCACGCCAGTTGGTTTTATCGGCTACCTGACTGCGGAACAGGTCTTCGACGAAACCGGACTGCTGGCGGGTCGCCACGCGCATGATCGGCAGGGCCTGGCTCGCGCCCTGGTCCAGCCAGCGTGTCGGCAACTGGGTGGCGCGGGTGATGCCGACCTTGATCCCCGACGAATTCGCCAGGTACACCACGTGGTCGGTCATGCAGAATTTTTCGCCCCAGCCCGGATCGCGGCAGGTGCCGGCGTCGTAATGGCAACGTTCGGGGCTCATGATGCACAGGTCACACTGGGCCAGCTTGGTCATGCACGGGTAGCAGTAACCCTGGCTGAAGCTGGTCTTGGTCTTGCGGCCGCAATGGCTGCAATGGATGGCACCGAGGTATTCCAGGCGTACGTGCGTGCCGATCAACGGGTTGACCGGTACCTCGACATCGCCCAGGCGAAACGCGTATTGAACGGTCGGCTCACCGAGTTGCGCCGACATTTTGCTGACTGCACCGCGACCAATTTCAATCAATGGATCGCATCCGACTTGAACAGGATATTCGGTACGGGCGCCGACTTGGACGCACATTCCTGCGGGCCCATGTAGCCGGTGCGCTGCTCTTCCGGCAGGTTCTGGATTTCCCAGGCGATCATGGCCTGCAACGACAGCTCGCGCTGTTCGGCGGAGAGCTTGCGGCCATCGGACCACTTGCCGATTTCCACGGCGAGCTTGAGGCTCTCGTAGATGTCCGGGGTGATGTTTTCGATCATTTCAGCAAAAGACGACATGTGAACAACCTCTGAGGTTCAGCGAGTACATGGGTGACGGGGCCTCTGGCCCGTCAGAATTCCTTGGAGAGCTTGACCTGCACAAGCTCCTTGTCCAGCAGGCGCCGGAATATCTGCGGCGCCGCGAAAGTGTAGGCGGCAAAGGCCAGCCACAGCCAATTGACCATCTCGGCCACCTGCGGGTAGCCCTGGTCGGTCAACGTGATCACCACGACACGGTAGACCACAAACATGCACAACAGCAGGATGATGGCGCGGGTCGCACTGCGCTCGTTCATCCAGCTGTTGAAGCGCCACCAGGTGCCGAGGAACACGTTGCTGCGGGCCTTGACGGCCGTGAGCAGGTGCAGCGCCGCAACGTTGGTGGCGTTTTGTTGCAGGGCCCAGATCGCGTGATCGCGAGCACCGTTGATGTCCCCTTTACGCAGCAACAGATGGCCGAGCACCACCACGGCCGCCGCATTCGCAGGGTCGGCTTGCAACGCCTGGCGCGCGAATTGATACGCCTGGTCCCACTGGCTGCTATCGCGGTGAAATTGCGCCATGGCCACCAGGTTCGCCGGATCGTCCGGACCCAGCTCCAGGGCTTTCTGCAACGGCTCGCGGCTCTGCGCCAGGCGACCGGTGAGTTGGTACAACTCGGCCTGGCAACGGTAGTACGCCGGGTTCAGCGGTTCCATGTCCAACAACTGGGTCACGTGTTCCTGGGCCAACGTGAACTTGCGCAGGGCAATCGCTACCTGCGCGGCGGCATAGTGGGACAGCGGCAGTTGCGCATCGGCGGCCAGGGCCAGCTGCACTTCGCGCTTGGCGGCATGCACGCGGCGCATGTTCATCAGGCAGATCGCCAGCAAGGCGTGGGCCTCGGCGGAATCCGGGTCGCTGGCCAGCAGTTGGCGCAGGGCATCGATCGCGCCGTCGTTGTGGTCGGCCTGCAGGCGCTGGTAGGCCAGTTGCAGCAGATAGTCAGTATTCATCAGCTCACCACCAGGTACCACAAGGTGTACGGCAGCCATTTGACGACCATGCCTTTAAGCACGAAGCCACCAATCAACGCCAAGGGAAAACCAAAGCGGCTCAACTCGCCGCCGTAGTACTGGTAAATTTCGATGGTCGCGCTTTGCTGCATGTACAACAGGTAGCCCAGGGTGAGTTTCCACACCACCAGCACCAGCAAGGCGTACTGGATTTGCGCCTGCGTCTGCAGATAACCCGCACCCACCAGCTGCAACAAGGCAAAACCGATCACGATGCTGCCCAGCAGCGCAACGCCCGCCAGCACCCATTCGCGCACCCGCGTCGGGCTGCCGACGGCAATGGAGTTGAACACAAACCACGGCAAGCCCAGCCACGCGCCGCCGAGCATCAGGCCGAGCAGCGGCCAGAACGGCGAGACCGCCCACTTGGCCAAGGCGCCGGGACGCGGTTCATCCTCAATGCGATAACCTCCGTACTGCGCCATCAGCGACCCTTCCCGTGCTTGTCGAGGAAGGCCAGCACTTCGTCGTACTGGTTGCCTTCATTGGCATAGCGCGCGTAATTGCGCGCGGTGGTCAGCCATTCCAAGGTGGTGGCGCGGACCTCTTTCAAGGCTTGCTTGAAATGCCGGTCGCAAATCGATTGTTCCGCACCGCTCTCGATGGAGGCTTCAATCGCCTCATCAGCGGCGGTTTCCACCAACTCGCTGAGGTCGGCACCGGAGAAGCCCGAGGTGTTCTTGGCCAGGAAGGCGAAGTCGATGTCGTCCGCCATTGGCCGGCCTTTCATCATCGCCTTGAGCATGGCTTCCCGCGCCGGGCGGTCCGGTGGCGGTACAAACAGCACGCGGTCAAAGCGGCCAGGGCGACGGAACGCCGAGTCCACCGACCACGGCACGTTGGTCGCGGCCAGGATCAGCACGCCGTGGTTGTCGTTGGTGAAACCGTCCATCTCGGAGAGGAACTGGCTCACCAGCTTGGACGATGTCGACTCGCGGGTATTGGCACGTTTGCCACCCAGCGCCTCGACCTCGTCGAAAAACATCACCGCCGGCGCCTGGGCCCGCGCCTGTTCGAACAACGCGTGCAACTTGCGCTCGGATTCGCCGATGTACATGTCCAGCACATCGGAAATCGCCACGTTGAAAAACGTCGCCTTGCACTCCCCCGCCGTAGCCCGGGCCAGCATGGTCTTGCCGCAACCCGGTGGACCGTAAAGCAGCACGCCGCCGCCGACTTTCTTGCGAAAGCGTTGGAACAGGCCCGGTTTCTGGTACGGCAGGATGATCTTTTTGTGGATGGTCTTTTTCAGCTCATCCAGGCCGCCGATATCATCGAAGGTCAGGGTTTCGTTTTCCGGCACCAGCAGGCGCACGACTTCACTCTGGTCAGTGTCGTCATTGGAGATCACGCGCAGGCGCGGACGACCCTCGGCGCCAGGGAAATCCACCACCGACACGTTCAAGCGGCGCCACAGCGCCATGTCTTCCAGGGCCGGATTGGCGTCCACCGCTGCGCGATATTCCACTTGGGCATCCTTGAGACGCTCCAGTGCCGCCAGGGCACGGGCCTTGAGCAGTCGCGCGGCAGGGTCGCCACCTTCGATCAAAGGCAGCGCCCTTTGCGCTTGACCGTCGGCCAGCAACAACTGCGCCGCCGCGAACTTCAAGGCGGGCGCGTCAGGCCATTGTTCAAGGTCGTCGGGCAACAGCTTCAGCCCGCGTGCGTGCTCGCCGCGCTCAACACTGGCGCCCAGCAGCACGGTCAGCAGCGCGACGTTACCAGGGGCCGCGGCCAGCGCAGCCTCCAGTTGGTCGAACGTCGAATCATCCATGGAGGTTCCTCAAAAGTGCATGTGCAGCGCGCAGGGGCTCATGTGAGCACCTCCGGCCGCTCGACATCGACCCAGACGAACTTGCGCGGATCGAGGCGGGTTTCCTGGTCCAGACGATAGGCGACCAGCTTGCCGTACAGCACCGCGCTGTAGTCCAGGCAAGCCAGGTTCTCGCGGATCGGCGCCGGTTTGCCGCTGCGCCAGTAGTGACCGACGAACAACAAGGGTTCGTCGACGCCGTAGCGCAGCAGGGAATTCTTTTCGGTGGACGACAACGGCGTGCGCGCCACCGGTTCCGGCAACGCGTCGGGCTGGAACACAATGTCGCCGTAGGTCTTGGGGTCGTCTTCCCAGAACTTGGTGCGAAAGAACGAGCGCGTCAGGCCATCGCCGCCGGTCAGCGTAAGGCCATCCGGCAGGCGCATGTCGGTGCCGCGCAGCAGCCTGTCGAAGGCGTTGCAGGCAAAACTGCCCGGCACGGCGGCGGCCTGCAGGAAATGCGCGTCGATGCAGCCGTCCGGGAAGGTCGCGCGCAGCGGATCGATAAAGCCGTCATCCCAGCACGCATGCACCACGCGAAAGCGCCCGGCATCGACAAACAGCGGCATGTCGTAGAACCAGCCGAGGAAGTCGTGCCAGTCGGCCGGGTGGTGTTCGAATTGGGTCAGGGTCTCGTGGATCAACCGCGCATGCCGTGGGTTGTGCTCGCGCACAAACTGCTTGCCACTGCCCGGCGGCGCCGGTGTGGTCCAACCCAGAGCGTTGAATTCATGGTTGCCCATGATGCACAGCGCCTGGCCGGCCTCGGCCATGTCGTGGACGATGTGCAGCGCCTCGCGGATACGCGGCCCCCGATCGATGATATCGCCGAGGAACACCGCCATGCGCGACGGATGGCGCCAGGTGCCGCCCTGCTTGTGGTAGCCCAACCGGTCGAGCAAATGCTCAAGGGTGTGGGCGCAACCGTGCACGTCACCAATCAGGTCGTAGCTACGCGCGGGATCGAGCATCAGTCGCCTCCACCCCCCAAGCGGCTGCCCCAGCCCAGCTTGGTGCGGCACACTTCGTAGTAGTTGTGGTCCAGCGGGTGGATCAACCGCAACTTCTGTGCCTTCTTGCTCACGGTGATGGTGTCACCGGGGGCGCAGGTGAAATGGTTCTGCCCGTCACACGACACCTGCGGGTAGATCTGCATGTCTTTGGACACCACGATTTTCAGCTCACTGTTGCCGTCGACCACAATCGGCCTGCTCGACAACATATGGGGGTACATCGGCACGATCACAATGGCATCCAGCTTGGGATGCATGATCGGGCCACCCGCCGACAACGCGTAGGCGGTGGAACCGGTGGGCGTGGCCACGATCAGGCCGTCGGCCTTTTGGCTGCACACGAACTGGCCGTCTATATAGAGTTCGAACTCGATCATCCGCGTGGACTTGCCGGGGTGCAGCACCACGTCATTCAAGGCATCGCCCTGGCCGATGGCCTCGCCGTGGCGGCGCACTTCGGCTTGCAGCAGGAAGCGGTTCTCCACCAGGTAATGGCCGTCGAGCACCTTGGCCACTTCGACTTCCAGCTCATCAGGGCGGATATCGGTCAGGAAACCCAGGCTGCCCCGGTTGATCCCCAGCACCGGCACGTTATGCCGCGCCAAGGCACGGGCGGCCCCCAACAGGCTGCCGTCGCCGCCGACCACAATCACCATGTCACAGACTTCGCCGAGCATCTTGCGTGACGAGGTCTGCAGGCCGTGGCCGGGGAGGATTTCAGCGATGGTGTCTTCGAGGATCACATGCAGGTGGCGTTCCAGCAGGAATTTTTTCAGCCGGCGGACGGTGTCCAACACCTGGGTACTGCCCAGGCGACCGATAATGCCGATATTGCGAAATTGCTCCATGGGGCTCCTGCGGGATATGGGGTGTGGCAAAAAGAAGGATTATGGGCGAAAGGCCGTCCCAGGCAAAATCCTTTGTCGCCGTGACGCCTTGATGACAATGGTTCTCAGCCACCCATGCCCCCTGTAAACGGCTATGCTCGGACCATGACTGTGTTCCCGGATCTGCACAACCTGCCCCGCCAGCTGCGCCACCCCGAAGTGCGCGACCTGGCGTGGGTGATGCTCGCCCCGCCGATGCTGGCGCAGACACCTTGGCCGCAACGCCATCCGCTGGCCGGCAGCGATTGGGTGCAGGCCCCGCATTTACTCGAGCAGTGGTTGCGCCAACTCGACCAGGACAGCAGCACCTTGCAGCAGTGGTTGAGCCAGTCGCGCACCCGGCGCCTGGGCCTGTATTACGAACGCTTGTGGCAGTTCGCCGTGCAGCATGCGCCGGGGGTTGAGTTGCTGGCGGCCAACCTGCCAATCCGGCGTGCCGGACATACCCTGGGCGAGCTGGACATGCTGCTGCGTGACCGCGACGGCGTGCATCACCTGGAACTGGCGATCAAACTCTATCTTGGGCCGCAGGACGGCAATGGCCAGGATACGGCGCAGTGGTTGGGGCCTGGCTGTCATGACCGGCTGGATCGAAAACTGGCGCATCTGGCCCAGCACCAACTGCCCATTTCAGCGCGGGCGGAAAGTCGCGAGGCGTTGGCGGCGTTGGATATCCAGCAGTTCGATGCGCATTTGTGGCTCGGCGGTTATCTGCTGTATCCCTGGCCTGGCGAGGCCCAAGCCCCCACTGGCGCCCATCCGCACCATTTGCGTGGGCGCTGGTTGCATCAGCGCGATTGGCAAGCGTTTGTCAGCCGCAGCCAACCCGGCCGTTGGCAACCCCTGCCCCGGCATGCGTGGTTGGCGCCAGCGCATTACACGGCGGATCACGTCTGGAGTGAAGAACAGATGCGCGGCTGGCTGGCGGAGCTGGATCCGATGGCGCCGGCGCAGTTGTTGGTGCGCATGGTTCAAGTGGACGAGGATTGGGAGGAAGCCGAACGGTTGTTCCTGGTGGCCAACCTGTGGCCGAACGTGCCCGGCAACACCTAATCGTCGATATGCCGGTAATCCAGTTGCAGCCCCACCGCCAGCGCCTGTGACCGACCCAAGCGGATCGGCCCACGCTCGATATCCACCAGCACACCAGGACACTCCAGCAACGGCAACCCGTCGATATTCTTGAGTCGCCCATCCGTAATCACCAGCAGCCGCTGTTGTTCAGCCGGATACCGCTTGCGCCGCTGCGCCAGCCACGCCCCGGCCTCGGTCAACGCCGCAAGCAACGGCGTACCACCGCCCGCGCCCAATTGATCCAGCCAACCCGCCAAGCCCTTCGCCGCCTTCAATCCCTGGACCTGCCATTTGGGCGAGTGCCCGCTGGCAGTCAACAACGCCATCCGCGCCCGTTGGCGGTAAGCATCATCAAACAGTTGCGCCAACAAACCCTTGGCGTCGGTGAGCGCGCTGTGCCGTCGGGTGGACGCCGAGGCATCCACAATCACCAGCCACAGCTCATGAGCCGAACGGCTGCGCAGGTGAAACAGCAAGTCTTCGCGGGACTGGGGCCGACCACCGAGCAAGGTACCCGGCCAATTGATCGAGCCTTGTTTCGCGCTGCGCGCCTTGCCGTGCCTGCCGCTGTCCAGTCGCCCGGCCTTGGGGCGGGCATCCGCCCCCACGCCAGGTCGGGGGCGAATGCCTAGGGCTTTTTTGGCCAGGTGGGGACTTCCCGGCGCGCCCCCGTGGGCAGGGCCGGAGTGGGCATGTCGCCCCATTGGCCTTGGCCGGGCGAAGTGTCGGAGGGTTTGGGCGACTGCCCTTCGTTCGGAGGACTGGCTGGAGGCGCCTGCTCCTGGCGGCGGTGGCGCAAGGCAAACTCGGCAACCGCGTCGATATCTTCGTCGGCAATCGCGCTGGCGCCCCGCCAAGCAGCATGGGCCCTGGCACCCCGCAACCAGACAAGGTCCGCACGCAAACCATCGACGCCCGCGGCAAAACACCGCTCGGTGATCTGAGCCAGCGCGTCATCATCCAGCGCAATCGTGTCGAGCCGCGCCCGTGCCTGGGTGCAGCGTTCGCGCAAGGCCGACTGCGATGCTTCCCATTTCGCGCAGAACGCCGCCGGGTCGCTGTCGAAATCCAGGCGACGACGGATGATCTGCCCACGCTCGGTCGGCAAGGTCTGCCCGCTCAACGCCACGTTGAAGCCGAAACGGTCGAGCAGTTGCGGGCGCAACTCGCCCTCCTCCGGGTTCATGGTGCCGATCAACACGAAGCGCGCCGAATGGCGATGGGAAATGCCGTCGCGCTCGATCAGGTTGGTGCCGCTGGCGGCCACATCCAGCAGCAGGTCCACCAAGTGATCGGGCAGCAGGTTGACTTCATCGACGTACAACACGCCGCCATCCGCCTTCGCCAATACGCCGGGAGAAAACTGCGCACGGCCCTCGCCCAATGCAGCGTCCAGGTCCAACGTGCCGACAAGGCGCTCTTCAGTCGCGCCCAGGGGCAAGGTCACGAACTGACCGCTGGCCAGCAGGTCCGCCAAACCGCGCGCCAAGGTCGACTTGGCCATGCCGCGCGGGCCTTCGATCAGCACACCGCCGATCTTCGGGTCGATGGCGGTCAGGCACAGCGCCAGCTTCAAGGCATCGGCGCCGACTACGGCGGACAGCGGGAAATGGGGAATATCAGTCATCAGCTGTCTTCTTCTATATCGAGCAACAGGTTTTCCAACGCTTCGCGGTACGCCCCCGGCTCCTGCCACATGCCACGCTGTTGCGCTTCGAGCATGCGCTCAGTCATATCCCGCAGCGCATCAGGGTTGTGTTGCTGCACAAACGCGCGGGTGTCGGGGTCGAGCAAGTAAGCGTCG